>JARLJS010000040.1 GCA_031291075.1 Nevskia sp. | reverse complement strand
TTCGGCGCCGAGTCGCGTTTCGCCTTGGCGCGGTTCGGCTCGTACACGTCGCAGACCGCGACAATCTCGTTGCCGGGCAGTTTATTGAGCACGCTCAGCAGGTACTGGCCCCGCCCGCCGGTGCCGATGCCGCCAATTCGTATACGATCATTCGCGCCAAAAATGTGCGCCTGCGACGCTGCCGTCGCGGCGGCTGCCACCTTGATGAATGTACGCCGGGTTGAGTCGTTCATGGAGTCCTTCAGTGCGAATTATATCGTTAGTGGCACGTGCGCCCTTTGGGGGGAGCATTAGCGCTTCGGCCAACCTCGTCCCCAAATGCACCGGACACTCGCGAGCGCGTGGTGGGGCGGACTTCAGTCTGCGCACCGGTTTCAACCGGTGCCTTCCGGAGCGGGGCTGAACGCCAAGCACTGGCTGAATGCCTGCCCCACCACGCGCCTGACCCGCCATATCGGCCTGTAGTTGAACGAGATTTGTCGGCCCTCAAACGCGGGGGCGCTCGCACGTTGTAGCATGACCTCTAAGCGCCGCCATCCGGATTCGCTCCGCGTGCCCGGGTGCTTCGGCAGCGCGACCCTCTGTCGCGCCAGTATTGCAGGAGGCAGGTTCATGCGTTTTCTCCCAATGCCGGTCCCCGGCTTGCGCCGCGCGGCGGCGATTCCTTTCATGCTTGTATTCGGCTGCGCGCTGGCCCTCGCCGCGGACGGCCCAATCGTCGCCGTCACGGGCGGCCGCATTCAAGGCCGTCTCCTGCGCGCGCCCGGAGGAGCGGTCTTCCAGGCCGTCCCGTTTGCCGCGCCGCCGGTGGGCGACCTGCGCTGGCGCGAGCCCAAGCCGGTAAAACCATGGCAGGGCGTTCGCGACGCGAGCGCTTACGGAGCGACCTGCGCGCAGGTGGCGGGCGGCTGGAACGAAAAAGCCGCCGCCCTCGGCAGCGAGGACTGCCTGTTCCTGAACGTGTGGAATTCCGAATGGCCGGCGAGCACGCAGAAGCCGGTGATGGTCTGGATTCACGGCGGCGCGAACATGGGCGGTTCCGCGCTCGGGGCCGGCGGCATCGAGCCACCTTTTGACGGCGAGCCCTTAGCGCGCCACGGCGTCATCCTGGTGACCTTGCAATACCGGCTGGGCCTGCTCGGCTTCATGGCTCATCCTGAATTGACGGCCGAGTCGCCCCACCATGCGTCGGGCAATTACGGCCTGATGGACCAGATCGCGGCGCTCCAGTGGGTGCGCGACAACATTGCGAAATTT
>JARLJS010000039.1 GCA_031291075.1 Nevskia sp. | reverse complement strand
GAAGGAATCATCCCCGAGCTCGTGGCCCCCGCCTTCAAGGTCCTGCCCTGGCGTTGGGTCGTCGAGCGGACCTTTGGCTGGCTGGGGCGTTACCGCCGGCTCAGCAAGGACTACGAGGCAACGGTCGAAAGCAGTCTCGCCTGGATCCACATTGCCTTCAATAGGGCGACTTGGCTGAATGGATACATTGGATTTGGGAGGCTGGATTCCAAATTCAAGGAAGGAGGCTCAGCTCCGTTAATTAGCAGACACCCTCTAAGAGGGTGTCTGCGAATTAACTTGACTTGTCTCGAATCCATGAGAAAAAGGTCCATCGGGGAGGATGCCCATGGACCGAGAGCAGAAAAGGAAACCGGGGAGACCTCGGAAGATCATCGAGGGCAGCGAGTTGGATACGTTACGGCGTCTTGTGGAAGCTGATCCCAGTATCAGTTTGCGCGCGATTGCGGAGGCCATGGCAACGCAGACGGGGAAACGGCTTTCCTTGATGGCCTGGTCGCGAGCGCTGAAGAGCCTTGGCATCTCCAAGGTGACTGCAAAAAAGACGATAACCACCGAGGAGACGCCAGGAGCCTCAAGGGCGACCCACTATCGGGCCGTTCACCGGCGCGAACCTGAGCCTGGGCGCTACCCATCGAGCCTGACCGATCTTGAATGGGAGGCGCTCGGACCGCTGGTGGAGCGCAAAGGTGGGCGAGGGTGTCCAGCCAGTCATGATCGGCGTGTGATGTGGGACGCCGTGTTTTATCAAGTTCGTAGCGGCGCCTCCTGGCGCATGCTCCCAGCAGAATTTCCATCCTACAAGGCTGTCTTCGCCTTCTTTGCCAGGGCACGAAATGCAGGTCTCCTCGAAAAAGTTTACGAACGCCTGCACATGCTTTGGAGGGAACGGTCACAGCGGGATCCACAGCCGAGCGCAGGATCTGTTGATAGCCAATCGGTCAAGACGACCGAAAAGGGGGGCTCTGCGGATTTGACGCAGGGAAAAAGGTAAAGGGGCGGAAGCGCTTCCTGGTGGTGGATACCCTCGGGTTGCCAATTGCGATCCAGATCCAAGCAGGCTCAGTTCAAGAGCGGGACGGCGGCCCTCCGATCATTGCTGAAGCTAAAATGCGAGACCCACGACTCGCGCTGGTCTGGGGCGACAGCGGCTTCACTGGACGATGTGTGGAAATCGTTCAGCGCGAATCAGGCATCGCCCTGGAGATCGTAAAGCGTCCGAATGAAGGCGACACCAAACGGTGGGCGCCTGAAGGAATCATCCCCGAACTCGTGGCCCCCGCCTTCAAGGTCCTGCCCTGGCGTTGGGTCGTTGAGCGGACCTTTGGCTGGCTGGGGCGTTACCGCCGGCTCAGCAAGGACTACGAGGCAACGGTCGAAAGCAGTCTCGCCTGGATCCACATTGCCTTCATCCGGCTACTTGTCCAAAGGTTCGGGGAGGTCGTGTCAGCGGCGGAAAGCCTCGGAAGCCGAGCCTGATCCATTTCCTCGGCGAACCTCCGCTACCTCGGCGAGAGGATTTTACATAAGTGCTACGGCGCATAGGCAATGGGCCCTACCGAAGCCTGGGAACTGCTTATCGCCGAGGACGCCGAGGTAGCGGAGGTTCGCCGAGGAAAGGAAAAGCGCTTCAACCCGAGTTCCTTCAATAGGGCGACTTGGCTGAATGGATACATTGGATTTGGGAGGCTGGATTCCAAATTCAAGGAAGGGGGCTCAGCTCCGTTAATTCGCAGACACCCTCTTAGAGGGTGTGTGCTAATTAGGAGGCCCCGCGATGATAGCACCGGGCCCGGCAGATCAAGGAAGGCGAGGAAAGCCGATGCGGGTCATCGGCCGACGAGCCTGACGCCGAGATGCTGGGCCCGCTGCCATCACCCGAAGGGCGGTGCCTCCTAATTCGCACACACCCTCTAAGGCTTGGCCGCCACCTCCTTTTCCGAAGGCAGGTCCGCCGCGTTCCAGCCCCCTCCGAGCGCGGCGATCAGCTGCACCGCGGTGGTCATCCGGTTGGTCTGCAGGGTAACCAGAGTCTGCTGGCTGGCCAGGGCGCTGTTCTGGGCGGTGAGCACGTTCAGGAAGGCGTCCAGCCCCGTCCGGTAGCGCACCTCGGCGAGCACCTCGTAGCGCAGTGCCGCCTGGACCGCCAGGTGCTGGCGCGCCTCCTGTTCCGCCAGCTGCCGGCTGGCCACCAGGTAGTCCTCCACTTCCTTGAAGGCGTTGAGCACGGTCTGCCGGTAGCTGGCCGCGTCGGCATCGTATTGCGCCTCGTAGCGTTGGACGTTGGCCTTGTTGGCCCCGAAATCCAGCAGGGTCTCGGACGCGCTGGCTCCGATCGACCAGAACCGCGCGCCGTAGCCCAGGAGGCGGGAGAGATCGGAGGACGCGGTCCCCGCGCTGGCGGTCAATGAGATGGTGGGGTAATAGGCGGCTTTGCCGACCCCGATGAGGGCGTTCGCCTCGGCCACGGTGCGCTCGGCCGCGGCGATGTCCGGACGGCGCTCCAGCAGCTGCGAAGGGAGGCCGGCGGGGATGTACGGGGGAGTGGCCTTCAGGGGCTGTACCGGCAAGGAGAATTTCCCGGCCGCTTCCCCCACCAGCAAGGCAATGGCATGTTCATACTGGGCCCGGGTGGTGCCGATGGCCACCGCGTTGGCTTCCGCCGTGCGCAGGTTGGACTCTGCCTGGGCCACGTCCTGCTCCGAGTCGATCCCGTTCTGGTACAGAACCTGGGTCAAGCGCAGGGTTTCGCCATAGCTGGCGATTTGCCGCCGGTACAGCTCCTGCATGGCGTCCTGGCCTCTCAGCTCGAAGTAGTACTGGGCCAGGCTGGACTGTTCGCTCAAGGTTTCGTTGGCGATATTGGCGGCGCTCACCTGGGCCGCGTGGGCGTCAGCCCGGACCGAATTGCTGATCTTGCCGAACAGATCGGGCTCCCAGGAAACGTTCAAAGGAAGTTCATAGCTCTGCCCCGAACCGCTGGTGGTCGCTGCGGAAGGGCCATGGCCCTGGTTGCTGGCGCTGGGCGCGAGGGTGACACTGGGGAACAGGGAGGCGTGGGCATTGCGCACAAGCGCCCGGGCCGCCATGTAGTTCGCGAAGTACTGCTTGATATTCTGATTGCCGATGACCAGCTGCTCTTCCAGCGCGTCGAGCTGGGGGTCGCCGAAGACTTTCCACCACTTGCCGCGCAGCATGGCGTCCTTGGGGTCGGCCTGTTTCCAGCCGTTGGCCTGGGCCTGGGCGCTTCCGGACTGGTTCTCCTTGTACGCCACCGGGGGTTTGCCCGGCAGGGTGGGAACGGTGTACTTCGGCGCCGGGTTGCAGCCGAGCAAGCCCAGCCCCAGGGCGGCCACCGCGGCCCAGGGCAGCGCGGAACGGGGAACCCGGGAGCGGAGGGCGGCGGCAGGTTCGGCGAGGGTGGTGGGTTGGGATGTCATGGCGCCTCCTGCGGGGTGGGGGGAACGGCGGCGTGCAGGCGCAGGCGGGAGCAGCGCAGCCGGAGCCGGTCAAAAACCAGGTAGACCACCGGCGTGGTGTACAGGGTGAGGATCTGGCTGACCAGCAGGCCGCCCAGGATGGTGAGCCCCAGCGGCCGGCGCAGCTCGGAGCCGATGCCGGTGCCGAAGGCCAGCGGCACTGCCCCGAAGAACGCCGCGGCGGTGGTCATGAGGATGGGCCGGAAGCGCAGCAGGCTGGCCTGGAAGATCGCCTCCTGGGTGGGCATGCCCTGCTCGCGCTCCAGTTGGAGCGCCTGGTCGATCATCATGATCGCGTTCTTCTTCACGATCCCGATCAGCAGGATGATGCCGATGATGGAAATGACGTTCAGATCGGCATTGAAGAGCGTGAGCGTGATGACCGCGCCCAGCGACGCCGAAGGCAGGGTGGTGAGGATGGTGATGGGGTGGACGAAGCTTTCGTACAGGATGCCAAGCACGATGTAGACCGCGAAGATGGCGGCGGCGATGAGCAGCGGCTCGGTGCTGAGGGAGGCCTGGTACTGCTGGGCCGCGCCGGTGAAGGTGCCGTGCACGCTCTTGGGGATGTGCAGGCTTTCCTCCAGCTTGTGCACCCGGGTGGTGGCATCGCTCAGGGCGACGTTGGGGGCCAGGTTGAACGAGATGGTGGAGGACGGGTACAGGCCGGTGTGGTTCACGGACAGCGGCCCGGTGGTGGCCTGGTAGCTGGTGATGGCATCCAGCGGAACCGGGGAGCCGCCGGACCCGGACACAAAGGTGTTCCGCAGCGCGTCCGGCCCCTGGGTGAACGCCGACTGGGCTTCCAACACCACGTGGTACTGGTTCAAGGCCTTGTAGATGGTCGAGACCTGCGCCTCGGAAAAGGAATTGTTCAGGGTGTTGTTGATGTCCGCCACGGTGACGCCCAGCCGGGCCGCCGTGGCGCGGTCGTAGGTGAGGTAGGCGTCCAGCCCCCCCGACAGCAGGTCGGAATCCACGTCGGCGAGCCCATCCAGCTGCTTCATGCCGCGGGTGAGAGTCGGAACGTATTTCTTCAGGTCGCTGGTGGAATCCGCCTGCACCGTGTACTGGTACTGGGCATTGGCCTGGCGGCCGCCGATGTGCAGGTCCTGGGCGGCCATGAGGAAGGTCTGGGCCTCCTTGATGGCCATCAGTTTGGGCCGAAGCCGGTTCACCACCGCGTCGGCGCTCACGTGGCGCTCCTCCAGGGGCTTCAGGGCGATGAACATGAAGCCGCTGTTGGAGGAGCCCCGGCCGCCGGTGAAGCCCACCGCGTTCTTCACCGCCGGATCGGCGCGGACGGTGGCGATGGCACGCTTGAGCGCCCCGTCCATCTTGGCGAAGGAGGCATCCTGCGGACCCACCATGCCGCCCATCAGCGCGCCGGTGTCCTGCTGCGGGAAGAAGCCTTTGGGAACCCGGGCCAGGTACAGCAGGTTCAGCCCCATGGTCACGAGCAGCAGCAGTACCACCAGCCCGGCGTGGTCGCGCAGCACCCAGCGCAGGCTGCGGCCATACCAGTCGACCAGTCGATTGAACAGGTTTTCGGTCCCACGGTAGAGCCGGCCGTGGCCCCCGGTTGCGGGCTTGAGCACCAGCGAGCAGAGCATCGGCGTGGTGGTGAGGGAAAGCACCATGGAGATGAGGATGGCGATGGACAGGGTGACCGCGAACTCCCGGAACAGCCGGCCGATGATGCCGCCCATCATGAGGATGGGGATGAATACGGCCACCAGCGACAGGGTCATGGACAGCACTGTGAAGCCCACCTCCTGGGCGCCCTTGCGGGCGGCCTCGAGCGGCTCCATGCCGGCCTCGATGTAGCGCGAGATGTTTTCCATGACCACGATGGCGTCGTCGATGACGAACCCGGTGGAGATGGTCAGGGCCATGAGCGACAGGTTGTCCAGGGAGTAGTCCAGCAGGTACATCACGGCGAAGGTGCCGATCAGCGAGACCGGCACCGCGATGCCGGGGATGATGGTCGCCCGCCAGCTGCGCAGGAACACGAACACCACCAGGATGACCAGCAGGATGGAAATGACCAGGGTGCGCTCCACATCGTGCAGGGAGGCGCGGATGGTGGTGGTCTGGTCCAGCACCAGGGTGAGCTTCTGGCCCTGGGGAATGGAGGCCTGCAACTGCGGCAGCATGGCCTTGACCCGGTCCACGGTCTGGATGATGTTGGCGCCCGGCTGCTTGAACAGGATCAGGACCACCGAGTCCTCGCCATTCACGTAGCCGGCCGAGTGGGCGCTTTCGGTGGCGTCCAGGACGGTGGCCACATCGGACAGGCGCACCGCCGCGCCGTTCTTCATGGCGACGACCAGCGGCCGGTAGTCCACCGCCTTGGAGATCTGGTCGTGCACCTGGATGTAGCTGACCGTGCTGCCGTCGGCGATGCTGCCGGTGGGCGTGTGGGCGTTCTGTTGCTTGAGAAAACTGGCCAGGTCGGCGAGACTGATCCCGTAGTGGGCCAGCTGCAGCGGGTTCACTTCGATCCGCACGGCGGGCAGCGAGGAGCCGCCCACCAGCACCCGGCCCACTCCGCTGACCTGGGACAGCTTCTGCACCAGGATGGTCGAGGCCGAGTCGTACATGGCGCCCTTGTCGGCGCTCCTGGAGGACAGGCCGATGATGGCCACCGGCGAGTCAGCGGAGTTCATCTTGCGGTAGGTGGGGTCGGAAGACAGGTTGGTGGGCAGGTAGCTGCGCGCCGCGCTGATGGCGGCCTGCACGTCCCGGGCGGCGGCGTCGATGTTGCGGGAAAGATCGAACTGGATGGTGATGTCGGTGGATCCGGAGGAGCTCTGGGAGGTCATCTCGGTCACCCCGGCGATGTGTCCGAACTGCCGTTCCAGCGGGGTGGCCACCGACGCGGCCATGACCTCGGGACTTGCGCCCGGCAGGCTTGCGTCCACCTCGATGGTCGGGGAATCCACCTTGGGCAGGGAGGACACCGGCAGCACCCGGAAGGCGATGCAGCCTGCGATGGCCACGGCCGCGGTGAGCAGGATGGTGGCGATGGGGCGCCGGATGGCCGGTTCGGAAAGGTTCATTCCGCTCCCCCGGCGGGCAGCTTGGACCCCGGCCGCAGATGCCGGCTGAGGCGATCGAACCACAAGTAGATGACCGGCGTGGTGTACAGGGTCAGCACCTGGCTGAGGAGCAGTCCACCGACCATGGCGATGCCCAGCGGGCGGCGCAGTTCCGCGCCGATGCCGGTGCCCAGGGCCAACGGCAGGCCGGCGAACAGAGCCGCGAAGGTGGTCATCATGATCGGCCGGAAGCGCAGCAGGCAGGCCTCGTAGATCGCCTCCCGGGGGGGTTTGCCTTCCGCGCGCTCCGCCTGCAGGGCGAAATCCACCATCATGATGCCGTTCTTTTTCACGATGCCGATGAGCAGAACGATGCCGATGATGCCGACGATGCCCAGATCCTGACCGCACAGGGCCAGGGCCACCAGGGCGCCCACGCCGGCGGCCGGAAGGGTGGACAGGATGGTGAGGGGATGGATGAAGCTCTCGTACAGCACCCCCAGCACGATGTAGACCGCAGCCAGGGCGGCCAGCAGCAGCATGCCTTCGTTGGACAGCGAGTTCTCATAGGAAGCGGCCGTGCCCTGGAATTTGGTCTCCACCCCGACCGGCAGCTTCAGGCCGCGTTCGGCCGCCTTCACCGCATCCACCGCCTGGCTCAGGTGCACGCCCGGCGCCAGGTTGAAGGAGAGGGTCACCACCGGGAACTGCGACTGGTGGTTGATGGTCAGCGGCGCCAGGGTCGGCTTCACGGTGGTGAAGGCCGCCAGGGGGATCGGGCGGCTGGTGCTGGTGGCCGTGGTGGAACTGACGCCGCTGGTTGAGCTGGTCGTCAACTGGGAACCGGTGGCCGAGCCACTGGACGAGCTGGATGAATTGGACGAACTGCTCCCCTGCAGGTAGATGTTCTGGATCTGGTCGGGGTGGCCCTGGTACCGGGGGTCGGTTTCCAGGATGACGTGGTACTGGTTGGTCTGGGTGTACAGGGTCGAGATCTGGCGCTGGCCGAAGGCGTCGTCCAGGGTGTCGTCCAGGGCCTGGGGGGTGATGCCCAGCCGCGATGCGGTGACCCGGTCGATGTCCACGGACAGGGCGTTGCCGTTGGGCTGCTGGTCGCTGACCACGTCCTGGAGCTGGGGCAGGGTCTTCAGCTTGGCCAGGATCCTGGCGGTCCAGGTCTCCAGCTCGGCGCTGTCGGCATCCTCCACGGTGTATTGGAACTGGGTGCGGCTGATCCGGTCCTCCACGGTCAGGTCCTGCACCGGCATCAGGTAGGTCTGGATGCCGGGGACCTTGGCCAGCTGCGGGCGCAGCCGCTGGATGACCTCGCTGGCGTTCACGCCCCGGGCGGCCAGCGGCTTCAGTTCGATCTGCATGCGGCCGCTGTTGAGGGTGGTGTTGGTGCCGTCCACCCCGATGAAGGAGGACAGGGACTGCACGGCCGGATCCTGCAGGACGATCTGGGCCAAGGCGCGCTGCCGGGTGGTCATGGCGTCGAAGCTGGTGGCTTCGGGCGCCTGGGTGATGGCCTGGACGAGACCGGTGTCCTGGATCGGGAAGAAGCCCTTGGGAATCGCCACGTACATCCAGCCGGTGGCCAGGATGGTCAGGGCCGCGATGCCCAGGACCAGCTTTTGCCGACCGAGCACCCATGTGAGGGAGCGGCCGTAGGCGCCGATGACCCGCTCGAACACGGTCTCGGACCACCGGTAGAACCGGCCCTGCTGCTCGGCGGGGGTGTGCCTGAGCAGGCGCGACGCCATCATGGGGGTGAGGGTCAAGGACACCACGGCCGACAGCAGGATGGTGATGGCCAGGGTGACGGCGAACTCCCGGAACAGCCGCCCGGTGATGTCGCTCATGAACAGCAGGGGGATCAGCACCGCGATCAGCGACACGGTCAGGGACAGGATGGTGAAGCCGATCTCCTCCGCCCCCTTCAGGGCGGCGTCCATGGGCTTCAGCCCCAGCTCCAGGTAGCGGCTGATGTTCTCGATCATCACGATGGCATCGTCCACCACGAAGCCGGTGGCGATGGTGAGGGCCATCAGGGTGAGGTTGTTCAGGCTGTAGTCCAGGGCATACATCAGGGAGAAGGTGCCCACCAGCGACAGCGGCACCGCCACCGAGGGGATGATGGTGGCCCGCCAGGAGCGGAGGAACAGGAAGATCACCATCACCACCAGGCCGATGGTGAGCATGAGCTCGAACTCCACGTCGGCCACCGAGGCGCGCACGGTGGTGGTGCGGTCGGTGAGCACCTGCACCTGCACCGAGGCCGGCAGGCTGGCCTGGAGCTGCGGCAGCAGCGCCTGGATGGCATCCACCACCTTGATGGTGTTGGCGTTGGACTGGCGCTGGATGTTGACGATGATGGCCGGCGTCTGGTTCATCCAGGCGGCCAGCTTGGTGTTCTCCACCCCGTTGGCCACGGTGGCCACGTCGCTCAGCAGCACCGGCGCGCCGTTCCGGTAGGCGACCACGACCTTCTGGTACTGTTCGCCCGAGGTGAGCTGGTCGTTGGCATCGATGGTGTAGGCCTGCTGGGGGCCGTTGAAACTGCCCTTGGCGCCGCTGGCGCTGGTCGCGCTGATGGCCGTGCGCAGCTGCTCCAGGGTGAGGACGTAGGCGGACAGGGCCGATGGGTTGACGCCGATGCGGATGGCGGGCTTCTGCCCGCCCTGGATGGTGACCAGGCCCACCCCGGAGAGCTGGGAGATCTTGGGCGCCAGCCGGGTGTCGGCCAGATCCTGCACCTGGGACAGGGACAGCGACTTGGAGGTGAGCGCCAGGGTCAGCACCGGCGCGTCGGCCGGATTGGTCTTGCTGTAGGTGGGCGGAATCGGCAGGTCGCTTGGCAGGTAGCTGTTGGCGGCATTGATGGCGGCCTGGACCTCCTGCTCGGCCACATCGATGTCTTCGCTCAGGCTGAACTGCAGCACGATCACCGAGGCGCCGCCCGAGGAGGTGGACGTCATCTGCGCCAGGCCCTGGATCTGGCCCAGCTGCTTTTCCAGGGGGCCGGTGACGGTGGCCGACATGACATCGGCGCTGGCGCCCGGGTAGAGGGTCTGCACCTGGATGGTGGGGTAGTTGACCTGCGGCAGGGCGGAGATGGGCAGCTCCAGGAAGGCGATCAGGCCCACCATCAGGATGGCCACCATCAGCAGGATGGTCGCCACCGGGCGCTGGATGAAGGGGCGCGAGATGTTCACTGGGCCGGCCCGGCCGGGGCGGTGCGGCCGGCGGTCCGGGCCGCCGGGACCATGACCCTGGAGCCGTCCTGGAGCCGGTCAAAGTTGCCCGTGACGACGCTGTCGCCCAGTTCCAGGCCTTCCACGGCGGTATCGTCCTGGTTGGCGTTGACCACCTGGATGTTCTGCAGGGCCACTGTGCCGTCGGTCTTGACCCGGTAGACGAAGGCCTGCTGGCCGTTGTACTGCACCGCGACGGTGGGGACAATCCGGGCGTCGCGCAGGGTGTCCACCTGCAGCCGGGCGTTCACGAACTGGTTGGGGAACAGCTGGTTCTGGGCGTTGCTGAACTGGGCGCGCAGCTTCACCGTGCCGGTGGTGGTGTCCACCTGGTTGTCCAGGGTGAGCAGCCTGCCGGTGGCGATCTGGCGGGTCTGGGTCCGGTCATAGAGGTCCACCCGCAGCCCGGCCCGGGCCGCCAGCTGCCGCTGGATCTTCGGGATGTGGTCCTCGGCCACGGAGAACACCACGGTCATGGGGTCCAGCTGGGTGAGGGTGGCCAGAGTGGTGGTGGTGCCGGAGAACACCGTGTTGCCCGCGTCCACCAGCCGCAGGCCGACGCGGCCGGTGATGGGCGCGTGGATCTGGTAGTAGGCCAGTTCGGCCCGGTAGTACTGGACCGAGCCCTGGTCGTTCTGCACGGTCCCTTCATATTGGCGGACCAGCGACTGCTGGTCCGATACGGTCTGCTCGGCGATGGCGTTCTGCTGGCGGGCCTCCTGGTAGCGCTGCAGGTTCACCCGGGCCTGCTCCAGCAGGGCCCGGTCCCGCACCAGGGAGCCCTGGGCCTGATCCAGCTGGGCCTGGGTGGGCCCGGCGTCCAGGGTCACCAGCAGCTGGCCCTTGCGCACCAGCTCGCCCTCCCGGTAGGCCACCGCCAGGACTCGTCCGGTCACCTGGCTGTACACGTCGACCGTCTGCAGCGGGGTCACGGTGCCCAGCGCATCCAGGTACACGTCCATGGGCGCGGTGTGCACCTGGGCGACCGTCACCGGGATGCCGCCGCCGGCTCCGGGCATGCCCGGGGGCAGGCCCCCGGGCCGCCTGGCGTGGTGCAGCAGCGGCAGGCTGAGCGCGGCACACACCAGCACCACGATCGTCCAGGCCAGCCAATGCCGCTTGGGGGGAACTCCGGCCGGTCGCGAAGGCAAAGCGGTATCGGGAACCCTCATGTGAAGCCCTTTCCGGTGGCGGGCACTGACCCTCGGCCGGTGAAGGGGTTCACCGGCCTTCCGGCCAAGCCTGCGCTGGTCCATCGTAGCCCCAGAACCTTCGGGGCCGGGTCCCGGCCGCCCCCAGCGGAGGCCTGCGATGGCCGAACAGCAGCTGGCGATGTCTGAATGGCAGGCTACAGCTTGAAGGCCGCCACCACCTGGCGCAGGCCTTCGGCCACGCCGGCCAGGTCGTCCGAGGTGCGGGTGATCTCCTGCACGGTGGCCGACAGCTCCTGGGTGGCGGAGGCGTTCTGGGCCAG
>JARLJS010000300.1 GCA_031291075.1 Nevskia sp. | reverse complement strand
CGCCGTTTCCGGCAGCGCCGGCCGGCCCGCCGTTGCCGGCTGCGGCCGCCGCGCCGGCGCGGCGCTTGATGATCTCGCTGAAGATCTGCCCGACCATCTCGGGATGCTGGATCATGTAATCCCTGACGATGCCCGCGACCTCGTCGGGGTGGCTGGCGAGATACTCCTTCACGATGGTCTCGATCTCGCCGCGCAGGTCCTGCGCCGCGACCGTCGTCGGCATGATCATGACGAGCGTCGCGAAGAGAGCTCCGCAGAGGCGTCTCGTTGACGTGGCTGAGGGCTGCATCGTGAATTTCCCCTGTTGTCAGAAACGGCCGAATCCCGGACGCGGACCGATGAAACCGCCGGGCCGCCCGAATGGCGGCCGCCCGAACGGCGGTCGCGGACCGAACCGCCCCGGCGGAAGATACACCGGCGGCGGTGGCCCTTCGTCCTCCGGCGGTGGCGACGACGCCCGCACGCACTTGCCGCGGGCATTGCGCACCTTGCCGCGCGGACAGTCCGACGTCGCGACCGGCGCGCAGTGGCCGTTGTCGTCGCGCCACTGGCCCCGCGGACACTTCGCCACCGGCGGCGGCGGCGCGCAATTGCCCTCCGTGTCGCGCACCTCGCCCGGCGCGCAGGCGCGCCGCTCGGCATGGCAGGATTTACCGTCCGCTCCGACGAAGCGGTTGAGACAGCACGCGCCGTCGGACATCTGGCTGTAGCCGGCCGCGCATTGCGCCAGCGGAATCAGGTTGACGCATGCATTGCGGTTGGTGGGATCGACCCTGCCGGCGCAGCAGACGCCACTGGTGGTGATGCTGTCGGCGACGCAGCACTGGCCGCTGGCGGTCGGGATCTTGCCGGCGGCGCAGCATTGCCCGCCACCAATCGGAATGTGCAAGACGGGTTCGCACTGGCTGTTGTTGGGACCGCTCGGCGCCTGCCCCGCCGGGCAGCAGACGCCGGTCGAGGTCACCTTGCTGGCGAGGCAGCAGGTGCCGCCCACCGGCACATAGCCCTTGCCGCAGGTGATGATCGGCGGCACCACCGGCTGCGGGCACTGGCCGTTGACCAGCGCGACGCTGCAGCAGGCCGGCGCGCCGCCGTTGCCGGAATAGACCTGGCCCGCATTGCAGCAGAAGTTGCTGGGCGGGATCGGCGTCTGCCCCGCCGCGCAACCGCCGTTGGAGCAGGCGCCGGTGGCGGAGATCTGCGCCACGCTGCAGCACACGCCGTTGATCTGGACATTGGGCCGCGCGCAGCCGCCGCACTGGTCGCTGCCGGCAAGCCGCACCTGGCCGGGCTCGCAGCCCGGCGGCGTATGGGTCGACGGCGGTGGCGGTGG
>JARLJS010000038.1 GCA_031291075.1 Nevskia sp. | reverse complement strand
GGGCTCCTCTGGTGGTTTGGCGACTCCCAGAAGAGAAAAAAGCCGTGCCATGCGCGCGCTTCCATGCGCGGTTTTACCGTGATGCTATTTGCTAAGCGAATGAAAGAAAAGACGTTTGCGGGAATTTATGAGGGGAAACCTTAGTCCCTGGCCCTATTACGGGCCCAGCTATTACTACTACTATCCGCCGCCGCCCGCGGTGGTGTACCAGGCGCCGGTGGTGACGACGGTGCAGGTGCCGGCCGGCTACTGGTATTACTGTCCCGCCGCGCGGATGTATTTCCCCTACGTGCAGGAGTGCGCGGGCGGCTGGCAGGCGGTTCCGGCCCAGGGCGCAGCGCTCAGCCACGCGTCGCAGCCCGGTGCGGAGGCACCTCCGGCGCCGGCGGGCAAGGTGGTCTATCGCCTCGGCGACGTGTTGTTCGCGACCGGCAAAGCGGAGTTGCGACCGCAGGCGCGGCAGACGCTCGATGCCATGATCGCCTCGATCGGCAAGGAGCCCTCGCGGCGCATCGTGGTGGAAGGCCACACCGACAACACCGGCCACGCGGATTTCAACCGCGAACTGTCGCGGCGCCGCGCCGAAGCGGTACGCGACTACCTGATCGCCCACGGCGCGCCTGCCGACCGCATCAGCGCCGTCGGCAAGGGCGAAGCGGCTCCGATCGCGCGCAACGACACTGCCGCGGGCCGCAGCCAGAACCGGCGCGTGGACGTGGTAGTGGATTAGGAGTGACGCTCAGGGCTGCTTCACCAGCTCGAACAACTGGTCGCGGTCGAACTGCACCGCCATGACGCTCTCCGGAACCACGTGCGTGATGTTGAATTCCGCCATGGCGGTGTCGCGCAGCACCGGATCGACCAGCTTCCTGCCCACCTCGCTGATCAGGCTGGCCACCAGCGGCTTGTTGGCATGCTCGCTGCGGCGCAACACCACGGCGGTCTCGCCGTTGGCCAGCTTGACGAAGTTGCCGGGCGGGAACATGCCGAAGGCCTTGATCATGCGGGCGATGATCTCCTGCAGGTGCCCGGTGGTCAGCATGTACAGGTCGCGCGCCGCCTTGTTCGACACCAGCGCTTCACGACCGCGCCGGTGGCTCATCAGGGCGCAGTAGCGGTCGGCGATATTGATCACCTCGGCGGCGGGAAAGACGATGCTCAGGCCGAGCGGATAGCCTTTGCCGTCGCTGCTTTCGTGGTGCTCGGCCACCGCGCGCAGCCAGGACTCGTCGGTCACGCCGGCCGACGCCAGCCAGTCGCGGGCGCGCATCGGGTGCGCCCGGATCTCCTCCAGCTGCTCCGCCGACGGCCGGCCTTCCTGCCGTGACAGCGTGTTCTGCAGTTCCAGGATGGTGAGGTTCATGGTCAGCGCCGCCTTCACCAGGCTGGAGCGCTCAGCCTCGTCGTAGCGCAGGAAGCGGGCGTAGATGTCGCAGCACAGCGCGACCTGCAGCGTGTGGGCGATGGCATAGTGCGTGCGGTCCAGGCGCGTCATGGCGAAGATCGCCACGTCGATGTCGTGATCGGCGAGGGTGCGGACCTCGTTTGAAAGCTGGGCCAGCTTTTCGACGAACTGTGGTTCGCTACGGTGCTGGCGCAACAGCACGCCGATGCGGCGGTAGATGCTGGCCCACTGATCGAAGCCGGATAACGGCTTGGGCGGCGGCTCGGGTCTGGCCTGCTCCTCCGGCATCGGTTGATGGCGTTGGAATTCCTCTTCCTCGACGAAGGCGCCGCGCTCGATCAACGCCCGCAACTGGCGCTCATCGGTCGGTACGGTGCCCTTCCTGAGGAGCAGGGTGCCTTGAGCGCTGAGCACATCCCAAGGCAGCGGCTGGTTAAGCCGGATGTGGCTTTCTAATGGCAGTTTTACACGCATACAGATGCCCTCGGCCGCTCCACTGCGTATATGCGGCCTTTGCCTCCTGCGTGGGGGTATCTTGATCCCCGCAATGGCGAAAAGCGAGCGGCAGAAGGCGGGCGGGGGCCGGACCAATCGGGATATGCGACGAACGGCGCCCGCCGCCCCGTCGGAGGAAGGGGCTGGTTCAACGTTCGTTCATCAGGGTTCCAGCACCAGTACGCGGAAGGTGCCGGGGATCATCGGCCGGCGCGGATTGGGCTTTTCCGGGGTGGGCGCGGGCGCGGGGCCGAAGTCGGCGGAGGGCATGAACACGCGGTGGGTCTTGGCATCCACCGCCATGGTACGGGCGCCGTATTCGGTCTTGACCGTCTGCACCAGCGAGAACCTGTCGCCACCGTCCTCGTGCACGACCGCCAGCGTACCCTCACCGTTGGAGGCGAAGGCCAGCTTGGGGCCGGGGTCGAACTTGGCGGCATCGTTGCCGCCGGCGATAGGGAAGCTCGCCAGGATCCTGCCACTGTCGGCGTCCAGCACCAGGAAGGCCTTGCTGCGGCAGGCCACGAACAGGCGTCGCGTCTGCGGGTCCATGGTGGTGCCGGCGGGCTGGGTGTTCGGCGCCAGCGGGTAGGTGGCGACCACCCTCATCGCCTTGGCGTCGATGGCAATGACCGTGCCCTTGTCCTGCAGCGAGTCATAGATCATGCCCTTGCCGTCCATGGCGTAGAACTCGGTGCGGCCATCGACCTCCAGGGTGGCCAGCACGGTGCCTGTCCTGGCGTCGAACACGGTGATGTTGCGGCCGGTGGAGTTGAAGCTGAACACGCGCTGGGTGGCGGGTTCATAGGCAATCTGGTTGGGCCGCCGGCCGGTGGCTTTCCACTTGGTGATGGGCTTGAGCGTATCCAGCTCGAACACGCCGACGGTGTCCTCGTCGCCGTTGGCGGTGAAGCCCCGGTTCAGCTCGCGCGAGAACACCACGCCGCCCATGCCGGGGGAGTCGGGTACGTCGCCGACCACCTTGAGCGCGTCCATGTCGATCACCACCACGTGCTTTTCGTGGCTGACGTAGAGTCGCCGGCCGACGGGGTCCGGCTCCAGGTAGTCCCAGCCGCCTTCGCCGCCGACCTGGATGGACTTGACGATGTGGTAGTCCGCGAGAGCCGGCGCGGTCCAGGCCAGGGCGGCTGAGAAAGCGGCAAGGACCGTCAGGGCGTTGCGTTCCATGGCGGCACTCTCCGGTCGCGCGCTTACGGGACCGGGCCGAAGTCGGGCGGCGCCATGCGGTGCTTGGTGGCCGCGGTGTAGGCCGAGGCGATCTTGAAGATCACCGGCTCGCCGAAGGGCCGTCCCACGATGTCCATGCCCACCGGCAGCTTGGCCGGAATGGGGCCGGTCATGCGCACACCTTCCGGCTTGGCGTTGCCGCCGCCACCACCGCCGCCGCATTCCGGATTGGGCTTGGCCGGCTCGACCGAGGAATCGCGCACCCAGTCGTAGACCTCGGTGGTGAAGCCGGCCGGCACCGTCATGGCCGGGAAGCCCTGGCCGCCGAGGAAGCTCCACACACCGCCGCGGCAGGCCGCCTGCGGCGTGGACGGTGCGCCGATCTTGGCGGGGGGCAGGGCCGAGGTCGGGTAGACCAGCGCGTCCAGGTTCTGCTCCTGCATGCACTGCAGGATCACCTGCTGCACCGCGAAACGGTGCAGCATGCGGTCGGCGGTGTCATACACCATCGGCTTGTCGGCGTTCTCGCGCGCGGTCTTCTGCGAGGCGAACTTGGGGTCCTCGAAGTAGTTGGCCTTGTTCACCAGGTCGGTGTTGCTGTGGATGTTGCTGTCGCCGCGCTTGCGCAGGTAGACGTCCAGTTCATACTTCGCCTCGCCCACCGCCTGGGCCGAGCCGAAGGTGCGCAGGTTGAGCACGTCCGGCACCTTGGACGGGTCCATGGTCATGTCGAGCAGGGTCGCGACGTGATCGCCCACCGGCTTGCCGTCCTTGTCCACCGGGAACAGGTCGGGGAATCGCTTGGTGAACAGTTTGTTCTCCGCCGCCGGCACGTACTTGCGCAGGCAGCCGGTGAACAGCGCGCCCTCCGGACCCGGGTCGACCACGTCGGCGCCCAGCTTGCGCAGGTCGTCGGCGGCGGCGCTGACGATGTCGATGGTCTGGTAGTCGGCCGGGGTGAAGAGTTTCTTGCTCATGTACTCGCGCACCACGCCGATGCGGATGCCGCTCAGGCTCTTCTCGCGGGCGTACTCGGGATAGTGCTTGGGCGGCATACGGCCGACGCTGAACACGGTGAGCGGATCCTTCGGGTCGTAGCCGGCGTAGACGTCAAGGATCTTCGCCACGTCCTCGACGTTGCGGCAGATCGGGCCGACGCGGGTGTTCATGCCGTACTGGATCATGCCGTCGCGGCTGATCAACTCCTGCGTCGGCGCCAGGCCCACCGCGTTGTTGGCCTCGGCGGGTCCGCGTACCGAGGAGCCGGTTTCCTCGGCGATGGCGCAAGTCACCATGTTCGCCGCCACCGAGGAGCCCGAACCGGCGCTGGAGACGTTGGGATTGCGCTCGGTGTCGTAGGGATTGCAGAACGTGCCGCCAAAGGAGCTGCGCGGGACGCCATCGGCGTACTCGGCCAGGTTGGCCTTGGCCAGGATGATGGCGCCGGCCGCGCGCAGGCGCTTGATGAAGGTGGCGTCCTCGGGCGGGCGATCGTTGGCATAGAACGCATCTGCGCCGGAGGTGCTGCGCATGTCGAAGGTGTCGTACTGGTCCTTGAACGCCATCACCACGCCATGCAGCGGGCCGATCAGCTTGCCGGTCTTGGCCAGGTAGGCGTCCTCCTGGGCCGCTACTTCCAGCGCGTCCGGCATCTTGGGATCGGCGTCAGTGCCGTCCGTCATGCTGCGCGCCTTGCGCTCATCGAAGCCCCACTTCTTGCGCGCGGCCGGCCGCAGGTTGAGGGTGGACAGCGCGTTGATCTGGCCGGCGTGGGGAATGGTCTCGATGGTCTTGAGCAGGCCGTCCGGCTGCTTCACGCAGGTGCCGTTGTAGGCCTTGATGCGCTTCAGGTAGGCCTCGACCACGCCAACGGTGGTGACCTGCTTGTTCAGGATCGCGTCCTGGATCTGCGCGATCGTCGCTTCCTCGAGCTGGAATGAGGCGGCCGCGGCCGGCGCCGGAGCCAACCCGGAAGCCAGGCCGATCAGGCCGCCCGCGACGGCGGCAAGCCCCAGGCGACGGAAGAAGCGGAGAGCCCGCAGAGACTGGTTCATGTGATTACCGTTGGTGTTGGCCGTCGTGGGCGGCTGGGCAGGACCGGCGGCCGGGACTCTCCCGGCCGCCGGCCCGTACCGGCTGAGACGGAAACCGCCGTCCTTTCCCTACCCGTCAGTAAGTGATGACGTCGCTGGGCAGGGACGGTGTGAACTTGGGCAGGCGGATCGCCTTGGTGGCCTGCTCGAAGTCGTAGCCGTAGCCGAGCAGCTTGGGCTCGCTCCAGGCCTGGCCGAAGAACGAGATGGTCACCGGCAGGCCGTCGGCGGTCATGCCGGCCGGCACGATCAGGTCGGGGCAGCCGGTCTCGTTGGCGAAGCTGGTGGCGGAGTCGCCGCCGCCGCCCGGCTTGGGCGGATCCTTGGGTACGATCAGGGTGGCCGGGCGCGGCGAGGTGGGGTAGATGATGGCGTCCAACTGGTACTTCTTGAACAGCGCGCCGATGCCGGCACGGCTGGCGGCCAGCATCTCGTTCTTGATTGCCAGGTAGCTGGGGTCATTGAGATCCAGTGCCAGCCCCGCGGTGTACTTCAGCGCGTAAGCCTTCTCCGGGCTGCGGTAACCGCTGGCGGGATCGTTGGCCTTGGCTACGATCTCGTCGAAGCTCTTGGGATAGCCGGGCTGCTTGAGCGTGTGCAGATAGTCGGTGATCTGCGCCTTGAACTCGGACGCCACCAGCAGGTTGTAGATCGGCTGCTTGGAAGCGAGCAGATAGTCCGGGTACTTGACCGGGTCCACGATCACCGCACCCAGCTTCTTCAGTGTGGCGATGGCGTCCTCCATCACCTGGTCGGTGCCCGCGTCCTTGCCCATGAAGTCGCGCGCCACGCCGATGCGGGCGCCCTTGAGCGCGCCGGTCTTGAGATACTTGGTGTAGTCCTTCTGGAAATGGCCGGCGCTCTTGGCGGTGGCGGGATCGCCCGGGTCGACGCCGGTCATGGCGCCGAGCGCCAGGGCCACGTCGCTGACGCTGCGGCCCATCGGGCCGCCGGTGTCGAACGACAGCGCCAGCGGGACGATGCCGTTGCGGCTCATCAGGCCGACGGTGGGCTTGAGGCCGACGATGCCGTTGGCCGAGGAGGGGCCGCGCACCGAGCCGCCGGTGTCGGTGCCCAGGCCGAATTGGGCGAACACCGCCGCGATCGCCGCGCCGGTGCCGCCGCTCGAGCCGGCGGGTCCGCGCGTGAGGTCGTGCGGATTGTGCGTCTGCAGGCCGGCGGAGCTGAAGCCGTTGGGCACCTGGCCTTTCTTCAGCACCTCCGGGTCGGTGGCGCCGCTGACGCTGCCGCCGCTGCCGGCGAACTCGCTCAGGTTGACCTTGGCTACCACGATCGCGCCCGCGTCGCGCAGCTTCTTCACCACGAAGGCGTCCGCCGGCGGCAAAGAGCCTTCCAGCAACTGCGACCCGGCGGTGGTGGGCAGGTCGTGGGTGTTGTAGTTGTCCTTCAGCACCACCGGGATGCCGTGCAGCGGGCCGCGCACTTTGCCGGCCTTGCGCTCGGCGTCGAGCTTCTTCGCCTCCACCAGCGCGTCGGGGTTGAGCGTGATCACCGCGTTGATCGCCGGTCCCTGCTTGTCGTAGGCGGCGATGCGGTCGAGATAGGCCTGGGTGAGCTGCACCGCGGTGACCTTGCCGGTTTTGTAGGCGGCCTGCACCTCTTCGATGGTGGCGGTTTCGATGTTCAACGTGGCCGCCTGCGGCGCGGCGGGGAGGGACAGCGCTAGCGCCAGCAGCGGCGCGGACAGTCGGTGTAGTTTCATTGCGGACTCATTTGGAGGATTGACGGGGCCGGACCTTCCGGGTCGGACCGCCCCTGCAGCACAGACGCCCGGCCGGCGGCCTGACCCTACCTGCGGCGTGCGGCTGCCGGGTCGGGTGGCGCCGCCGCCGCCCGTCTATCCCGTCAGGAGGCATCGGATCGGTAGGGGAGGCTCGCCATGCAGCTCGATGCGGAATCGCCCATCAATGCGGAGCAGCCGCAGCCGCGCCGGCGCACGCCGGCCGGGCGCCTGCGCTGGCTCGACCCGCGCCTGCTGGGTTGGCTCATCGGCGCTGGCACCGTGCAGGCCACCATCGTGGCGGGACTGCTGGCCGGCCTCACCGCGCACATGCGCGCGGCACAGCAACCGCCGGCGCTTAGTCTGCTGGCGCCGCCGCTCAAGTCCTCCTGCCTGCACCGTGCCCGGCACGAAAGCAGCCGCGCCGAGCCGGGAGCGGCGAATGCCAAGGATTGCGCCGCCTATGGCCACTCCGACTTGAAGCAGCGCCCGCACCTGGCGCTGGTGGTCCTGCCACGCGGCCTGCCCGCATCCGACCGGCTGCGTACCTAGTCCTCACGATCCCTGCCGCCATGTTCAGAACCACGCGGTCGCTGGCCGCCGCCCTGCTGTTCGCCGCGCTTACCGCCGCCGCCGACCCGGCGCCGGCGCAGTTCAGGCTGGAGGAGGCGACCATCGCCGATATCAAGGCCGCCTTCGACGCCCATGCGCTGACCTCGAAGCAACTGGTGCAACTGTACCTGGACCGCATCGCCGCCTACGAGGACGGCGGGCCCAGGCTCAACAGCATCACCACTCTCAATCCCAAGGCGCTGGAGACGGCCGCCGCGCTCGATGCGGAACGCAAGGCCGGCAGGGTGCGCGGCGCCCTGCACGGCATCCCAGTGCTGCTGAAGGACAACGTCGACACCTACGACTTGCCGACCAGCAACGGCTCGGTGATCCTGAGGAACGCGGTGCCGCCCAAGGACGCCACCATCGCCAGGGCGCTCCGCGACGCCGGTGCGGTGATCCTGGGCAAGGCCTCGATGGGCGAGTTCGCCGGAGGCAGCTACAACACCATCGACGGCCAGGTGGTGAACCCGTACAACTTCAAGCGCCAGACCGGCGGCTCCAGCGCCGGTCCCGCCGCCGCCCTGGCCGCCAACTTCGCCGTGCTGGCGGTCGGTACCGACACCAGCACCTCGGTGCGCGGCCCGTCCGCCTTCAATGGCGTGGTCGGCCTGCGTCCCACCACCGGCCTGATCAGCCGCGCCGGCATCGCACCCAAGAACCTCAACTTCGACACCGCCGGGCCGATGGCGCGCACGGTGACCGACATGGCGGCGCTGCTGTCGGTCATCGCCGGCCCGGATCCGGCCGACCCGCGCGGCCTCAAGGTGTGGCGGGAGGAGCTGAAGAAGTCCGGCGCCAAGGCCGGGTCGAAGCACATCGACTACACCCGCTTCCTCGACGCCGGCGCGCTCAAGGGCGTGCGGCTCGGCGTGGTGCGTGACTTCTTCGGCGGCGACCCGGAGATCGACGCGCTGGCCGAAGCCGCCATCGCCAAAATGAAGGCGCTCGGCGCCGAGACGGTGGAGATCCACCTCGATCCCGCCTTCGTCGACGCCTATCTCGCCAAGGGTGGCCAGAACATCCGCAAGATTGCCGACTACCGCTTCAAGGCGGACTGGGAAACCTACCTGCGCGAGTTCGGGCCGGACACGCCCAAGACGGTGGCGCAGTTTGTCGACATCTACGAGAACCAGGTCAACAAGTCGCCGCTGCCTGTGGAGGACAGCGTGCTCAAGCTGCTCAAGAACTCGCTGACTACCTCCACCGACGATCCCGACTACAAAAAGCTGATCGCCAAGACCCTGCCCGAGGGCACCCGGCTCAAGCTGGCGCTGTTCGATATCTACAAGGTCGATGCCCTGGTGTTCCCCTACCAGAGCAACTTCGCCGCACCGATCAGCAACCCGGTGAACAAGGTCGACGATCCGACCTTCGTCAAGTCCGACCGGCCGCAGCCTTCCATCTTCGCCGGCTATGATTCGATCGGCTTCCCCGGCATCGTGGTGCCGATGGGATTCGGCTCGCAGGGGCTGCCGATGGACATCTCCTTCATGGGCAGGCCGTACGAGGAAGGACGGTTGATCGGGTACGCCTATGCCTATGAGCAGGCGACGAAGATGCGGAAGCCGTCGCCATTGTTGCCGGCGCTCGCCGGCGAGACGATCGGGTATCCGCTGGTCGGCGCGCGCTAGTAAGCTATGTTGGGGTGAGCTTGCGAACCTCAACGTTGACTCGGCATCGCCTGTTGGGGTTCGCAAGCTCACCCCAACGAATGCTATCTCTCCAAGCTTTCTTGTCGTTTCTCGATGTCTATAACGTGGCGTGCCTGAAACCACACTTCCAGGCCTGGCCTCATATCCAACGTGGAGGCCGGTTGATTCGATAGCTGTCCGCGATACCATTTGCCCAGCTTGCCAAGTACCTCAACCCACATTCTTTCGCCACAGTCTTCTACTGTGCCGTGCTCATCCTCGACCCGGATGTAGAAGCGAATCTTGGCGCATGAACCGGTCTGCAAGGATTGGCGGGCTTCGAGCGACGGGATCCAGTACGTATCCGGATGCTCGGCGTGGGCGACTTCTGCGTCGTCAATCTGCCAGCCGTCCGCCTCCAGGGTGGTCAAATGTGGTTTGTTCATCATGCAAGGTTGTCACCGGCCTGGGCTGGCGCGGCGCAGTAAGGTTGGGCTGAGCTTGCGAACCCCAACGTTACTCGGCATCGCTTGGGGTTCGCAAGCTCACCCCAACGAACCAGGCCTTCATGATGGCGACACCCCCTGATACGGGTGTAGCGCAGCCTGCGAGCACGCGCGTATAACACCAAAAAAAGCGGCATCGGATTTTTTCTCGCCCGTCCGCACGGGCTCAGGGGGATGTCATGCAATTCAAACGTAGACTGGGCGCCGCTGCCGCGCTCGCCGCCGCCTGGTATTCCAGCCCCGCGCTGGCGATCACGCAGATCACCAGCGTCACCGTCGACGAAGTCGGCCATGCGATCTACATCGACGGTGTCGACCTGATCCGTCCCCACCAGACCACCTACGTCGAACTGGAGGGCGTCACGCTGACCATCAGCACCGCCGCCTCCAGCAGCACCCACATCCAGGCGAAGATTCCCAATTCCCTGCAGCTCGCCTTCGGTGTCGGCTACGAGCTGTACGTGTCGCCGGACAGGGCGCAGAGTGCGCCGGGCCTGAGTTTTGGGCCGGCGACCGATCAGGCATTCTTCGCCGTATATGTCGGAACCGGTGCGACCGGGGCAACCGGAGCCACGGGGGCCACCGGTCCCAGCGGAACGGGTGCGACCGGTGCGACTGGAGCAACCGGTGCCGTGGGCGCAATCGGTCCCACCGGACCCATGGGGATAGGACTGCCGGGCGCGACCGGAGCGACGGGGGCCCCGGGTCCGACAGGTGCTACCGGCGCCATCGGCCCGACCGGCGCCATCGGGCCGACCGGAGCAACCGGAGCGACGGGTCCGGCCGGCACCGGCTCGGTCCCGGCGAACCTGACATCCCTGTCACAGCAACTCGGCACCAATGGCTACGCCAGCGAAGACTTCAAGTACGCCGTCACCTGCATGCTCGGCGACATCATCCTTTCGGTGAACTCCTATGGCAACGGCGGCAATGCCATTCCGGCGGATGGGAGGCTGCTTCCGATCAGTTCGAACACGGCCCTCTTCTCCGTCCTCGGCACGAATTTCGGCGGCGACGGAATAAGCACCTTCGGCGTGCCCGACCTCCGGTCGTTCGCGCCGCAGGGGCTTCAGTATTCGATTTGCGTGAGTGGCATTTTCCCGAGCAGGAACTAACGGGCAAGCGCAATCACAGGCATTGGAAAAAAGAAGCCCGCGCAAGGCGGGCTTCTCTCGCGTCGGTTAACTACCGTTCAGTGGCGGTAGTCGTCACGGCCATGCCAGCCGTGGTCCTCGTGCCAGCGATGCTCCTCCCATTCGTGATGGCGCCAGCGCTGCTCCTCCCACTCGCGGCGGCGCCAGTCGTCGCCATAGCCGTAGACCACGGTCGGGGCGGGGCCGTAATACGCCGGCGCCGGAGCCGCGTAGACCGGAGCGGGAACGTATCCGCCGCCCAGGTTGAGGCCGATGGAGATGTCCGAATGCGCCATCGCCGCAGTCGGAATCAAGGCCAGCAGGCCCACACCGGCAACGATTTTCAGCACAGTGGATTTCATGACACGAACCTCCGGTTTCAATGTCGGCAAAAGGTGTTTGCCTACGGAAGCCAGATTAGGCGCCAGCGGGTGAATCGCGGCTGAACGAGCTTGGTTCGTTCGGCTTGAGAAAGCCCTGACGCGCCAATGTTCGGATCGAAGGGGGCGCGGAGTGTAACGCTAATAAAATAAAACTGTCATTACGCCAGCTTAAGATGACACTGCATAACTGGCTCGCCCGTAGAAAGCCAGGCCAGAAAGATCAGCGGCAGTAACAACAGCAGGATGCACTGACGTGCCCCTGGATGGGCTGGATAACAGCATGTTCCTTCAAGGGGGCCATGCGAGTCTTGCAGTGTGTCATTACTTTGTAATCAGGGAGCAAAAATGAAGAAGGTCGTTGTGACAGGGGCACTGTTGTTCGCGTCGGTGTCGGCGGCTCAGGCCAGTTCCGTGATTACGGACTGGTCCATGAACCAGAGTGGTCTGGCGGTCGGGAATAACAACAGCCCGGCGCCGTCAACCGGTTCCGGTACGGCTACCGCTTTGGGTATGACCAACAGCTACAACAGTACCACCAGCGTCAACACGGACGACATCGTCGCCACGGGCGGCTCGTCCACCGGTTCCGCCGGCCCGAACGCCTGGCGTGTTCGCGGACAAAGCCCGGGGAATGGCTGGTCGTCGCAGGCTCCGATCGGCACCCAAGGCGCGGAATTCGATGTCAGCACGGCCGGCTACCAGAACATCAGCGTCTCGTTCGATCTTTATTTCACGACGCAGGCCCCGGCCAAGATGCAGCTCGAGTACACCACGGACGGCAGCGACTGGGTCAACGCGTCCACGCTGAGCTACACGGCCAACCAGGCGTATATCCTGACCAACAGCAGCAGCGCAAACACGGTGTCGGGCACTTACTTCTTTCAGACCGGCGGCCAGAATTTTTATAACAACATCACGGCTGACCTGAGCGGTGTTACCGCAGCGAACAACGATCCGCTGTTCGGCATCCGCATCGTCAATGCCGCGACTGGCGCGGATGACGTTGCCTATAACGGCACCGCCTACAACAACAGCTCCGGCAACTGGCGCTATCAGAACGTTGAAGTCTCCGGCACCCAGGTTTCTTCGGTTCCTCTTCCCGCCGCCGGCTGGCTGCTTGGCAGCGGCCTGCTGGGGCTGATGGGCGTCGGTCGACGCAAGAAAGCGGCCTGAATTGAATGACGCTGGCTTGGTCCTTGGTGTTGTTCGGCTGATCCACGAGGAGTCGGCGGCGGCATCGCGAGCGCCGCCGACTTCTCGATCAACCTTCTATAAGCTGTAACACCTACCTGATCAGTAGATTGATCAGTAAGTCATAATGTCGCTCGGCAAGGCCGGCGTGTACTTCGGCAACACCCGCGCATGGGTCGCTTGCTCGAAGTCATAGCCATAGCCCAGCAGCTTCGGTTCGCTGAAGTCCCTGCCGAAGAACGAGATGGTCACCGGCAAACCGTCCTTGGTGACGCCGGCGGGGACGATGAGGTCGGGGAAGCCGGTTTCATTGGCGAAGCTGGTGGCGGAGGCGGTGGCCGCGGTCGGAGCAGGCGGGCTCGTGGGCACGATCAAGGTGGCCGGGCGCGGTGAGGTGGCGTAGACGATAGCATCGAGCTGGTACTTGCCGAACAGCGCCAGGATGCCGGCCTTGATCGCGGCCAGGCCCTCGTTCTTCGCCGCCAGGTAGCGGGGGTCGTTGAGGTCCAGCGCGACCGAGGCGGTGTATTTCAAGCCATAGGCCTTCTCCGGGCTGCGGTAGCCGGTGGCGGGGTCGTTGGCGCGGGCGACGAGGTCGTCCAGGGTCTTGGGGTACTTGGGCGCGGTGGTTTTCAGATAATCGGCGATCTGTGCCTTGAACTCGGATGGCATCACCAGGTTCAGCATCGGCTGCTTGAGCTGCAGCAGGTATTCCGGGTACTTGACGTCGACCACGATGGCGCCGAGCTTCTTGAGGGTGGCGACGGACTCCTCCACCACCCGGTCGGTTTCCGGGTCCTGGCCCATGAAGTCGCGGGCCAGGCCTATGCGTGCGCCCTTGAGGGAGCCGGTCTTCAAGTACCTGGTGTAGTCCTTCTGGAACTTGCCCTCGCTTTTCCTGGTGGCGACGTCCGCCGGGTCGACGCCGGTCATCACCCCGAGCGAAGCGGCGACGTCGTAGACGTTGCGGGCGATGGGACCGCCGGTGTCGAAAGTCAGCGCCAGCGGCACGATGCCGTTGCGGCTCACCAGGCCGTGGGTGGGCTTTAGGCCGACCAGGCCGTTGGCGGAGGAGGGGCCGCGGATGGAGCCACCGGTGTCGGTGCCCAGGCCGAACTGGGCGAACACGGCGGCGATGGATGCGCCGGTGCCGCCGCTGGAGCCGGACGGGCCGCGCGTGAGGTCGTGCGGGTTGAGGGTCTGGCCGCCGGCGCTGCTGGAGCCGTTGGGCACCGCGCCTTTCTTCAGCACCTCCGGATCCGTGGCGCCGCTGACGCTGCCGCCGCCACCGGCGAATTCACTCAGATTGACCTTGGCCAGCACGATGGCGCCGGCTTCGCGCAGCTTCTTCACCATGAAGGCGTCCTTCGGCGGCAGCGAGCCCTCCAGCAACTGCGAGCCGGCGGTGGTGGGCAGGTCGTGGGTGTCGTAGTTGTCCTTCAGTACGATGGGGATGCCGTGCAGCGGCCCGCGCAGCTTGCCGGCCTTGCGCTCGGCGTCGAGCGCCCTGGCCTCGTCCAGGGCTTTGGGGTTGAGCGTGATCACCGCGTTGATCTTCGGGCCGGCCTTGTCGTAGGCGGCGATACGGTCGAGGTATGCCTGGGTCACCTGCACCGCGGTAACCTTGCCGGTCTTGTAGGCGGCCTCGACATCGGCGATGGTGGCGGTTTCGAGGTTCAGCGTCGCCGCGTTTGCGGCTTGCGCCGCCAACGACAGGAACAGCGCAAGGGCGAGGGCTGACTTCGGGAACGGGATTCTTGGATTCATGCGCTGCTCCGGGCGGACTGCTGTTGCATTGATCTGGGATGAGTTCTAGTAACCGAACGATTCACCCGCCAGCGCCGGCGTGCTCGCCGGTACCCTGCGGTTATGGGTCACCGCCTCGAAGCCGCTGGCCAGCTTGATCAGGGTCGGTTCGCTCCAGGGCCGGCCGAGGATCTCCAACCCCACCGGCAGGCCGTCCGGCGTGAACCCCATCGGCACGATGAAGGCGGGCAGGCCGGTGAGCGGGCTCAACTGGTTGGCGACGTACTTGCGCTCGGGATCGTCCTTGGGGCCGATCTTGAGCGGCGGCGACAGCTTGTGCGGGTAGATCAGGGCATCGAGCTGGTAGCGGTCCATCAGGGCGATCACCATCTCGCGCATCCTGGCCTTGCCTTCGAGGGTGGCGCGGTACTCGGGGTCGCGGTCGAGGTCGACCGGGTGCTCGATGGCGTCCTTGTCGGTCGGCCGCATCGGCACGCCGGGGTGGTTGAGCAGCAGTTCGGCGGCGTTCTTGTACGGATAGCCCGGGCCCTGCCGGGCCAGGTACTGGTTGATGGCGGCGATGCGTTCGTAGCTGCTGGGCAGCTTGTTGACCTGCAGGTAGTTGACCAGGTCGAGGTTGAGCGAGACCGGGTCGAACACCTGCGTGCCGTGGTCGCCGAACACCTTGATGGCGTTGTGCGCCAGCTCCACCACGTTGGGATCGACCGTGGGCAGCTTGAAGTCCCAGGCCTCCTTCAGCACGCCGACGCGGGCGCCGCGCAGGCCGTTCCTGTCGATGAAGCTGACGTAAGGCTTCATCGGCATATGGCCCAGGCTGTTGGCGGTCCACAGGTCGGCGCTGTCGAAGCCGGCGATCACGTCCAGGGTCGCGGCGAGGTCGTAGACGCTGTGCGCCATCGGCCCGCCGCGCTCGCCGGTGATGTAGCTCCACATCTGGCCGGCGCGGCTGATCAGGCCGGAGGTGGTGGACAGGCCGAACAGGTTGCTGTCGCTGGTGGGGGTGCGGATGGAAAAGCCGGTCTCGCTGCCCAGGCCGGCGGTGGCGAAGTGAGCGGCGAGGCCGGCGCCGGTGCCGGCGCTGGACCAGCCGGGGATGCGGTCGAGCGCGAAGGGGTTGTGGGTGGAGCCGCCCAGGGTGCTGGCGGCAACGATGTCGGGCGTGGCGTACCAATCGCTCTGGTTGACCTTGGCCAGGATGATGGCGCCCGCCGCGCGCAGCTTGCGGATGATGGTGGCGTCCTGGGTTGGCTTGACGCCCTTCAGCGGCAGGTAGCCGCCGGTGGTGGGCATGTCGGCGGTGTCGAACACGTCCTTGACGATGAAGGGGATGCCGTGCAGCGGCGAGCGCGGGCCTTTCTCCGCGCGTTCCTGGTCCAGGGCGCGGGCGGTTTCCAGCGCCTTGTCGTTGAGCGTCAGCACGGCGTTGATCTTCGGGCCCTGCTTGTCGTAGGCCTCGATGCGTTTGAGGTACATCTGCACCAGCTTCTCGGAGGTCAGCGCGTGGGCGTCGAAGGCGGCGTCGATGTCGGCGATGCTGGCGTTGGTGAGGTCGAAGCTGGCGGCCTGTGACGAAGCACAGACGAACGCGATGTAAAGGCCGAGCAACAGGGCCGTCAGCCTGTGGTGCAGGCGCTGCACCGGCATCCCGCTGGCCAGGGATGCCGGGCTTGATTGCGGTTCGATCTTCGTCATGGGTGCAGCCATCGGTTCTCAGGACGCTTCAGTATTTGACGACGTCGCTGGGCAGCGCCGGCGTGTGCTTGGGCAGCACCCGCGCCATGGTCGCCTGCTCGAAGTCGTAGCCGTATCCGAGCAGCTTGGCTTCGCTCCAGGCGGGGCCGAAGAAGGAGATCGTCACCGGCAGGCCGTCGCTGCTCATGCCGGCGGGCACGATCAGGTCGGGAAAGCCGCTCATATTGGCGATACCGGTGGCGGAGCCTCCAAGGGGTGCCGAGCCCGGAGGGGGCGGGGTGATCGGCGCTGCCGGACGCGGCGAAGTCGGGTAGACCAGGGCGTCGAGCTTGTACTTCGCGAACAGGTCCAGCACGTTCTGGCGCACCAACGCCAGGCCCTGGTCGCGGGCGGTGATGAACAGCGGGTCGTTGACGTCGAGGGCGGTTTCATCGACGTTCTTCAGGCCGTCGCGCTTCTCCGGGCTGCGGTAGGCCGTCGCGGGGTCGGCTGCCTTGGCCGCCAGCTCGCCCAGGGTGCGCGGGAAGCCGGGCTTGAGCGTCGCCAGGTAGTCGGCGATCTGGACCTTGAACTCCGAGTTCACCACCATCATCAGTAGCGACTGCCGCGCCTGCAGCAGGTATTCCGGGTAGTTGACCGGATCGATCACCGTGGCGCCGAGCTCCTTGAGCTTGGCGATGGAGGCTTCCATCACGCGGTCGGTGTCGGCGTTCTGCTTGAAGAAGTCGCGGGCGACGCCGATGCGCGCGCCCTTGAGCGCGCCTTTCTTGAGGTACTTGGTGTAGTCGGTGTCGAACTTGCCGGCGCTGGCCTGGGTGGCGGGGTCGGCAGGGTCGACGCCGGTCATGATGCCCAGGCTCACCGCCACGTCGTAGACGTTGCGCGCCATCGGGCCGCCGGTGTCGAAGGAAAGCGCCAGCGGCACGATGCCGGCGCGGCTCATCAGGCCGCGCGTGGGCTTGAGGCCGACGATGCCGTTGGCGGAGGAGGGGCCGCGGATCGAGCCGCCGGTGTCGGTGCCGAGGCCGAACTGGGCGAAGGCTGCCGCGATGCCGGCGCCGGTGCCGCCGCTGGAACCGGACGGGCCCTTGGTCAGGTCGTGCGGATTGCGGGTCTGCCCGCCCTCGGAGCTGAAGCCGTTGGGCACTGCCGGTCGTCCGCCGCCGCCGCAGCAGCCGGCGAACTCGCTGAGGTTGACCTTGGCCAGGACGATGGCGCCGGCGTCGCGCAGCTTCTTGACGACGAAGGCGTCGCCGGGCGGGATCGAGCCGTGCAGCAATTGCGACCCCGCCGTGGTCGGCAGGTCGTAGGTGTTGTAGTTGTCCTTGAGCACGATGGGGATGCCGTGGATCGGCGAGCGCGGCCCCTTTTCCTTGCGCTCCTTGTCCAGGGCCCGGGCCTCGTCCATCGCCTTGGGATTGAGCAGGATCACCGCGTTGATGGTGGGGCCCTGCTTGTCGTAGGCGGCGATGCGCTTCAAGTACAGGCCGACCAGCTGTTCGGACGTGAGCTTGCCGGAATTCAGCGCGGCGTCGACCTCGGCGATGGTGGCGTTGTCGATGTCGAGGCTCGCGGCCCGCGCCGGCGCGAACGCCAACCCGAAGGCAAGGGCGCCGGCCAGCAGCAGGGTCTTGGATAGCGGCTTGGGAGTCATGGGCTGCGGTGGTCTCGGATGGATGGCCTCGGTCGCCTCAACGGCAGCGGCTCGCCCTTGCAGGCAGCCGCAGGTGATGACCGCGGCGCGATCGATCCCCGGCGGTCTCCCCGTGATTTGCAGACGAGGCCGTAGCGCCCGCCCCCTACCCCGTGGCAATGACTGCATGCGTACAAGGTCGGGTGCCGTCGGCGGCATCCGTCTATCTCCCAAGAACATCGACGGGAAAACCATGCGCGACCATTTCCGGCCTCGACACCTGCTGGGCCGCACCGCAGTGTTCACCATGCTGGCCCTGGCTGCCGGCATGCCGGGGCTGGGGCAGGCTGCGCCGGCGCCGGGGAAGTTCCATCTCGAAGAAGCCACCATCGAGCAGATCCAGCACGCCATCCTGTCGAAGCAGCTCACCGCCACCGAGCTGGTCAAGCTCTATCTCAAGCGGGTCAAGACCTACAACGGCACCTGCGTCAGGCAGCCGGACGGCATCCTCGGCCACATCGAGACCATCCCTCACGCCGGCCAGATCAACGCGCTGTCGACGCTCAACCTGCGGCCGGCGGTGCGCAAGAGCTGGGGCTTCGACGAGCGCAAGGCGCGCAGCATGACCGACGCCGGCGACAGCGATCCGCGGATGCCGGACGCGCTTGAGGTGGCGGCGAAAGAGGACGCCTACTTCGCCAGGACCGGCAAGCTGGTCGGCCCGCTGCACGGCGTGGTGATGGCGATCAAGGACCAGTACGACACCTTCGACATGCGCACCACCTCCGGTGCGGACGCGCCCTATGCCAACGACCGCCCGCCCGCGGACGCGACTTTCGTCAAGCGCCTGCGCGATGCCGGCGCCATCGTCCTGGCCAAGGCCAACCTGGGCGAATACGCCTCGGGCAGCCCGCGCAGTTCCTTCGGCGGCACTTTCTGCAACCCCTACGACACCGAGCGCAGCCCCAGCGGTTCCTCCTCCGGCTCCGGTTCCTCGGTGGCTGCCAACCTGGTGACCTGTGCCATCGCCGAGGAGACCACCTCGTCGATCCGCGGCCCGGCGCGCGCCAACAACGCGGTCGGCATCGCGCCGACGCAGGAGCTGGTGAGCCGCAAGGGCATGATGAGCATGGGCATCAACACCCGCGTCGGCCCGATCTGCCGCAACGTGGAGGACGCCGCGCGCGTCCTCACCGTCATCGCCGGCTATGACCCGCAGGACCCGCTGACCGTATTCAGCGCCGGCCGCACGCCCAAGGAGCGCTACGAAAGCTTTGCCCACCAGAAGTCGCTGGAAGGCCTGCGCATCGGCGTGGTGCGCGAGTACATGGACAAGTCGCTCTTCACCAAGGCCGACGAGCAGACCATCGACATCGTCGACGCCGCCGTCGGCGACCTGCGCAAGCTCGGCGCCACGGTGGTCGACCCGGGGCCGGGCGGGGCGCTGTTCAGCAGTTGCCTGCGCAAGTACGAGCCGGGGACCGACAACAAGCTGTTCACCCGCCGCTTCCCCGAGCTGTTCCCGGTCGACGACAAGGGTAAGCCGGCGACGGACCAGGTCGTCAAGCTGGTCGACCTCGCGGTCGATCCCTCGCAGGTGCCGGACAAGGTCACCCTGCGCGAGTTCGGCGCGGCGCAGGCCGTCGGCGAGGGCAAGTACACGCTCGACGTCTACCTGCGCGAGCGCGGCGACGCCAACATCAAGAGCAACGCCGACCTCATCGCCAAGTCCACCTTCCACGGCGACCATCCGCAGTTCCCCGACCGCAAGCAGGTGCGCGAGAACGCGGAGAAGGCGACCGAGGTCAACATGGCGGACCGCATGCTGCGCCGCTACTCGGTGCAGCAGCTGATCCTGCAGTGCATGGCCGAGCAGAACCTCGACGCGCTGACCTATCCCACCGCCAACATCCCGCCGGCCAGGCTGGGTGCGCCCAACGAGCCCAGCGTCAACGGTCGCGGCGGCTCCTGGACCTTCCTCGGCCAGCAGGGCTTCCCGGCGATCACGGTGCCGGCCGGCTTCACCACCGAGGTCTACGACCGCGTGCGCGACCCCAACGGTACGCCGCCGCCGCGTCCGACCGGGCCGGCGGTGGAGGGCGGGGAGGGCGGCGGCGGTGGCGGCGGCGGCACGCCGCCGGAAGCCACCAAGCTGGAGGGGCCGGTGGCGGCGAAGCTGCCGGTGGGCATTGACTTCCTCGGCAAGCCGTTCGACGAACCGACGCTGCTCAAGATCGCCTCGGCCTATACCGCCGCCACCGGTCACCGCATGCCGCCGCCGGACTTCGGTCCGATTGCTGGTGAGCCCTAAATCATGTCCCGCATCATGTCCCGAAGATCCTTTGGCGCATCGCTGCTGCTCGGCCTCGCCTCGGCTTCGATCACCCTGTTCGGGGCCGCACCGGCACCTGCCGCGGCAGCGAAGTTCGTGCTGGAGGAGGCAACGATCGCGCAGATCCAGCACGCCCTCCTTACGAAGCAGATCACCACCGAGCAGTTGGTGCGTATGTATCTCAAACGCATCAAGGCCTACAACGGCACCTGCGTCAGCCAGCCGCAGGGCATCCTCGGACCGATCACGCCGATCGCCCATGCCGGGCAGATCAACGCGCTGGAGACGCTCAACCTGCGCCCGGCCGCGCTCAAGGCGCTGGGCTTCGACGACCGCAAGGCGCGCAGCCTGACCGACCCGGTCGACGACAATCCGAACATGCCCGACGCGCTGGAGGTGGCGGCGGCGCAGGACCGCGAGCTTGCCCGCACCGGCAAGCTGGTCGGCCCCCTGCAGGGCGTGGTGATGGCGTTCAAGGATCAATACGACACCTTCGACATGCGCACCACTTCCGGCGCCGACGCGGCCTATGCCAACGACCGTCCGCCGGAGGACGCCACCCACGTCAAGCGTCTGCGCGCGGCGGGCGCCATCATCCTGGCCAAGGCCAACCTGGTGGAGTACGCCGGCGGCGTGAGCCCGCGCAGCTCCTTCGGCGGTGTGATCTGCAATCCCTACGACACCGAGCGCACCCCGGCAGGCTCCAGCTCCGGCTCCGGGGCGGCGGTGGCGGCCAACCTGGTGACCTGCGCCATGGCGGAGGAGACCGGTTCCTCCATACGCGGCCCGGCCAACGCCAACAACTCGGTAGGGCTGTCGCCGACGGAGGAGCTGGTGAGCCGCAAGGGCATGATCGGCATGGGTATCAACACCCGTGTCGGCCCGATCTGCCGCAACGTGGAGGACGCGGCGCGCATTCTCACGGTGATCGCGGGCTACGATCCGGACGACCCGCTCACCGTGTTCAACGTCGGCCGCGTCTCCAAGGAACCCTACGAGGGTTTTGCGCACGCGAAGTCGCTCAAGGGCCTGCGCATCGGCGTGGTGCGCGAGTACATGGACAAGACACTGTTCTCCAAGGCGGACGAGGAGAGCATCGACATCGTCGACCATGCCGCGGGCGACCTGCGCAAGCTCGGCGCCACCGTGGTCGACCCCGGCGCGGGCGGGGCCTTGTTCACCGGCTGCCTCAAGAAGTACGTGCCGGCGGCGGAGAACAAGCTGTTCACCAAGCGCTTCCCGCAGCTGTTCCCGGTGGACGACAAGGGCAAACCCACCACCGACCAGGTGTTGAAGCTGGTGGACCTGGCGGCGGATCCCTCGCAGGTACCGGACAAGGTCACCCTGCGCGACTTCGGCGGGGCGCAGGGCGTGGGCGAGAGCAAGTTCACGCTGGACCTGTACCTGCGCCAGCGCGGTGACGGCAACATCCGCAGCAACACCGACCTGATCAACAAGTCGAAGTTCTACGACGACCCGCAGTTCACCGACCGCCGCAAGCAGCGCGAGAACGCCGACAAGCCGGTGGAGCTGAACATGGCGGACCGCATGCTGCGGCGTTTCGCCATCCAGGAGATGGTGCTGCAGTGCATGGCCGAGCAGAAGCTGGACGCCCTGGTGTATCCGACCAGCAACGTGCCGGCGATCAAGCTCGGTGCCCCGGATGAGCCGGCGGTCAACGGCCGCGGCAGCAACCCGGTGTGGAGCTTCCTGGGGCAGCAGGGCTTCCCGGCGATCACGGTGCCCGCCGGCTTCACCACGGTGGTCTACGACCGGGTGCTCGATCCCAATGGCACGCCCCCACCGGCGCCGGCCGAAGGCGGCGGAGGCGGCGCCGGCAGCGCGCCCAAGGCGACCCGGCTGGTCGGGCCGACGCCGGCGAAGCTGCCGGTGGGCATGGATATCGTAGGCCGGCCGTTCGACGAGCCGGTGCTGCTGCGCATCGCCTCGGCTTATACCACCGCGACGAAACACCGCATGGCGCCGCCCGAGTTCGGGCCGGTGGCGGGGGAGTGAGACGATGAACCGATCAGCGCTTGCCTTGTCCGTCCTGTTCGCCGGCTGCTGCCTGGCCGCTCCGGCGGCACCTCACACCTACGAGCTGAAAGCCTCGCCGACCACGGTGCATCGGGGCTTCTTCGACGCCAGCCTGCCGCCGGTGCTGACCATCGAATCCGGCGACATCGTGCACCTGGAGACCGCCACCGGCAATCCGCGCTACTTCGAAAGCCTGGGCGTGCCTAAGGAGAAGATCCCGGCCGAGCTCTACGCCGTGTACGAGGGCGTGGAAGGCAAGGGCCGCGGCGACCATACGCTGGACGGCCCGATCGCGGTACGCGGCGCCGAGCCGGGCGATACGCTGGAGATCCGCATCCTCAAGGTGGAGGTGCGCCTGCCCATCGCCGGGCAGGGCTTCTCGCCGACCCGCGGCGTGCTGCCGGAGCAGTTCCCGGACAAGAAGGACCGCGTGCTGTGGATCGACCTGGCCAAGCAGACCGTGGAGTACGCACCCGGGGTCGAGGTGCCGGTCAAGCCGTTCTGGGGCGTGATCGGGGTGGCGCCGCCGGCCAGCATGGGCAAGGTGCCCAGCGGCCCGCCAGGCTTCTTCGGCGGCAACATGGACAACCGTGACCTCGGCGCGGGCAGCACCTTGTACCTGCCGGTGTTCAATAGCGGCGGCCTGCTGTCGATCGGCGACGGCCACGCCGCCCAGGGCGAAGGCGAGGTCTGCGTGTCGGCCATCGAGACCTCGCTGCGCGGCGACGTGCAGGTGATCCTGCACAAGGGGCAGCCGCTCAAGCTGCCGCGGGCGGAAACACCGACCCATTACATGACTATCGGGCTCGACCCGGACCTCAACGTCGCGGCCAAGATCGCGACCAGCGAGATGCTCGATTTCCTGGTGCAGACCAAGGGCTTGTCCCGCGAGGACGCCTACATGCTGGCCAGCGCTTCCATGGACCTGGTGGTGACCCAGGCGGTGGACGGCACCAAAGGTATTCACGCCTTGCTGCCCAAGGCGATCTTTCACGACAAGTAGCGGGGAATCATGAAGACGTTCCGCATGTTCAAAGTCAGGAAAGCGGCGTGCTGGACCGCGGCGGCGCTGCTCGGCGCCGCCGCCGGACTGGCCGGGGTGGCGGCGCCGGTGGCCGCGGCCGCACCGAAGTTCCATCTGGAGGAGGCCACCATCACCCAGATCCAGGGCGCGATCCTGGACAAGCGGCTCACCGCGACCGAGCTGGTGACGCTGTATCTCAAGCGCATCAAGGCCTACAACGGCACCTGCGTGAAGGAGCCGCAAGGCATCCTCGGCCCGATCGAGACCATTCCGCACGCCGGGCAGATCAATGCCCTGTCGACCCTCAACCTGCGGCCGGCCGCGCGCAAGAAGTGGGGCTTCGACGACCGCAAGGCGCGCAGCATGACCGACAAGACGGACAGCGATCCGAAGATGCCGGATGCGTTGGAAGTGGCGGCGCAGGAGGATGCCTACTTCGCCAAGACCGGCAAGCTGGTCGGCCCGCTGCACGGGGTGGTGATGGCGATCAAGGACCAGTACGACACCTTCGACATGCGCACCACCTCCGGCGCCGACGCCGCCTACGCCAACGACCGCCCGCCGGCGGACTCGGTGTTCGTCGAGCGCCTGCGCGGGGCCGGCGCCATCATCCTGGCCAAGTCGAACCTTGGCGAGTACGCTTCGGCGGTGCCGCGCAGCTCCTTCGGCGGCACCTTCTGCAACCCCTACGACACCGAGCGCATCCCGCGCGGCTCCAGCTCCGGCTCCGGCTCCTCGGTCGGCGCCAACCTGGTGACCTGCGCCATCGCCGAGGAGACCGGCTCTTCGATCCGCGGCCCGGCCAGCGCCGCCAGCGCGGTGGGCATCTCCGGCACCGAGGAACTGGTGCCGCGCAAGGGCATGATGGAGACCGGCATCAACACCCGCGTCGGCCCGATCTGCCGCACGGTGGAGGACGCGGCGCGCATCCTCGACGTGATCGCCGGCTACGATCCGCGCGACGAGCTTACCGCCTTCAGCGTGGGGCGCATGCCGAAGCAGCCATACGAGAGCTTCACCCACGAGACGCGGCTGGACGGCCTGCGCATCGGCGTGGTGCGCGAATACATGAACAAGAAGCTGTTCACCAAGGCCGATGAGCAGACCATCGACATCGTCGGCAAGGCGGTGGACGACCTGCGCGGGCTCGGTGCGACCATCGTCGATCCGGGACCGGAAGGGGACCTGTTCACGCCCTGCTTCCGCAAGTACATCGCGCAGGACGACAACAAGCTGTTCACCAAGCGCTTCCCCGAGCTGTTCCCGCTGGACAAGGACGGCAAGCCGGCCACGGACCACATCGCCAAGCTGCTGGACTTGAAGATGGACCCCTCGCAGGTGCCGGACAAGGTCACCCTGCGCGACTTCGGCCAGGCGCAGGCGGAAGGGCAGAGCAAGTACATGCTCGACCTGTACCTGCGCGAGCGCGGCGATGCCAACATCAAGAGCAACGCCGACCTCATCACCAAGTCCAATTTCCACCAGGACCCGCATTTCCCGGACCGCAAGAAGGGCCGCGAGAACCTGGAAAAGGCCCAGGAGTACAGCATGGCCGAGCGCATGCTGCGGCGCTTCTCGGTGCAGCAGATGGTGCTGCAGTGCATGGCCGAGCAGAAGCTGGACGCCCTGGTGTATCCGACCAGCAACCTGCCGCCGACCAAACTCGGCGCGCCGGCCGGCCCGTCCGTCAACGGCCGCAGCAGCGTGTGGAGCTTCCTCGGCCAGCAGGGATTCCCCGTGGTCACGGTGCCGGCCGGCTTCACCTCCGAGGTCTATGACCTGATCCGCGACCCTAGCGCGCCCGAGACACCGGCTTCCGCGTTCGGCACCGGTGGTGGCGGTGGCGGCGAACGCACCGAAGGCGACAACCACACACGCCTGGTCGGCCCGATCGCGGCCAAGCTTCCGGTCGGTATGGATATCGTGGCGCGCCCGTTCGACGAGCCGCTGCTGCTAAAGATAGCCTCGGCCTATACCGGCGCGACCAAGCAGCGCATCCCACCGCCGGACTTCGGGCCGGTGCCCGGGGAGCCCTGATGCGCGGCGTGAAGGAGCTGGTCCGCTCGCGCCGGCGCTTCATCGCCGGCCTGGGCCTCGGCTCGGCCCTGTTGCCCATCGCGCTGCGCGCGCAGCAGGGACAGTCGCCGCCGGCGGTCACCGAGGCGATGCTCAAGGACGCGCTGGCGCTGGATGGCCTGGACGTCGGCGATGCCGAGCAGAAGACCATGCTGGCGGGAGTGAACCAGAACCTCGCCCGCTACACCGCGCTGCACGGTATCGAGATTCCCAACGACGTGGCGCCACCGTTCTATTTCAGTCCCATCGTGCCGGGGATGAAGGTGGACCGCGAGCGCGCTCCCTTCCGCGCCAGTACGCGGCCGGCGGTGAAGCGGCCGCAGGACCTGGAGCAGGTTGCGTTCTGGCCGGTGGCCGATTTGGCGCATCTGCTGAAGACGCGCCAGGTCACTTCCGTCGAGCTGACCCGGATGTACCTGGGGCGCCTGCACAAGCACAACGAGAAGATCAACTGCGTGGTGACCTTCCTCGACGAGCTGGCCCTGCAACAGGCCGCGCAGGCCGACGCCGAGATCGCCGCCGGGCGCTACAAGGGGCCGCTGCACGGCGTGCCCTGGGGCGCCAAGGACATCATCGCGGTCAAGGGCTACAAGACCACCTGGGGTTCGGGCGCCTACAAGGACCAGATGATCGACGAGGACGCCAGCGTGGTCGTCATGCTGCGCGAGGCCGGCGCTGTGCTGCTGGCCAAGCTCACCACCGGCGAACTGGCCGGCGGCGACCAGTGGTTCGGCGGGCGCACCAACAATCCCTGGAACCTGGACGAAGGCTCCAGCGGTTCGTCGGCCGGGCCGGCCTCGTCGACCGCGGCGGGGCTGGTGCCGTTTGCCATCGGCACGGAAACCGGCGGCTCCATCCTCAGCCCGTCCGGGCGCTGCGGAGCGACCGGGCTGCGGCCGACGTTCGGGCGGGTCAGCCGCCACAGCGTGATGGCACTGTCCTGGACCCAGGATCGGCTCGGTCCCATCTGCCGCTACGTCGAGGACTGCGCCCTGGTGATGAACGTGATCGCGCGGCCCGACGGCAAGGACCTGAGCGTGTCGGAGATCCCGTTCAACTGGGACGCACACCGCGATTACCGCAAGCTGCGCGTGGGCTATTTCGCCGACGCCTTCGCCGACGCCGACCGTAACCCGGAGTGGAAGCGCAACGACGCCGCCACCCTGGCGCAGCTCAAGCAGATGGGGGTGGAACCGGTCCCGCTGCAGGTGCCGGATTTCCCGATCGATGTCCTGGCGATCAGCGTGGAGGCCGCGGTGTTCTTCGACGAGTTGCTGCGTTCCGGCCGCGACAAGCTGCTCACCGCGAAGAACAAGGCCGACCGCTTCCGCACCGCCCGGGTGATCCCGGCGGTGGAATACCTGCAGTCGCAGCGCCTGCGCTCGATGATGATGCAGAAGCTGGCCGAGGCGACCGCCGGCGTGGACGTGTACCTGGCTCCGCACACCAACGGCAACCCCCGGGCCGGTGGAGCGGACGGAGGCGGAGGCGCCGCGGGCAGCACCCCGCCACCGCCTCCGAACCGCACCCAGCTGCATTCGCAGATGGCCAACCTGGCTTGTTATCCGGGCCTGGCGCTGCCCAACGGTTTCACCCAGGCCGGCACGCCGACCAGCATCAACTTCATGGCGCGGCCGTTCGGCGAAGGGGAACTGATGCTGCTGGCGAAGGCGTACCAGGACGCGACCGGGTTCAACCGCAAGCAGCCGCCGTTGTTCGCTGTGTAGCAGCAGCGACGTTCGGGGGACAGCGCGTGGTATCCCCGGCCGCGGCGCGGCGGCGACTGGCGCGGCGTTTGCTTGGAAGCAGGCGTCCCGTCCTGCGCGATCACACAACCATGACGACCGTCCGCCTGCTTCTCGCTGCCGCCCTATGCGCTCCCGCATGGCCTGTCAGGTGCGCGCCGCCGCTGGAGGCCTATGGCCGGCTGCCGCAGTTTGAAGACGTAGCCCTGTCGCCGGACGGCGGCAAAGTCGCCTACGTGATCCCCAACGGAAACGCGCGCGAAGTGGTGGTGCAAACCTTCGGTGACGAGAAGCACGCCGTGCGCCTGAACGGCGGTGAGTACAAGCTCCGCAGCCTGACCTGGATGGGCAACGAGCACCTGGCGATCCTGAGTTCCGAGGCTTCGGGCTACGACTTCGGGCGGCAGTACGAATTCGGCAGCACGCAGATTTACGATTTCCCGCAGCACGAACTGACCGGCCTGCCGGCATGGCTCGGCAAGAGAGAGGCTGCGGGCAACTCGGTCATATCCGGCGCCGCTCCGCACGGAGTCATTTCCACCATGCTCGCCGAAGCGCCGCAGATTCATGTCGTGAAGGGGCGCACCTATGGCTACCTCACAACCTGGACACATGGGGTTCCGGCTGTGTACCGGGCCGACCTGGAGCGGGACCGCGCCGATCTGCTGCAGCTGGGTCCCGGATCCGGACATCTCACCGGGCTCCTGATCGACAAGGCCGGAGAGCCGGTGGCGGAAACCTCCTATGTCGACACCAAGCGCGAATGGTCGCTGGAGATCCGCCACGACGGACAATGGCAGCAGACGCAAGTGCAGGAAACCGAAATCGACCAGCCCCGTATCGTCGCGTTCGCACCCGAAGACGGCTGGGCACTCATGCATTTTCCGGACGACAGCGTGCGGCGCTTCTCATTGACGGACGGGAGCTGGGGCGAGAGGTTCAGGCCGGGCGAATACTACTGGAACGGGTTGCTGATCGACCCGATCACGCACAAGGTCATCGGCGACGTCCGGCTCAATCCCGAGCGGCGCTACACGTTCTACGACAAGGCGGACCAGGCTGCCTGGGACAAGGTCGTGCAGACGTTTCCGAGCGAGGATGTGGCTCTGGTGAGCTGGACCGACAATCGCCAGAAGCTGGTTGTGCGGGTGGTCGGTCCCAAGACCGGCGCGGTGTATGCCTTGCTCGATTTCACGGCCAACCGGATGGACATGGTCGGCAACTACTATAAGGGGATCGGTGCCGAGGACATCGCGCCGGTCGATGTCTTCAGGTACCCCGCCGGGGACGGTCAGAGCATTCCAGCCTATCTCACTTTGCCGACGGGCCGTCCGGCCAAGAACCTGCCCCTGGTGGTGCTGCCGCATGGTGGACCCGAGGGCCGTGACGTCCCGGGATTCGACTGGTGGGTGCAGGCCTTGGCGTCGCGCGGCTACGCCGTGCTCCAACCCCAGTTCCGTGGCTCGGTGGGGTTCGGTGTGAAGTTCCTCGCCGCCGGGTATGGGCAGTGGGGCCGCAAAATGCTGACCGACCAGTCCGACGGTGTGCGCTACTTGGCCGGCAAGGGCGTGATCGATCCGAAGCGCGTCTGTATCGTCGGGGCCAGCTACGGCGGCTATGCCGCTCTTGCAGGAGCCGCCATCGATACCGGCTCATACCGCTGTGCGGTCTCGGTCGCGGGCATCTCCGACATGCGGGAGCTTGTCGTCTGGGAGAACCAGAACAAGCTGAGGACCGACGACCTCGAAACCCGCTACCTGGACCGCCTCATCGGCGCGGAAAACATCCGTGACCCGGTCTACGATGCGATTTCGCCGGTCAAACACGTGGACCAGATCAAGATCCCGCTGCTGCTGATCCACGGCACCGACGACAGCGTGGTGCCGCCCGAGCAGACGCGATACATGGCGGAGGCCATGCAAAAGGCAGGCAAGCCGTATGAACTGGTCACCCTGTCCGGCGAGGACCACTGGCTGTCCCGCACCGAAACCCGCACCCAGATGCTCAAGGCGGTGGTGCAATTCCTGGAGAAAAACAATCCGCCCTGATGCGGCAAGTGGTTGGCCGGATTGGCGTGCACCAGGTTGGCGCGTTGATTGCTTGCCAGGATCTGGCCCCTGCCAGCCGTGACCGTCATGAAGCCGATCAGTTGCCGTCTCGTTTTCGCCGCCCTGCTGGGCGTCTCCGTGTTGCCGGCCTGGTGCGCGCCGCTGGAGGCCTACGCCCGCCTGCCGCAGTTCGACAAGGTCACGCTGTCGCCGGACGGCAAGAGCCTGGCGTATGTCGCGCCGAAGGACAAGCAGTTCGAAGTGATCGTCCATCCGCTCGGCTCGGACAAGAACACCGTCGCCATCGACGTCGGCGCACAACCCGTCCACGAACTGACCTGGCTGGGGAATGGCGCGCTGGCGATCACCGGCACCGACGCCCCGGATTACGACCCGGCCCGGCGCTTCGAGCACGGCGCCACCTGGATCTACGACTTCCATGCGCACGAATTGCAACCCCTGCGGGCCTGGCTCGGCAGCGAGCTGGCGGCCAACGTGCTGACGGCGCCGCCGCAGGTGCGCGTGGTGCAGGGGCGGACCAGCGTCTACCTGCAGACCTGGATGAAGACGCCCTCGGAGCGATCCTGGTTCTCCGACGTGCCGCTGTCGAAGGGCTTCCTGCCGGCCGTGTTCCGTGTCGATCCGGAGCGCGGACGTGCCGACCTGCTGCAGCTCGGGCCCGGGGCGGCGAACCTGCAGGACGTCCTGCTCGACTCTGCCGGCGAACCGGTGGCGGAAAGCTCCTTCGCCGACGACAGTACGAGCTGGTCGCTGGAGGTGCGGCACGACGGTCGCTGGCGCAAGCCTCAGCTGGCGGACGCCGCGCTCGGCCCGGGCAGCATCGTCGGCTTCGCGGCGGAAGACGGCTGGGCTTTGGTGCGCATGCCGGACCAAAGCGTGCAGCGCTTCTCGCTGCAGGACGGGACCTGGGGCAAGCCCGTCGCGTCCGGGCATGAAACCGGGGCGCTGCTGACGGATCCGCTGACCCGCCGGCTGGTTGGTGGTGAAAGCTTCGAGCCGGCGCGACGCTATACGTTCTACCAGGCGGACGCGCAGGCGGCCTGGGACAAGGTGGTGCAGGCGTTTCCGGGCGAGGACGTGGAACTGCTGAGCTGGTCGGACGACCGCCGCCGGATGGTGGTGCGGGTGTCGGGCGAAAAGAGCGGCGCCGTCTACGCGCTCGCCGACCTGGATGCCGACCGGGTCAGCGTGATCGGCGCCTACTACGCCGGGATCGGGCCGGCCGATGTCGCTCCGGTCGAGCCGATCGCCTACGCCGCTGCCGATGGCCTCAGCATTCCCGGCTATCTCACCCTGCCGAAGGGAACGCAGCCCGCCAACCTGCCGCTGGTGGTGCTGCCGCACGAGGGCCCGGCGGGGCGCGATCTGCCTGGCTTCAACTGGCTGGCGCAGGCCCTGGCCTCGCGCGGCTATGCCGTGCTGCAGCCCAATTTCCGCGGCTCCGCCGGCCTTGGTGGCAAGTTCCTCACCGCGGGCTACGACCAGTGGGGCCGCAAGATGCAGTCCGACCTGGCCGACGGCGTGCGCTACCTGGTCGACAAAGGCGTGGCGGATGCCGGCCGCGTCTGCATCGTCGGCGCAGGCTACGGCGGTTATGCCGCCCTGACGGGGGCGGAGCAGGAGGGAGGCCCTTATCGCTGCGCCGCCGCTTTCGGTGCGATCTCCGACCTGGTGGATCTGCTCGCTGCGCACCAGCCGGGCAACTCCTGGCGGGTCTGGCGCAGCCGGCCGGCGACGGGCCCCGACAGCTACGAGTTCCGGCGCATGACGCCGTTCATCGGCGCCAGCAGTCCCGGCGACGCGCTGGTGTCGTCGCTGTCGCCGGCCCGGCATGCCGACCAGGCCGGGGTGCCGTTGCTGCTGATCGACACGCGCGACGACAGCGTGGTGCCGTCGGATCAGTCGCGTCGCATGGCGGAATCGCTGCAACGGGCAGGGAAGCCGTTCGAGCTGGTCGAACTGCCCGGCGACGATCACTGGCTGGCGCAGGGCGAGACCCGCACACGGGTGCTGAATGCCTTGATCCGGTTCCTGGAGAAGAACGACGGGCCCAAGCAGGGCGAGATGATCGAAACCCGGCGCGAGGGTCGTCCGTCGGTGGCCCGGATCGAAGCCCCGTTCAGTGCGTCTGAAACACCTCCTGATACAGCTCGATCCTCTTCTTGATCGCCGCGACCTCCGCCGGCGTGGCATGCGCCGGATCGGCGGCGTGGGGCAGCGGGCCGAACTTCATGATCGCCGCCGTCAGCAGCAGGCGCGCCTTGGTGGCGGTGAGGTTGTTGCCTTCGATGAACAGGTTATCCGGGTTGACCTTGACCAGGCCGCGGGCGTCGCCGCGCGCGGTCTTCACCACCGGCAGGCCGCTGAGCACGGCGAACTGCAGCGCCTTGTCCTGCGAGGCGGACATGCTGGAGTAGGGGGCAAGACCTTCGCCGACGATACCGGCCAGCGGGTAGCGGTCCAGCAGCAGGTCGATGGTGGCGGCGATGCCTTTCTCGCCGGCGGGGTCGGGCTCGCCGCTCTCGTCGTACCAGACATCACCCTTGAGCATCGCCACCTTGGGGATCGCCGCAGGCAGCAGCTCGCCCGCTGCGTTTTTGATTTCCACCGGCACGGTCTTGAAGCTGCCGTCGTGGCGCAGCAGGCCGTCGATGTGCGGCGGTAGCTGGGTCACGCGCACCTCGGAGTTCCAGGTATGGCGGCGGGTGGGGACGTTGGTGATGTACGGACCCGCGGTCATCGAGCCGAACACGCCGCCGTAGCCGCCGGTGGCGACGTAGCCGCCCGGGTGCGCGTCGCCCTTCTCGACCTCGCGGGCGGAGTAGATCATCTCGTCCTGCACCATCACGGCGCCGAGGCGGTTCCGGCCATCGTCCCCCGCCCAGACTCGGGAGACAATGTAGTCGATCGAGTCGAGGATATTGCCGTCGCCGTCGGCGCTGACCAGGCCGCGGTTGCGGTGGGCGGAGTTGCAGGCGATCGGCAGGGTGGTGTCGACCAGCAGGCTGAGCCAGTAGGCGCTGTCCTCCACCGAAGGGCTGCCCTCCAGCCACAGCGCACCGGCGTACTTGCCGCTGGCCAGCGCCTTCTGCACGAAATTGACCTCGCGCGCCAGCATCGGCCGCGTCTGCGACGCGTTGTAGGGGCCGTAGCCGAAGAAGTCCACGCCAAGCTTTTCCGGCGGGATGTCGCCGGCGCCGGTATCGGTCCGCTGCGCCGCCGGCAGGCCCTTGGTATAGCCGCCGGAGGGCACCGCGCGGTAGAAGTCGTAGTCGGCCTTGGCGTGGATGCCGCCGCCGTTGCGCTCGATCTCCTCGAAGATGCGCGAGGCATCCGGCACGAAGGTCTGGCGCGATTCCGCGAACGGCGCGCCGGGGTGCGTGGCGACGCCGTCCCAGGGCTGGCCGTTGGCCTGGCGGCCCATGTAGGGCAAGGCGTACAGGCCGTCTTCCGGCTTGAGCGTGATGGCGTACACCGGCTTGTCGGAAGGATTGCGGGGCTCCTTGGAGAAGCTGCCGGCGGCGTCGACGTAGCCGTCCGGCGGGGCGTAGAGCCCCTTTACGTCCGCTTCCAGAGGGTGCGCGGTGTACATCTCGACGTAGACCGTCACCGGCGCGGCCAGCCGCTGGTAGCGCGGCCAGTCGGTGAGCGGATGACCCCATTGGTCCTTCAGCAGGGGCAGGCCGTACTGCTCGCGCGCCTTGTTGCTGGTCACCAGCGGCTTGTTGTTCTGGATGGTGGCGGTGGGGCCGGAGAACACCGCGATGCGCGGCTTGGCCATATCGGCGGCCAGCGCCGGTGCCGCGCCGCAGGCGAGGGCGCAGGAGAAGACGAGGGCGGAGCGGACGGAGCGCATGGTCATGGCGAAGTTCAAGGATATTTTTCCCAGACGAAGACCGAACTGACGTCGTGGCCGTCCTCGCGCTTGCGCGGCGGTGTGGCCAGCGACAGGTGGCCTTCGGGGTCGAAGGAGTAGTAGCGCTTGGCGGCCTGGCCGACCTGGGCGACGGCGAGGTTGCCGTCCTGGTGGTGGATCACGCAGCCTTCGGCCGGCACCAGTTCCCAGCGGCCGAAATAGCTGCTGAAGCCGTCGGCCGAGCCGGGCGGCGCCTGCGCGCGGCCGACGCGCACGATCTGCACCGACAGGCGGCCGTTGGCGGTGTAGATCAACTGGCCGCCGTCGGCAGCGCGTGCTGCCGGCGTCTCGGTACCGGCGGTGACGTCGCGGTCGCGGATCGCCACCAGCTTCCAGGCGCCGATCAGCCGGCTGCGCAGGTGCACGGTGGCATCGTCAGGCGCCGCGTCCGTCGTCGGAGCGGGCGCGGCGCAGGCCGACAGCACCAGCAGCAGCGGCGCGAGGCAGGCGAGGAGCGGACGCAACAGGTTCATGGTGACGGCGGCGGGCGATGGTTCGTTGCTACGACGCGCAGCGCCCGGGCGGCCCCTACGTGGCGCCGGAGCGATCCACGCGGCTTCGTCGGAAAAAGCGCCGCCGTCGGGTGGGGGCCGGCGCCACGCCCGCGTCCTAGGAACATGGACCACAACCAACGGGCTGCATCGTGAATCGTTCCCCCGACCTCGTTCGTTCCTTCGCCCCCACCTTCGCCGCGGGGGTGCCGGTGCGCCGTGCGCTGGCCGGCATGCTGTTGGCGCTGGCGTCGTCCGCTGCCGCCGCCGCGCCGGCCTATGACCACTACGTCAAGCTCACTCCAGACAACTCCGCCATCGGCAACTACCCGGCGCAGAAGGCGCCGATTCTCACCATCAAGTCCGGCGAGACGGTGAAGATCGACACCGGCGGCGGTGCCGGCTGGCGCAACCCGGAAATGGACCCGGCCGAGTGGCTGAAGAAGAACAACATTCCCACCACCATCGACAACCCGGCGCTGAAGGAAACGCTGGAGGTGCTGGACAAGACCCAGCGCTACGCCGACATCAAGTCCGGCCACCTGCTGATCGGGCCGATCGCGGTGGATGGCGCCATGCCTGGCGACTCGCTGGAGGTGCGCATCCTGTCGGTGGTGCCGCGCATTCCCTACGGCACCACCGGGTCCGGTCCCGGCCGCGGCCTGAAGCAGCTCGATGGGCCGAAGCCGCCGGCGCACGTCACCGTCCTCGACCTCAAGCGCAACGTCGGCATCTTCGAATCCGGCGTGGAGGTGCCGCTGGCGCCGTTCATGGGCGTGATGGGTACGCAGCCGCCGGAGGAGGACGGTCCCAACCGCAGCAGCAGCCCGCCGGGCCGCTTCGGCGGCAACCTCGATTGCCGCTGGCTGGTGGCCGGCACCACCCTGTACCTGCCGGTGTTTGCGCCCGGCGGGCGCTTCTTCACCGGCGACGCGCACGCGGTGCAGGGTGACGGCGAGATCACCGGCACGGCGATCGAGACCGCCAACACGGTGACCCTGAAGTTCATCCTGCACAAGGGCAAGACGCTCAAGATGCCGCGCGCCGAGACGCCCACCCACTACATCGCCTTCGGCCTCGACCCCAACCTGGACAACGCCATGCAGCAGGCGGTGGACGAGACGGTGGACTACATCAACGAGCTGAAGGGTTGGGACATGTTCAAGTCGCTGCCGCTGTCCAGCATGGGGGTGGACTTCCACGTCACCCAGATCGTCGACCAGACCAAGGGCATCCACTCGATGATCCCCAAGACCCTGTTCAAGACCATCAAGGACGACTACTGGTACAAGCCGGGAGCGCAGTAGGTGATGGCGCCGGCGGAAGGAGTGCGCGAGTGACGTGAGCGATGATCCTGGGCATCGCGTGCGCCGCCTTCTGTGCCACTTTCGCCGGCGGCCTGTTCGCGCTGCGGCTCGGGGACAAGCTGCACCTGGTGCTCGGCTTCAGCGCCGGCGCGGTGATTGCGGTGGCGTTCTTCGACCTGCTGCCTGAGGCGATCGAGCTTGGCGCCGGCCACGAGCGGGCGGCGACCCTGCTGGAGTGGTCGGCGCTGGGCTTCCTGCTCTACCTGGTGCTGGACCGTGTACAGCTCATCCATGCCGACCGCGTGCGTCATGACCATCACGGCGGGGATGCGCGTAGCGTACCGCGCGGCGCGCTCGGCGCCGGCAGCCTGTCGGCGCACAGCTTCCTCGACGGCGTGGCCATCGGCCTCGGCTTCGAGGCGGCCACCGCGGTCGGCGCGGTGGTCACGGTGGCGGTGCTGACCCATGACTTCTCCGATGGCATCAACACCATGAACGTGGTGCTGAAGAACGGCGGCGACCGGCGCCAGGGCTTGCGCTGGCTGCTGGCCGACGCCATCGCTCCCGGCGCCGGGGTCGCCTCGACCCTGCTGTTCAGCGTGCCGGAGCGCGTGCTGGGGATCGCCCTGGCGGTGTTCGCCGGCTTTTTCCTCTACATCGGCGCCAGCGACCTGATCCCGGAGAGCCACCACGCGCACCCCAGGTTCCTCACCACCGCCATGACCGTGCTGGGCGCCGGCGTGCTGTACCTGGTGGTGGCCGTGGCGAGCCGTTGACATGAACGGGATGCGGGTCGACCTCGACGACGCAGCGGTGGACCTGAACGGCTTGCCGCGGTTCCAGCGGGCGCCGTTCCAGGCGCGGCTGCTGCTGCGTCTGGCGGCCTGGACGGGAGTGCTCGCCGCGGCCTTGCTGCTGCCTCTGCTCGTGCCCAGGCTGGGACGTGGTACCGACTGGCGCCCGCTGCTCGCCGGCAACGGCGCGGCCCTGCTGATGCTGTCGGCCGGCCTGCTGTCGGCCTGGCGCGTTGCACGCTGGCGCCGTTTCGCCAACCAGTCCCGGCCAGCGGCCACGACGGTGCGCCGCGGCCGCTTCGGCAAGATCCGTGCGGCGGTGTGGAAGTGGTGTGCCGCCGAGGCCTTCTGGCTGTCGGGCCTGGCCATCGCGGCGCTGCTGGCCGCATGGTCCGGCTTCGGTGTGCGTCCGGCCGCAGCGGCTTTCGGGCAGGCGGGTATGGCTGCCGGCGGCGCCGTGGTGCTCGCCGCCTTCGGCCTGTTGGTGCTGGAGCGGTACTTCGCCGGCCTGCCCGCGGCGGAATGGCCGGAGGCGCGGGCCCTGGCGCAACTGGTCCGCGTGGCGCTCGCCTGCCTGGGGCTGACGGCCTTGTTCCTGTTCTTCGCCGATGCCGGGCGTGCGTGGCTGGAGCGCTTGCCCGCGCTCCTCGGTCTGCTGCCGGCGGCGGTCGCCCTCGAGTTCGTCCTGCGCGCCGGGCTGTCGCTGTTCTCGCCGCTGCGGCCGGGCCTGGAGCCACGCCTGCTCGCCGGCAGCTTCGCGGCCGGACTGTTGCGCTGGCAGCGGCATCCCTGGCGATCCCTGCAGGACGGGTTGCATACCCGCTTCGGCATCGACCTGAAGCAGAACTGGGCGTTCCTGCAGATGCGCCGTGCCTTGCTGCCGGTGTCCGCATCGATCGCGGCCGTCGGTTGGCTGCTGAGTGGCCTGCACCAGGTGCCGCTCGACGGCCGCGACGTCTACGAGCGCTTCGGCAAGCCGGTGCGCGTGCTCGGCCCGGGTCTGCACCTCGGCCTGCCGTGGCCGCTGGGACGGACCCGGCCGATGGAGAACGGCATCGTGCACGAAGTCGCCGTCACCGCTGCCGACGAAGCCAGCACCGGGACGGAGCCGACACCCGCCGAAGGTCCGGCGCCGGACAGCGCCAACCGCCTGTGGGATGCGTCGCACGCCAGCGAGAATTCGCAGGTGCTGGCCAGTGTCGCCAACGACCGGCAGAGCTTCCAGATGGTCAACATGGACGTCCGCCTGGTCTACCGGATCGGCCTGAGCGACCCGGCGGCACTGGCCGCGGCCTATCGCAGCGCCGACCTGCCGGCGCTGATCCGCAGCAGCGCCGGCCGTGTGCTGGTGCGCGGTTTCGCCACTCGTACGCTCGACGGCGTGCTCGGCGAACAGCGAGCCGCCCTGGCCGGGGATATCGCCGCGGCGGTGCAGGCCGAGCTCGACCGGCTGGGGTGCGGCGTGGAGATCCTGGCGGCGGTGATCGAGGCGATCCATCCGCCGGTCGGCGCCGCCAATGCCTATCACTCGGTGCAGGCGGCCCAGATCACTGCCCAGGCGCTGGTCGCACGCGAGCGTGGCCACGCGGCCGAGCAGGCCAACCTGGCACAGATGCAGGCCAGCCTGTTGCGCGACAAGGCCGCGGCGGCGGCGCGTGAAGTGCGCGCGGGTGCCGAGGCGGCGCAACTGCGTTTTGCCGCGGAACAGGATGCGTACCGCGCTGCGGGAGGGGCCTTCCTGCTCGAGCGGTATCTGGCCGGGCTCGGCCAGGGCCTGGCCAACGCCAGGCTGCTGATCGTGGATCACCGTATCGGCACGGGGAATTCGCCGGTGGTGGACCTGAGATCTTTCGCTTTGCCGGTCGACGCCTCCGCTTCCCGCAAGGGTGAGGAGTAGAGTCGATGAGCACCCTGGACCACCACGACCACGCTGGACATGATCACGCCCACGACCATGGTGCGCCCAGTGCTCATCATCACCACCACGGCCATCATCATCATCGCGGCGGAGGCGGCGACAGCGCGCCGTTTCCGCATCGGCGCGCCGCACTCGCTGCATTGCTGCTGATCTTCGCGGTGATCACCGCCTGCGTGGTGCAGGTGCGCGCCGGCGAGGCCACGGTGGTGACGCGCTTCGGCAACCCCACCCGGGTGCTGCTGGATCCGGGGCTGGCGTGGCGGCTGCCGGCGCCCTTCGAATCGACCATCCCGGTGGACCTGCGCCTGCGCACCACCTCCAGCGGCCTGCAGGACGTGGGCAGCCGCGACGGCCTGCGCATCATCGTGCAGGCCTACGTCGCCTGGCAGGTGCAGGCCGATGCGGCCAGCGTGCAGCGCTTCATGCGCGCGGTGCAGAACCGGCCGGACGAGGCGGCGCGGCAGATCCGCACCTTCGTCGGCTCGGCGCTGGAGACCACCGCCAGCGCTTACGAACTTGCGGGCCTGGTCAACACCGACCCGGACAAGGTGCGCATCGACGACTTCGAGGCGAAGCTGAAGGCCCAGATCGCGCAGCAGATGCTGGACACCTACGGCGTGCGCGTGGCGCAGGTCGGCATCGAACGCCTGAGCCTGCCGATGGTGACGCTGGCCGCCACCGTCGACCGCATGCGCGCCGAGCGCGAGACCATCGCCACCGAGCGCACCGCGGTGGGCAAGCGCGAGGCGGCCGAGATCCGATCGGCGGCCGAGCGCGACGCGCGCATCGTGCAGGCTGACGCCACGGTGAAGGCGGCCGAGATCGAGGCGCAGTCGCGGGTGCAGGCGGCGGAGATCTACGGCCGCGCCTACGCCGGCTCGCCCCAGCTCTACAAGCTGCTGCGCTCGCTGGACACGCTGGGCACCCTGGTGAGTCCCGCTACGCGCCTGATCCTGCGCACCGACGCCGCGCCGTTCCGCGTGCTGACGGAGGGTCCGCCGGGGCAGGAGGCGGAACCGGAAGCCGTGCCGCGCGCCGGCCGCAAATCGTGAACGCGGACGCGAGTGCGGCGCCAGCCAGCCCCTGGCTGGAGGCGGGGCGGTTGGCCTTCGTCGCGCTCTACGCCGTCACCCTGCTGGCGGCGCTGGGCTGGGTGCTGTCGAACGTGCGCCGCGTCGATCCGCAGAACCGCGTGGTGGTGCAGCGCCTCGGCGCACTGGCGCGGGTGCGGGGCGCCGGACTGCTGCTGGCCTGGCCACGCCCGTTCGAGCAGGTGTTGCTGCTGCCGTCGGCCGAGACGGTGCTGGAGCGCCACGTGGAAACCCTGTTGCGCGCGCGCGAAGCGATCCAGACCGATGTTTCCCCTGACGATGACGACAGCGCCTCCCTCGGTGACGCGCTCGCCGGCTCCGGTTATCTCCTCACCGGCGATGCCGGCGTGGTGCAGCTCGACGTGCGCGTGTTCTACAAGGTCACCGATCCCTACGACTACGTGCTGCAGCGTGAGCACCTGCTGCCGGCGCTGGACCGCCTGGTGACCCGCAGCGCGGTGGCGGTATGCGCGGCGCGGGATCTTGACGCCATCCTGGTGGCGAGGCCGGAACTGGTCGGCACCGACGGCGGCGTGGCGGAGCGGCGCGAGCGCCTGCGCGGCGATCTGGTGCGGCAGGTCAACCGTCGGCTCGCTGACCTGCAAGCGGCGAGGGCGGGTCTGGGCATCGAGGTGGTCCGCGCCGACGTGCAGTCCAGCCTGCCGCGCGACGCGGTCAACGCGTTCAATGCCGTGCTCACCGCCAGCCAGGCGGCGGATCGGGACATCGCCGAGGCCCGCACCGAGGCCGCGCGCCTGACCCAAAGCGCGACCCAGGCCGCCGACCGCAGCCTGGAAGTGGCCAACGCCCAGGCCTCGGAACGGCTGGCCCGGGCGCAGGCCGATACCGCCGAGGTGCAGCACCTGGCGCAGTCGGTCAGGGACCGGGTGGATCCGGGGCTGCTGCTGCGGGTTTACCGCGAGCGCATGCCGGCGATCCTGGCCAAGGTCGGTTCGGTGACGCTGGTCGATCCGCGCGACGACGCCCACCTGATCATCCAGGGCGCCGAGAAATGAACGCCGCCGTCGCGGTGGAGGTTCCTGCGGCCGCGGCCGGCAGCATGCTGAGCCGGGCCGAGCAACGCGCCGCCGCGCGCCAGGTCACGCTGGCGATGCTGGCGCTGGGGCTGTTCGCGCTGGGCCTGGGCTGGCGGCTGCTGGCACCGGCCCAGGCCGGCGTGAGCGAGCTGCTGCTCGCCGCCGCGGCGATCCTGGTGGGGCTGCCGGTGGTGCGCGCCGGCTGGCATAGCGTGCGTTACCCGGATCTGCACGGTATCACCGACAGTCTCATCGCCCTGGCGATGCTCGGCGCCTGGGCTACCGGCGACCTGATGACCGCCGTGCTGCTGCCGGTGATCATGATCTTCGGCCATGCCCTGGAGGAACGCAGCGTGATCGTCTCGGAGGAAGCCATCGCCGCGCTCGGGCGCCTGACCAGCAGCCGCGCCCGCCTGGTCGGTGCCGACGGCAGCGTGACCGAGATCGACAACGCCACCCTGCGGCCAGGCGACCGGGTGGAAGTGCGCGCCGGCGACCGCGTGCCCGCCGACGGCCGCGTGCTGGAAGGCCAGGCCAGCCTCGACACCGCCCCCATCACCGGCGAGTCGGTGCCGCTGGAGGCCGTCGCCGGCATGGAGGTATACGGCGGTGCGATCAACCTCGACGGCCTGCTGCGCATCGAGGTCACGCGCACCGGCCAGGAGTCCACGCTCGGCAAGGTGATCGCGCTGATGCAGGGCGCGGAGCGCGCCAAGCCGCCGATCACCCGGCTGCTGGAGCGTTACGCCGGCCGCTACCTGGCGCTGGTGCTGCTGATCGCGGCCACCACCTGGTTCATCTCCAACGACGCGCAGGCCATGCTGGCAGTGCTGGTCGCCGCCTGTCCCTGCGCGCTGGCCTTGTCGGCGCCGGCCACCGCCGTCGCCGGCATCGCCGTGGCGGCGCGCCATGGCATCCTGATCCGCGGCTCGGCGTTCCTGGAGGAGCTGGCCGACACCACCTCCCTGGTGGTCGACAAGACCGGCACCCTGACCTACGGCACCCTGCGCCTGCAGGAGATCCGGCCACAGGCCGGGGTCGAGCCCGAGCAGGTGCTGCATCTGGCGGGCAGCCTCGGCGCGGTCAGCAGCCATCCGGTGAGCCGTGCCCTGGCCGCGCTGGCCCCGCCCGGGGCGCGGCTGCCGTTGAGGGAGGTGCGCGAGCGCCACGGGCTCGGCGTGGTGGCCGCAACCGACCAGGGAGAGGCCGCGCTGGGACGGCCCGAACTGCTCCAGCAGATCGGCGTGGCTATGCCCGAAGTGCCGCAGCACGACGGTCCCATCGCGGGGCTCGCCGTCAACGGGCGCTTCCTGGCCTGGCTGCTGCTGGCCGACACGGTGCGTCCGGAGGCCGCACAGGCCATGGCCGAGCTGCGCCAGCTCGGCCTCAACCGCCAGCTGCTGCTCACCGGCGACCGCCGCAGCGTGGCGCAGGCGCTGGCCGGGCAACTCGGCATTCCGGCGGTGCAGGCCCAGGCCCTGCCGGAAGACAAGCTCAAGCGTGTGGCCGCGGAGATCGACAGCGGCTTCCGGCCGCTGGTGGTGGGCGACGGCATCAACGATTCGCTGGCTTTGAAGGCCGGCGTAGTGGGCATCGCCATGGGCGCGGGCGGCTCCGACATCGCACTCGCCTCCGCCGACATCGTGCTGATCGGCAGCGATCTGCGCCGTCTCGGCACCTGCCTGCGGCTGAGCCGGCGCTGCCGCCACACCCTGCACGTCAACGTCATCGTTGGCCTGGGCTGGACCCTGGCCATCGTCGCCGCTGCGGCGTTCGGTCTGCTCGGCGTGGCGGGTGCGATGATCGCGGCGATCCTGCACAACCTGAGCACCCTGCTGGTACTGGGCAACGCGGGCCGGCTGCTGCGGTTCCAGGAGCTGCTGCCGCGGCTATAAGCGGCAAGGGTCGAATCCCTGCGGGGCAACGGTCGGCGCATACGTCCCGCCAACAAATATTGCACACTGCTGCCGGACTTCGCCGCGAGGAGAGAGGGGTGAATTACCTGGAGCGCTTCAAGGTACGCAGCGGCACCCGGGTCAGCCTCAAGGACTTCGATCCGGCATTCAAGGACCGGCACGAAACCCACGACGATGCCGTGCAGGAGATCGAGCACTACCGGCAGAGGCTGCGCGAGCTGCAGGAACTGCTGTACGTGGAGCGGAAGCCGTCGCTGCTGATCTGCCTGCAGGCCATGGACACCGGCGGCAAGGACGGCGCCATCACCCATTTCCTCGGCGCGATGAATCCGCTCGGCTGCCGCGTCGCGGCCTTCCGCCAGCCCTCCGCCGAGGAGGCCGCCCACGACTTCCTGTGGCGCGTGCACCAGCAGGCGCCAGCCCGGGGTGAGGTGGTCATCTTCAACCGCTCGCACTACGAGGATGTGCTGGTGACGCGGGTCCACGGCCTGGTGGCCAAGCCGGTGCTGGCCGCCCGCTACGATCTGATCAACGCCTTCGAGCAGGGCCTGATCGAGCACGAAACCCATATCCTCAAGTTCTTCCTGCATATCTCCAAGGACGAGCAGCTCGCCCGCTTCAAGGCCCGGCTCGACGATCCGACCAAGCACTGGAAGATCAGCGAGGCCGATTACACCGAGCGGGAGTACTGGAACGGCTACATGCGGGCCTACCAGGAGGTGCTGTCGCGCTGCAGCACCGCCCGCGCGCCCTGGTTCGTCATCCCCGCCAACCACAAATGGTTCCGCAACCTGGCCGTCGCCAGGATCGTGGTCGAATACCTGGAGGGATTGCGCCTGAAGTATCCCAAGCCCACAGTCGACCTGGCCCGCATACGGCGGGAGTACCACGCGGCGGAGCGCGCCGGCTGATGCGGCGGCCCCGCTTCTCGCGGTACCGGATCAGAATGGCATGCGCGCCGTGGCGATGACGGCGTTGTCGTAGGCTTTGAAGTGTGTCGCCGCGACCTGGCAGCCGGCGCCGAACACCACGCCGAGCCGGTCCTTGATCACGAACTTGCCGAATACCACACCGGGCGTGATCAGCACCTGCGTCTTGTCGTCGTTCTTGCCTCCGATGAAGTGGGAGTAGTTCACCTCCACCTCCGGCCAGAAATAGCGGTCCAGGTGATACTGGAAGGCGGTATTCCAGGCGATCGTGCGTCCCACCTTCGGGATGCGGTCCACCGGTAGTTGCACGCCGAGGGTGCTCTGCACGTCGAAGTCGCCGAAACCTTTGCCGCCGGCGATGGTGGGCGTGATCACCGCCGCCTGGCCGCCATTGGGCGGGGCCCCGGTCGGCAGGCTCAGGCCCAGGAAGCCGGTGACGATGTAGTTGCCGTGCTGCTCGTTGGCCGACAGGAAGCGGTACTTGCCGACCATGGAAAAATCGCCGAAGCCGTTCTGGCTGGACGCCCCGCCGTGTTCGACATAGGGAGGCACGTTGACCAGCAGCTCAGTGTTCTCGGTGGGGATGACCTCCAGCCCCTTGCCGTTGTCGTAGTTGTTGACGTCGGTCGAGTTCGGCAGGTGCTCGTGCAGGTAGTCGAAGCGGAATTCCTGTTCCAGCCGCGGCGTTACCGTCGCCAGCGGTGTGGCCCAGTGCGGCTGCTCGGCCTGGCTGCGGCTGGCCATGGCGAACCAGTCGGATACCCAGTCGGCGTGGGCGAACGGCGACAGGAACAAGAGGGCGGCGACGCCCTTCGGCAGGTGCTTCATGTCTTCCCCGATGCGAGTGGTTGAATTGATTGTTCGGGGCAAAGGATAATACGCGTTATATTCCTTTGTATATATCGATAGGCTCGCGCACATCCGCGTTGCCGCGGCCGGCAGCCGGTACCTATGAGCCGCCGGACCTCTTGTAGCCGACCGTTTTGACCGGTGCGTAGGGATGCGCGGAGCCTGCGCCGGAGAGTTCCTGCTGGCTGCCGGGTGGCGCATCGGCGGGCGGGCCTATGCTGATCCAGGCGCCGCCAAGCTCGGCGCCGAGTTGCGCGCCGGAGGCGTCCTCGAGGTCGAAGGCGGAGAGTGTGACGGGGATACGCCGCCCCTGCGCCAGCGTGCTGAACTTCAGTGCAACCAGGATGAAGGAGGAGCCCTGCCGGCCGGCAAGGACGTCCTGCGGGTCGAGCGAGGCTTCGACCACGTCGACGCTGCCGCGGCCGGGCCGCACCAGACGGAAGCTGCCGCGGCCGGACTGGTCGAGCTGGCTGCCGAACGAGGTGCCCGAATAGGACAGGCGCTGCGGGTCGTAGAGGACCGTGACGTCGTAGGCGGCCAGCGCCGGATCGCCGCCGCGGCGGCGGAAGCCGAGCGTGATGGTGACGTCGGAACCAACCGGAATGTTCTGCGAGACCGGTTCGATCCACAGCAGCGGGTCAGCCCGGCACGCCGTGACGAACGTCCACAGGCAGCAGATGCAGGCAAGACGGCGGATCATTGCGCTGCTCCCGTCCGCGCGTGGCCCTCAGTTGAGTTGGTTCTTCCCGGGCAGTTGCGCCGTATCCCAGCCGCCGCCCAGGGCCTCGATCAAGGTCACGCTCGCCACCAGCCGGCTCTGGCGGATGGTCAGCGCGTTCTGCTCCGTGCTCAGGGCGGTAGTCTGGGCGGTGACCACACTGGTGTAGTCGACGATGCCCGCCTTGTACTCGTTCAGGGTGAGCTGCTCGGCCTGTTTGGCCAGCGTCACCGCCTGCTGCTGCACGTCGGCCTGCTGCTTGAGGATGCGCTGCGCCGACAGCTGGTCCTCGACCTGCTGCAGGCCGCTGAGCACGGTCTGGCGGTATTCCGCCACGCTCTGCTCGTAGGCCGCCCGGGCTTGGTCCACCTGGGCGCTGCGCAGGCCGGCGTCGAACACGGTCTCGGCCACCTGCCCGCCGAGGGACCAGACCAGGCTGGGCGTGTTGAAGAGCTTGCTGATCGAGCTGTTGTCGTAGCCGCCCGAGCCGGACAGGGTAAAGCTCGGGAAGTAGGCGGCGATGGCCACGCCGATCTGTGCATTGGACGCGGCCATGCGCCGTTCGGCGGCGGCGATGTCTGGGCGGCGTTCGAGCAGGGAGGACGGCAGGCCGCCCGGGACTTCGGGGACATCGCTGCCGGGACCGGCCGCCGCCAGCGTGAAGTCGGCGGGGGCGTGGCCGGTCAGCACGGCGATGGCGTGCTCGAGCTGAGCCCGCTGCACCCCGACGTTGACCGCCTGGGCCATGGTGTTCTGCAGCAGGGTTTCGGCGGTGACCACGTCGGACTTGGCGGCCACGCCGACGGTGTAGCGGTTGCGGGTGATCTGCAGCGACTTGGTGTAGGCGGCCACGGTCTCGTCCAGCAGCCGCTGCAGCTCGTCGGCGATGCGCAGCTCGAAGTAGTCCTGGGCCAGCAGCGCCTGCGCCGAAAGGCGGGCCGAGGCGAGGTCGCCGCTGCTGGCCTGGGCCGAAGCCGAGTCGCTCTCGACCAGGCGGCGGACCCGGCCCCAAACATCGGGAGCCCAGCCGGCGTCCGCCGCCAGGCTGAACTGGTTCTGGGTCAAGCGGGAAGTCGAGGAGCGTGCACGCGAGGCGCCGGCGTTCACTCCCAGCGTCGGGAAGAACGAGGCGCGTGCCTCGCGCAAGACCGCCTCGGCCTGGCGGAACGCGGCCTCCGAGGCCTTCAGTGTCTGGTTGGATACCTCGACCTGGCGTTCCAGGCCGTCCAGTACCGGGTCGCCGTAGATGGCCCACCAGGCGCCGCCGCCCGCCTCCTGCGGCTTGCTGGTCTTCCAACCTTCCGGGGGCTGCTCCTTGTAGGCGGCCGGCACCGGGGCATCGGCACGCTGGTAGTCGGGGCCGACGGTGCAGGCGGCGAGCAGGCTGGCGCCGAGCGCGGCCGCGAGCGGCATGGGAAAAGCGGGCTTCATGCGTCGGCTCCGAGGGCCGCGGCTGGCAGTGGGTCCGGCCGCGGGCGCCGCTGCAGGAAACGCTGGCTCCACAGGCGGAAGCGGTCGAGGTACACGTAGATGACGGGCGTGGTGTAAAGCGTCAGCACCTGGCTGACGAGCAGGCCGCCGACGATGGAAATGCCCAGCGGGCGGCGCAGCTCGGAGCCCTCGCCGAAGCCCACCGCCAGCGGGATGGCGGCGAAGATGGCGGAGGTGGTGGTCATCATGATCGGGCGGAAGCGCAGCATGCAGGCGCGGTAGATCGCTTCGCGCGGGCTCAGGTGCTCGCTGCGCTCGGCCGCCAGCGCGAAGTCGATCATCATGATCGCGTTCTTCTTGACGATGCCGATCAGAAGGATCACGCCGATCAGGCCGATTACGCTGAACTCCATGTTGAACATCAGCAGCGCCAGCACCGCGCCGACGCCGGCGGAGGGCAGGGTGGACAGGATGGTGATCGGGATGATGGTGCTTTCGTAGAGAATGCCCAGCACGATATAGACGGTGATGATCGCCGCGCCGATCAGCAACGGCTCGTTGCGCAGCGATTCCTGGAAGGTCTTTGCAGTGCCGGCGAAACTACCGTGGACCGAGATCGGCACGCCGATGCGGGCCGACACACGGTTGATCGCGGCCACCGCGTCGCTGAGGGATTTCCCCTCCGGCAGGTTGAAGGAGATGGTGGTGGCGGCGAAGTGGCCCTGGTGGTTCACCGCCACCGGCGTGGTGCCGGGCCCGAAGCGGGCGAAGGCGGACAGGGGCACCATGGTTTCGCCACTGGTGCTCACCGCGGCACCGGTGGAGGCGGCGCCCTTGCCGGAATTGGCCAGGGAGTTGTTGGCCAGGTTGCGCGCCGCGTCGTTGGCCACTCGGCTGGTGCCGCCGGCCCCGTTCGTCGACTTGGGGATGACTACGGTGCCGGCCACGGCGTTGGTGCCCTGGGTGCCGCCGACCGCGCCGCCGGAGGTGCTGACGTAGATGTCGTCCAGCACCGCCGGGTTCTGCCAGAACGGCGGCGCCACTTCCATCACCACGTGGTACTGGTTGAGTGCGTTGTAGATGGTCGACACCTGGCGCTGGCCAAACGCGTCGTACAGCGTGTTGTCGATGGCGCTGGCGGTGAGCCCCAGCCGCGACGCGCTGGCGCGGTCCACCAGCAGATCGGTCTCCAGTCCCTTGTCCTGCTGGTCGGAGGTGACGTCGATCAGGGTCGGTTCGTTCTTGAGCGCGTCGGTGAGCCGCGGCGCCCAGGTCAGCAGCTCGGACAGCTCATCGGCCTGCAGCGTGTACTGGTACTGGGCGTTGGACATGCGGGCGCCGACGCGGACATCCTGCACCGACTGCAACACCAGGGTGGCGCCCGGCACCTTCGCCAGCTGCGGCCGCAGGCGCGCGATCACCTGGTCGGCGCCGGCCTTGCGTTCCTTCAGCGGCTTGAGCGCCACCGACACCATGCCGGTATTGGTCGATTCGCCGCCGTTGCCGCCGCCGCCGATGGAGCCGGTGACGGTGTTGACCGCGGGGTCGGCGGTGATGATGGCGATATAGCTCTTCAGCTTCTCCCGCATCAGCTGGAACGAAATGCCCTGGTCGGCCTGGATGCGCCCCTGCAGGCGACCGGTGTCCTGCTGCGGGAAGAAGCCTTTCGGGATATGGATGAACAGGAACACGTTGAGGCAGATCACCGCCAGCAGCATGGCCGCGACCACGCTGCCGTGGTCCAGCGCCCAGCTGAGGGAGCGCCGGTATCCGTCGAACAGCATGGTGAAGAAATTCCGGCGCCGCGGGACCGCGGCAGCGGCCGGCCTGGGCCGGACCCGCAGCCAGCGCGAGCAGATCATGGGCGTGGCGCTGAGGGACACCACCAGCGACAGCAGGATCGCCACCGACAGCGTCATGGCGAACTCCCGGAACAGGCGGCCGACAATGCCGCCCATGGCCAGGATGGGGATGAACACGGCGATCAGCGACAGGCTTATCGACAGCACGGTGAAGCCCACCTCGCGCGCGCCGAGCAGCGCCGCCTGCATCCGCGGCATGCCGCTTTCCATGTGGCGCGAGATGTTCTCCAGCACCACGATGGCGTCGTCGACCACGAAGCTGGTGGCGATGGTCAGCCCCATCAATGAGAGGTTGTTGAGGCTGAAGCCGAGCAGGTACATCACGCCGAAGGTGCCGACCAGCGACACCGGCACCGCCACGCTGGGGATGAGGGTGGCGCGGCCGTTGCGCAGGAACACGAACACCACCGCGATCACCAGCAGGACGGCGATGAGCTGGGTGCGGCCCACCTCGCGCAGCGAGGTGCGGATGGTGACCGAGCGATCCACCGACACCCGCATGTCGATGGCGCTGGGGACCGAGGCGCGGAGTTCCGGCAGCATCGCCTTGATGCGGTCGACGATCTCGATCACGTTGGCGCCGGGCTGGCGCCGGATGTTGATCAGCACCGAGGGCTTGCCGTTGGCCAGGCCCTGGTTGCGCAGGTCCTCCACCGCGTCCTGCACCTCGGCCACGTCGGACAGGCGCACCGGCGAATGGTTGCGGTAGGCCACCACCAGGTTGCGGTACTGGTCGGCGTGCGTGGCCTGGTCGTTGGTATAGACCTGGTAGCGGCGTGAACCGACGTCGATGTCGCCCTTCGGGCTGTTGGCGTTGGCGGCGGCCAGCGCCGCGCGCACGTCCTCCAGGCCGATGCGGTACTTGAACAGCGCGGTCGGGTTGAGCTCGGCCCGCACCGCAGGCAGCGAGGAGCCCGCGACCTCGACCTGGCCGATGCCGGGCACCTGCGACAGCTTCTGCTGCAGCACGGTCGCCGCCGAGTCGTACAGCTGGCCGGGTGTGAGCGTGTCCGAGGTGAGCATGAAACCCATCACCGGGAAGTCCGCCGGGTTGGCCTTCTTGTAGGTGGGGTTGCTCTTCAGGCTGGTGGGGAGGTCGGCACGGGCGGCATTGATCGCTGCCTGCACGTCGCGTGCGGCGCCGTCGATGTCGCGGGTGAGGCCGAACTGCAGCGTGATGCGGGTCGAGCCGACCGTGCTGGTCGAGGTCATCTCGTCGACGTCGGCGATCTGCCCGAGATGGCGCTCCAGCGGGGTGGCCACGCTGGTGGCCATGGTCTCCGGGCTGGCGCCCGCCATGTTGGCCTGCACCTGGATGGTGGGGAAATCCACCTGCGGCAGCGGCGCCACGGGCAGCAGGAAGAAGGCCATGGCGCCGGCCAGCGCCACGCCGGCGGTGAGCAGCGAGGTTGCCACCGGACGGCGGATGAAGGGCTCCGACAGGTTCATCAGGCCGCGCCCTCTGCCGTGCCTTGCGGCGGCAGGCCTGCCTCCTCGCTGGTGCCGCGGACGCGCCGTGCCAGGCGGTCGAAGGCGAGGTAGATCACCGGCGTGGTGAACAGGGTCAGCACCTGGCTGACGATCAGGCCGCCGACGATGCTCACCCCCAGCGGGTGGCGCAGCTCGGAGCCGGTGCCGGTACCGACCATGAGCGGCACCGCGCCGAGCAGCGCCGCCATGGTGGTCATCATGATCGGGCGGAAGCGTAGCAGGCAGGCCTGGAAGATCGCCTCGCGCGGCGCCTTGCCCTCGTTGCGCTCGGCGTCGAGTGCGAAATCGATCATCATGATCGCGTTCTTCTTGACGATGCCGATCAGCAGCACGATGCCGATGATGCCGATGATGCCGAGGTCGTGGCGGGCCAGGATCAGCGCCAGCAGGGCGCCGATGCCGGCCGAGGGCAGGGTCGACAGGATGGTGATCGGGTGGATGTAGCTCTCGTAGAGGACGCCCAGCACGATGTACATGGTGACGATGGCGGCCAGGATCAGGAACAGCTCGTTGGACAGCGAGGCCTGGAAGGCGAGCGCCGCGCCCTGGAAGCTGGTCATCACGCTGACCGGCAGGCCAAGGTCGCGTTCGGCGTGCTGGACCGCCTCCACCGCGTCACCCAGGGAGGTGCCGCGCGAGACGTTGAAGGAGACGGTGGTGGCCGGGAACTGGCCGAGGTGCCCGATCTGCAGCGGCGCCAGGCGTTCCGACACGGAGGCGAGAGCCAGCAGCGGCACCTGACCGCCGCTGGCCGAGGGCAGGTAGATGCCGCGCAGCGAATCGAGTGAGGGATCCTGCGCGGTGTCGGCCTGCAGGATCACGCGGTACTGGTTGGACTGGGTGAAGATGGTCGACACGATGCGCTGGCCGTAAGCGTCGTACAGCGCGTTGTCGATGGTGGCGGCGGTGACGCCGAAGCGCGCCGCGGTGTCGCGGTCGATGGTGATGTAGGCGGCCAGCCCCTGCGCCGCCAAGTCGCTGGCGACATCGTCGAACTGCGGCATCGACTTGAGCCGTTCGACCAGCCTCGGCACCCAGGTGGCGAGCTCGTCCGGGTTGGCGCTGCGCACCACGAACTGGTACTGGGTTCGACTGACCGTGGTGTCGATGGACAAATCCTGCACCGGCTGCATGTACAGCGAGATGCCCCGCACCGCCGCGACTTCCTGCTGCAGCCGGCGCACGATCTCGGCGGCGCTGTCCTTGCGCTCGTCCTTGGGCTTGAGGTTGATCAGGAAGCGGCCGCTGTTGAGGGTGGTGTTGATGCCGTCGACGCCGATGAACGAGGACAGGCTCACCACGTCCGGGTCCTTCAGTACCGCCGCAGCCAGCGCCTGCTGGCGTTCCGCCATGGCGGCGTAGGACACCGACTGCGGCGCCTCGGAGATGCCCTGGATCAGGCCGGTGTCCTGCACCGGGAAGAAGCCCTTGGGAATGAAAACGTACAGCAGCGCGGTCACCGCCAGGGTGCCCACCGCCACCACCAGCGTCAACGGCTGCCGGTTGAGGACCCAGGTCAGCATGCGGCCGTAGGCGTCGACCACCGCGTCGAACCAGGATCGGCGCGCCCCGCCGCCGTGGCCATGGCCGGCGTGCGGCCGCAGCAGCTTGGCGCACATCATCGGCACCAGGGTCAGCGACACCACCGCGGAGATCAGGATGGTCACCGCCAGCGTGATGGCGAACTCGCGGAACAGGCGGCCGACCACGTCGCCCATGAACAGCAGCGGGATCAGCACGGCGATCAGCGAGATGGTCAGCGAGACGATGGTGAAGCCGATCTGCTCTGCCCCCTTCAGGGCGGCCTGGAGCGGCGGCTCGCCGGCCTCGACGTAGCGGGCGATGTTCTCGATCATGACGATGGCGTCGTCGACCACGAAGCCGGTGGCAATCGTAAGCGCCATCAGCGACAGGTTGTTGAGGCTGTAGCCGGCCAGGTACATGATGCCGAAGGTGCCCACGATCGACAGCGGCACCGACAGGCTGGGGATGATGGTGGCCGCCACGTTGCGCAGGAACAGGAAGATCACCAGCACCACCAGCACCACCGCCAGCGCCAGTTCGAGCTCGACGTCGGCCACCGAGGCGCGGATGGTGACGGTGCGGTCGGTCAGCACCTGCACGTCCACCGCCGCCGGCATCGCCGCCCGCAGTGAAGGCAGCAGCGTCTTGATGCTGTCCACCACCCCGATGACGTTGGCGCCGGGCTGGCGCTGGACGTTGACGATCACCGCCGGCTCGCGGTTGTGCCAGGCGCCCAGCTTGGTGTTCTCCGAGCTGTCGACGATCTCGGCGACGTCGCTGAGCTTGACCGGCCCGCCGTTCTTGTAGGCCACCAGCAGGTTGTTGTACTCGGCCGCCGACTTGAGCTGGTCGTTGGCATTGATGGTGTAGGCCCGCGCCGGGCCGTCGAAGCTGCCCTTCGGCGTATTGACGTTGGCGTTGGCGATGGTGGTGCGCAGGTCGTCGATGTTAAGGCCGTAGGCGGCGAGCTTGAGCGGATTGGCCTTGACCCTCACCGCCGGCCGCTGGCCCCCGCTGATGCTGACCAGGCCGACGCCGGGAAGCTGCGAGATCTTCTGCGCCAGACGCGTGTCCGTGAGGTCCTCCACCTGTGTCAGCGGCATGGTGGTTGAAGTCACCGCCAGGGTCAGGATCGGCGCGTCGGCGGGGTTGACCTTGGCGTACACCGGTGGGGCCGGCAGGTCGGCGGGCAGCAGGTTGGAGGCGGCGTTGATCGCGGCCTGCACTTCCTGCTCTGCCACGTCGAGGTTGAGGTCGAGGGTGAACTGCAGGGTGATCACCGAGGCGCCACCCGAGCTGACCGACGACATCTGGGTCAGGCCCGGCATCTGGCCGAGCTGGCGTTCCAGCGGCGCGGTCACCGAGGAGGTCATCACCTCCGGGCTGGCCCCCGGGTAGAAGGTCTGCACCTGGATGGTGGGATAGTCCACCTGTGGCAGCGCCGACAGCGGCAGGAAGCGGAACGCCAGGGTGCCGACCAGCATGATCGCGACCATCAGCAGCGAGGTCGCGACCGGGCGCAGGATAAAGGGGCGCGACGGGCTCATTCAGGCGGCGTCCCGGGGACCTGCAACGCGGGTCATGGAGCGGGGGCCTCGCCGTCCTTGTGCTTGTGCTTCTTCTTCTCCTTGCCGTCGCCGTGCTCCTTGCCGCCGGCCGCGCCCGCCGCGGCGCCCGCTGCGGCCTCGTCGCTGCCGGGCAGCGAGACCTTGGCGCCTTCTCTCAGGCGGTCGGACCCGTCCGTCACCACCACGTCGCCCGGTTCCAGGCCGGCGGTGACCGACTGTCGGTCGCCCTGTGCAGGACCCAGCGTCACCGGGCGCACCGCCACTGTCTTGTCGGCATTGACGACGTAGACGTAGGTGCCGGGAGCGCCGCGCAGGATCGCCGAGGACGGCACCACCGTGGCGTCATGCAGTTGGTCGATCAGCAGGCGGACGTTGACGAACTGGTTGGGAAACAGGCTCAGCTCCTTGTTGTCGAACAGCGCGCGCAGCTTGACCGTGCCGGTGGTGGGGTCGATCTGGTTGTCGATGGTCAGCAGCTTGCCGGTGGCGAGCCGGGTGGCGCCGCTGCGATCGAAGGCGGTGACCTGCAGGATGGCGCCGGATTGCATGCGCTGCAGCACCTTCTGCACGTTGTCTTCCGGCAGGGTGAAGATCACCGAGATGGGATCGATCTGGGTGATGACCACTACGCCGTTGGGGTCGCTGGTCTGCACATAGTTGCCGGGGTCGACCTGGCGCAGGCCGACGCGTCCGGATAGCGGGGCGACGATGTGGCTGTAGGCGAGATTGAGCTTGGCGGTGTCGATAGCCGCCTGATCGGTCTTGACGATGCCCTCGTCCTGATGAACGGTGGCCTTCTGCGCGTCGTACTGCTGCTGCGCGATGGAGTCCTGCGCCACCAGGGTTTCGTAGCGTTTTAGGTCGATCCGCGCCTCCTCGAGCTGCGCCTGGTCGCGCGCGAGCTGGCCTTCGGCCTGCATCAGCGCGGCCTGGAACGGGCGCGGATCGATCTGCGCCAGAAAGTCGTTCTTCTGCACCAGCTGGCCTTCCTGGAAGGCCAGCTGCATGAGCTGGCCGCTGACCTGCGGCTTGATGGTGACCGTGGCCAGCGGCGTCACCGTGCCCAGCGCGTCGAGCGAGACCTCGATGTCGCTTTTCGCCGCCGGTGCCGCCACCACCGGCATGCCGCCGGCGCCGGCACGCGGCGCCTTGGCCTGTGCCTGGGAAGGCGTGGCGTGCAGCACCCACACCACCGCGATGACGACGATGATGGCCGCGTCGATGATCAGTGCAGGGATGAGCCACTTGCGGCGTTTCGCCAGCCAGCTCGGCCGCTCCACCCGCATTTTGTCTTCTCTGGTTTGAACGGTCATAACCATCCGCAAGCGATGAGGGCGTACCGCCTGTACGCGGCCGGTGCCGCCGCCGGGCCCGCCGCGCCGCGAAGGCCGGGCGTTGCGATCACTGCGGGCACGGGTTCCGCCGCACGCCCGGCGGCGAGCGACAGGGAAGGCGTACCGGACGGGTTTATTTGCGTACTGAGGAAACAGACGGCGCCTGGTGGCCGCCCCCTACCCGCAACAGCGGTTAAGGCTTCTTTACCGGCGGTTTGAGGACCAGCCCCGACAGCAGGCCGGGACCGCTCTCCTCGGGCGGGTGCTGCCGGCTCATCACCAGCTTCATGAACTCGGCGACGTGGTTCGGGTCGAGCAGGGCGGCGGCCACCATCTGCGTCACCGCGGCGACCTCGTTGAGGCAGTCGGCGCCTCCACCCAGGCTCTTGCGGGCAAGCTGCTGCGCCGGCAGGTAGCGGCCGCAGGCCCACAGGACGTAGTCCATGATGGTCGGGGCGAATGTGGCCACCGAAACATGGAAGCTGGCGACGTCGAGCGGCGTGGCGTGGTGCCACCAGCCGCGCGGGATGTAAAGCAGGTCGCCCGGCTCCAGGGTGCAGTCCAGCACCGGCGACTGCGGGCAGGGGTCGGGGCTGCGGTCGCTGGTGTGGTTGGCGAGCGGGTAGGGAAGCGTCGGCGGGTAGACCCGCCAGCGCTTGCGGCCGATGAGTTGGCAGGCGAACACGTCGTGTACGTCCCAGTGCTGGCCGAAAGTGCCCTCGCCCCCGAAGCTGACGTAGCCGTTGGCAGTGGTCTGCTGGCCGGTGAAGCGCCCCACTTCGGCGCACAGGCGCCGGGACGGCGGCGAAAAGACCTCCAGCCGGTTGAGCACCAGGGTGGCGCCCTCGGCCAGCAGGGCGTCGAAGCGGCTGCGGATCAACCGCCGGCGGCGCAGGCCGAGTTCCTGCACTTCCTCGGAGTAGGTGTCCGGCGGCAGCGGCCCCTTGCCGAACAGGCGGAAGAACGGTTCGGCCGGCTCCATCTGCTCGAGTAGCAGGTCGAGGTCCGGCCAGGTGTACGGCCGCTGCAGGAACGCTCCCTTGCGCAGATGCACGCTCTTTTCGAACAGATCGGCGTAGAAGCGCTGTGACGTGGTTCCGAAATCGATCATCGCGGGTTCATCCAGGCGCTTGGGAAAAGACAACCAAGCCTCGTGCCAACCGGCTGTTTCCCGTGTGCGGCATGCCTGTGGTAAAAGACGGCCGGGCTTAGCTCCGGAGTAGAGACGCCCGGCCGAACCCTCACTAATGATCGTGGCTGTAGAAAATTCCCGGCGCATGCGATGTCGACGTCGCATGCGCCGGGCAGTGTCTTGCGGCAGCTCGCCGCGCAGCGGCCGAGTTCGTTCTGCCAGCAGGACGGCTCCCCGCAGCCTGCAAGGTAGGTGCGGATGAGATGCGGTTGGCGCCCAGGCCGGGGCGCGGGGATCTGCGTGTGAGCCGGAACGTGGCGTGCGCATGCATGGTGGATCCGGCCTCCGGTCAGGGCTGTGAGGCCGCCAGCGGCGGCACGGTGGCCGGCGGGCGGCGGTAGTGAGTGGCCTGCTCGTAGGCGTAGGCGTACTGGATGACCTTGCCTTCGTCCCAGGCCCTGGCCTGGAACTGCAGGCCCGCCGGCAGGCCCTGGCCAAGATAGCCGTTGGGCACCGACAGGGCCGGCCACTGCAACATGCTGCCGACGAAGGTCAGGCTGCTGCCCAGGTGCGTCGGCCCGGCATGCGGAGCCGGCTGCGGGTCGTCCGCGATCTGCGTGTTGCGGTCGCCGTTGACGGCCGGCAGCTGGGCCCAGGTGGGGAATACCAGTGCATCCACCTTGGCCGCGTCCATCGCTTTCAGGAAGGCTTCGCGGAAGCGCTGCTCGTTCTTGCGGCCCTCGATGGTGGCCGGATCCTGGTCGGCCGGCAGCGCATCCACCGCCTGGTCGAAGCTCTGCTGGTGCAGCGGATGGACCAGTTTCGATTCGGCGATCTGCCTGATCGAGGGATAAGGTACGCCGGGATGCTGGGAGATCCAGCGGGTAAGATCGGTCTTGAATTCCGCGTTGGTCTGCGGCGGACGCGGGATGGTGTCAAGCTCCGGCACCACCAGCGGATCGACGATCTCCGCGCCGGCGGCCTTCAGTTCGGCGATGGTCTTGTCGAAGTTGGCGATGATCGTCGGATCGGTGACCTTCGGGTTGAACACTTGGCGTAGCACGCCGAGCCGCGCGCCGGCCAAGCCGTCCTTTTTCAGGTAGGGCAGGTAGCTCCTGGGAATGTGGCCCTTGCTGCGCTCGGTGGCCGCGTCCTGCGGATCCGGGCCGGCGATCACGTCGAGCAGGATCGCCAGGTCGGTGACGCTGCGCGCCATCGGTCCGGCGGTGTCGCGCACGCTGTCCAGCGGCACCACGCCGGTGCGCGACACCAGGCCAACGGTGGGGCGCAGGCCCACCAGCGCGTTGTGTGCCGAGGGCATGCGCACCGAGCCGCCGGTATCGGTGCCGATGCCGACCACGGCGAAGCTGGCCGCCAGCGCGGCGGCGCTGCCGCCGGAGGAACCGCCGGTGGCGAAGGCGGTGTTGTACGGATTGCGGGCAAAGCCGGGCAGCACTGAGTTGATGTTGTCGCCGCCGCCCTTGGCGAACTCGGACAACGAGGTCTTGCCCATGATGATGCCGCCGGCCGCCTTGATCTTCGCCACCAGCGGTGCGTCGCTCGGCGGGAAATAGTTCTTCCAGCCCTGGAAGCCGCTGGTCATGGGCATGCCGACGGCGTCCAGGTTGTCCTTGAGCACCACCGGAATGCCGTGCAGCGGTCCGATGAACTTGCCGGATGCCTTGTAGCGCGCGTCGGCCGCGTCGGCCTCCTCCAGCGCCTTGGGGTTCACCGTGATGAAGGAGTTGATGTACGGACCTTTCTTGTCGTAGGCCGCGATGCGTTCGAGGTAGGCCGCCACCACCTGGTGCGCGCTCAGCCTGCCGTCGCGATAGGCGTCCTGCAGATCGGCGATGCTGGCTTCCTCCACCGCCAGCGCATGCGCGGGAGCGGACAGGGCTACGCAGCAGGCAAACAGCGGGATGGCGAGGCGGCGCATCGTTCAGTCCGCGGTGGACGCTGCCGCTGTGATTGCAACGCGATTGGGGTGGCGCATGGCTCGCACGACTCGTCGGTGGATGGCGGCATGCGATGCGTTGCTCGCATGCCAGCCTCGCCTGATGAGACGTGGGGCGCCCGCCGGCCCCTACCTGAAGGGCGGCTACGGTTCGCTCGGCAGCGGCGCGAAATCCCGCGGCGCTTCGCGGTGCCGGGTGGCGGCCTCGTAGGCGGCGGCGATGTGCAACAGCTTGGGTTCGTCGAACGGCCGCCCGAGGAAATCGATGCCCACTGGCAGCCGCGCCGCCACCGGGCCGACCAGGCTGGCAGTCGGTTTCGCCTTGGGGCCGGCGGCGTCGGCCGGCTGCGCATCGCGCACGCGGTCATAGACTTCGGTGGTAAATCCGGCAGGGACGGTGATCGCCGGGAAGCCGTTGGCGCCGAGCAGGGTCCAGGCCAGCGCCGAGCGGCCGTTGACGGTCGGCTCGGTGGGCGCGCCGAGCTTTGGCGCCGGGATGTTGCCGGTCGGGTAGGTGACCGCGTCGAGGTTCTGCATTGCCATGCACTGCAGCGTCACCTGCTGCAAGGCGAAGCGCATCTGCAGGCGGTTGGACAGGTCCAGGGTCTTGTCGGCGTACTTGTTCTCCAGGCCCTTCTTCTTGTCGCTGAAGCCGGAGTCTTCGTGGATGTCGGTGTAGAAGTTCGACTTCCCGATCAGGTCGGCGGTGGATTTGATATCGGCATCGCCGCGCTCCCGCAGGTATACGTCGAGCGCGTAACGTCCTTCGCCCGTGGTTCGCTCGGGTGCCAGCTCGCGGATGCTGGGGCCGTCCGGGAACTGCGACGGATCAGCCCACAGGTCGACCAGCTGCGGAATGTAGTCCCCGGCGGGCTTGCCGGCCGCGTCGACCGGGAACAGCTTAGGGAACTGCTTGACGAACATGGCGCTCTCGGCCGGCGCCGCGTACTTGCGCACGCAGTCCTGGAACAGCGCGCCGCCGGGCCCTGGGTCGATCACGGTGGCGCCGAGCTTGCGCAGGTCGTCGATGCCGCGCTCGACGATGTCGATGCTCTGCTCGTCGGCCTTGGTGAACAGCTCCTTGTTCATGTACTCGCGCATCACGCCGATGCGCACGCCCTTGAGGCTGGCGCCCTGCGTGTAGCTCAAATACGGTTTGGGTGGCTTGCGGCCGTCGCCGAAGGCGGTGAGCGGATCGCGGGGATCGTAGCCCGCAATCACGTCCAGGATGCGTACCACGTCGGTGACGCTGCGGCAGATCGGGCCGACACGGTCGTTCATGAACGACGCCGGGATCATGCCGGCGCGGCTGACCAACTCCTGGGTGGGAGCGAGGCCCACAACGTTGTTGTTCTTGGACGGGTTGCGTACCGAGGGGCCGGATTCCTCGCCGATCGAGCACATCACCAGGTTGGCTGCCACCGACGAGCCGGAGCCGCCGCTGGAGCGGCCCGGGCTTCGCTCGGTGTCGTAGGGATTGCACAGCGGCCCGCCGAACGAGCTGCGGTCGCCGCCGGCGTATTCGCCCATGTTGGCCTTGGCCAGCACGATCGCCCCGGCGTCGCGCAGGCGCTTGGCCACCGCCGAGTCGTGCGGCGGACGGTCGTTGGCGTAGGCGGCGTCGGCACCCGAGGTGGAGCGCATGTCGTAGGTGTCGTACTGGTCCTTGATCGACACCACCACCCCGTGCAGCGGTCCCACCAGCTTGCCGGTCCTGGCGAAATAGCGGTCCTGGGCGGCGGCCACTTCAAGCGCGTCGGGCATCGCCGCGTCGGCGTCGGCCGGGTCGGTCAGGCTGCGCGCCTTGCGCTCGTCGAAGCCCAGCGCCTTGCGCGCCGCCGGCCGCAGGTTGAGCGTAAGCAGGGCGTTGAGCTGGCCGGCGTGCGGGATGGTCTCGACTGGTCCGAGGATGCCCTGCGGCGCCTTCACGCACTGGCCGTTGTAGGCGTGAATGCGGTCGAGGTACAGGTGCACCAGCTGGGTGGAAGTGATCCGGTGCGCCTTGATCGCCTGCTGGACATCGGCGATGGTGGCTTCCTGCAGGTGAAAGCCGGACTTCGCCGCTTTGGCGCCGGGGTTGCCGGCCGGCGCGGCTTCGGCGGTGCTGACCGCTATGCCGGCGAGCAGGGCCGAACAGGCGAAGGCCAACAGGGAGCGGTGCAGTCGGTCACGCATGGCGTCGGAACTCATCGGTCGGTTGGAGTTGAAAGGCGGGTCAGAGCGGTGGTTTCTGCCAGCCGCCGCTCTGGTGCTCGATGTAGGCCATCGCCGCCAGCACCACGTCGTCGCGCCAGGGCTGGCCGACGACGTGGACGCCGAGCGGCAGCCCCGGCTCGTCGACGGAAGTGCCGGCGCGCACCACGCCGGCCGGCCAGCCGGTGGTGTTGTACTCGCTGGTCATGCCGCCGTAGCCGGCGCCGCGCTCGGGCGGCAGCACGTATTCCGCCGGCACCCTCTGCGGCGCGCGCACCGTCACCGGGCAAAGGATCAGGTCGTATTGCTCGAACCAGGCCAGCTGCTCGCTCTTGATCGCGTCCATCTCCTCGCACAGGCGGGTGAAGTCCGCGCTCGGCACGCCGACGCCGTCGCCAAGGTTCAGGCCGGGCGAGGCCTGGCTGGTGCCATGACGCTTGAGCATGCGCCGCATGTGATCGCCGCCGTCGGCGCTGCTGAACTTCGCGCGCGTTTCGGCCAGCTGCTTGAACTTCGGCGGCCGGTCCGCGGTCACCTTGCAGCCGAGATCGGAGAAATAACCGACGCAGCGCTGCACCAGCTGCTGCACCTCGGTCGAAGCCTGCACCGTGCCGTTGTCGGTGTACCAGGCGACGCGCAGGGATTTCAGGTCCACCCTGGCCGGGTCGCCGAGCGGCACCGGCGCCATGGCGGCGTCGAAACCGTCGGGGCCGCCGATGATCGACAGCAGCAGGTACAGGTCCTCGACGCGGCGGGCGAGCGGGCCGGTCTCCTGGAAGCTGTCGAAGGGCCCGCCGTAGCCGACGATATGGCCGGTGCGCGGCGAGCGGCCGTAGGTGGGCTTCAGGCCCGCGATGCCGTTGGCGAAGGCCGGCCCGCGGATCGAGCCGCCGTAGTCGGAGCCGAGGTCGAAGTAGGCGCCGCAGGCGGCGACGGTGGCGCCGGCACCACCGGAGGAGCCCGAGCACAGGTACGCGGTGTTGTAGGGATTGTAGGTCTGGCCGAACAGCAGGTTGTAGGTTTCGCGCGCGGCGCCGCCGAGGGTGAACTCGGGCGTATTGGTCTTGCCCAGCAGGATGCCGCCGGCCTTGCGCACCCGCGCCACCACGGTGGCGTCCTTGCCCGGCACATAGCCCCTGCGTCCCAGCGTGCCGCCGGTGCTGACCACGCCCTCGGTGTCGAACGAGTCCTTGATGGTGAACGGCACGCCGTGCAGCGGGCCGAGCGGTTTGCCGGCGGCCAGCGCCTCGTCGGCGGCCTTGGCCTCCGCCAGTGCGCGCTCGCGGCAGATGGCGACGACAGCGTTGATTTTCGGGTTGACCTGGTCGATACGCGCGTAGCAGCGGTTCACCAGTTCCACCGCGCTGATCTGCCGCTGGCGGAGCCGCTGCGCGATCTGCGTCACCGACAGTGCCAGCGGGTCTTCCGCCGCGATGGCGGCCTGGGCGGCGACGCGCGCCGGCAGCGCGCCGGCGGCCAACGCCGCGGCGGAGCCGATGCCGGCCTTGACCAGGAAGTCGCGGCGAGAAGACGAGTGTGCGCCGCAGTTCGTGTCCATGGGAGGTGCCGGCGGTTCAGATCGGCGGCCGCTGCCAGCCGCCGCTGCGGGATTCGAGGTGGCGCGCGACGGCGATGCCGACATCCTCGCGCCAGGGCTGCGTCACCACCTGCAGGCCGATCGGCAGGTTCCTGCCGTCGCTGGAGCCGCCGCAGCGTACCACCATGGCCGGCCAGCCCAGGCTGTTGAAGGCGCTGGTATAGCCCCAGCGCGGGCCGGTGGTGGCAGGCCTGGGCTCGTAGCCGATGTCGAACACCGGCGCCGGCGTCGCCACCGTCGGGCAGATCAGCGCATCATAGGGCGAGAACCACTGCAGCATCTTCACCCGGTTGGCGTCCTGCGCCTCCCAGGCCTGGACGTACTCGGCGGTGCTCACCGGCTTGATGCGCTTCATCTGCTCGTAGCGCGAGGGCGAGAACGACTTGGTGCCCCATTTGTCGGCGAGCCGCTTGTAGTAGGCCAGGCCGTCGCCGTTGGTCAGCACGTCGCGCGCCGCGTAGAGCTCCTCCAGCAGCGCCAGCGGCAGGTCCTCGGTGACACCGGCGCAGGCCTGCTCCAGCCACTGCGCCGCCTTGCGCACGGTGGCGATGGTGTCCTGGTCGGTGTCGCCGCCGGTGTTGTTGGTGAAATAAACGATCTTGAGCTTTTTCAGGTCGACCGCGCCCGGGTCGCGCCAGGGCACCGGTGCGCAAGCGGCGTCGTGGAAATCCGGGCCCGAGATGATTGGCGTGATCAGCTCGATATCCTCGACGCGGCGGGCAAGCGGGCCGATCTGCTGCCACGAATCGAGCGCCCCGCCGTAGCCCACGATGTGGCCGGTGCGCGGCACCCGCACACTGGTGGGCTTGATGCCGACGATGCCGTCGAAGTGCGCTGGCAGCCGGATCGAGCCGCCCCAGTCGGAGCCGACATCGAAGGACGCGCAGCCGGAGGCGACGGAGGAACCAGCGCCGCCGGAGGAGGCACCGGAGGTGCGCGTCAGGTCGTAGGGATTGCGGGTGATGCCGTTCAGCGGCGTGCTGCTGGTGCTGCCGTAGATGCCGGCCAGGCCGCCCAGCGTGAATTCCAGCGTGTGCGTCTTGGCGGTGAGGATGGCGCCGGCCTTGCGCAGGCGCGCCACCACCGTGGCGTCCTGCTTCGGCACGTACTGCAGGCGGCCGATGGTGCCGCCGGTGGAAACCACGCCCTCGGTGTCGAACGAATCCTTGATCGTCATCGGCACGCCGTGCAGCGGCCCCAGCCAGCGGCCGCGCGCCGCCAGCTGGTCGGCATTGTGCGCCTCGCGCAGCGCGCGGTCGTGGCACTGCATGACCATGGCGTTGATGGAGTAGCCGATCTGCTCCTGGCGCTTGATGAAGGCCTGCACCGCCTCCACCGCCGAAACCTTGCGCGCGCGGATCAACTGCGCCAGCTTGGTCGCCGACATGAAGACCAGTTCGCTGCTCGGGTCGGACGATGCTGCCCGCGCGGCTGGCGCGGCGCCCGCCGTCGCGGCGGCGGTGGCGAGCAGCCGGCGGCCGCGCAGGAAATCGCGGCGCGAGCCGGACAGGGGTCCGGCGTTCGCGGGATCAGGCAGGCTGGACATGGGTGTGTTGCCCGGCCTTAGATCGGCGGCCGCTTCCAGCCGCCGCTGCGGCTCTCCAGGTAGCTGGCGACGGCCAGGCACAGGTCCTCGCGCCAGGGCGCGGCCACCACCTGCACGCCGATCGGTAGCTTGCCGTCGGCCGAGCTGCCGCAGCGCACCACCACCACCGGCCAGCCGGTGCAGTTGAACACGCCGGTGTAGGGCCAGCCGCCGCCACCTCCGGCGCCACCGCCGCCGCCTTCGGCAGTGGCGGGGTCCTGGTCGATGGGCTGGGCCGGCTTGTTGGCCACCGGACAGAGGAAGACGTCATAGGACTTCATCCAGTCCAGCATCTTCGACTTGCACAGATCCTGCTGTTCCCAGGCTTCCACCAGCTCGGCGGTCTTGAGCGGGGTGGCAGTGGTCATGCTGGCCTTGCGCTGCGGCGAGATGTTCTTGGTGCCCCACTTGTCCGCCAGGCGCTGGTAGAAGGCGCCGCCGTCGCCGCGCGACAGCTTGCCGCGCGCTTCGGCCAGGTCGGCCAGCACCGCGGCGGGTGCGTCCTCGTTGACGCTGGTGACCACTTCCTGCAGCCAGGCGGCGGCCTGGCGCACGGTCTTCTTGGTGTCTTCGTCGGTGGCGCCGCGGCCCTTGGCGCCGTTGTCGGTGATGAAGGCTACCTTGAGTTTCTTCAGCTCCACCGCGGCCGGATCCGCCCAGGGCACCGGCGCACAGGAGGCGTCGCGGAAGTCGGGGCCGGCGATGATCGGCGTGATCAGCTCCAGGTCCTCGACGCGGCGGCAGATCGGCCCGAGCTGCTGCCACAGGTCGAAGATGCCGCCGTAGTCGACGATGTGGCCGGTGCGGGGCACCCGCACGCTGGTGGGCTTGATGCCGGCCACGCCGTTGTTGTGGGAAGGGCCGCGGATCGATCCGCCCCAGTCGGAGCCGATGTCGAAGGCGGCGCCGCCAGCGGCGACGATGGCGCCGGCACCGCCGGAGGAGCCCGACGTGCTGCGGGTCAGGTCGTAAGGATTGTGCGATGAGCCGTACAGCAGGTTGCTGGCGGTGCTGATGCCCGACAGGCCGCCAAGGGTGAACTCCGGCGTATTGGTCTTGCCCAGCAGGATGGCGCCGGCCTTGCGCACGCGCGCGACCACGGTGGCGTCCTTCTTCGGCACATACTGTTCGCGGCCGTAGGTGGCGCCGGTGGAGATGACGCCCTCGCTGTCGAGCGAATCCTTGATCGTTATCGGCACGCCGTGCAGCGGGCCCATCCACTCGCCGCGGGAGGCTTTTTCATCCAGCGCCTTGGCCTCCTTGCGCGCCCGCGCGTAGCAATACATCACCACCGCGCGCATCTCGTCGTTGACTTCGAGCTGGCGGGCGATGAAAGCCTCGACGGCCTCGACCGCCGATACCTTCCTGGCGCGGATCAGTCCGGCGAGCTTGGTGGCCGACATGAAGATCAGCTCGTCGCTGCTGTCGGTGGAGGCACGGGCGGTTGCAGGGGCGGCGACGAAGCTCGCCGCCACGGCGGCGCCGGCCAGCAGGCTGCGGCCGCGCAGGAAGTCGCGGCGGCTGCTGTCGAGCGCGAGCTGTTGCAGGACGGATGTCATGGGTAATTCCTTGAGGGGCATTCCTTCAGGTGTGGGCGGCTCAGATCGGCGGCTTCTGCCAACCGCCGGACTTGCTTTCGATGTAGGCGAGCGCGGCGATCACGATGTCGTCGCGCCAGGGCTGGCCAACCACCTGCACGCCGATCGGCAGGCCCTGGTCGGAGGCGCCGACACGCACCACCCCGGCCGGCCAGCCGGTGGTGTTGTACTCGCTGGTGTAACCGCCGCCACCGCCACCCGCCCCAGGCGGCCGCACGTACTCGATCGGTATCGGTTGCGCGGTTTCGGCGGCGGCCGGGCAGACGATCAGGTCATAGTTCTCGAACCAGGCGAGCTGTTCGCTGTGGATGGCGTCCATCTCCTCGCACAGGCGGGTGAAGTCGGCGCTGGCCAGCGGCTTGCCGTCGACACGCAGGCCGGGAGATGCCTGGGTGGTGCCGTGCTTCTTGAGCATGCGGCGGATGTGGTCGCGGTCATCGGCGCCTTCGAACTGCTGGCGCACGTCGGCCAGCTCCTTCATTTTCGGCGGCTGGTCCTCGCTGACCTTGCAGCCCAGGCCGGAGAAGTAGCCGACCGACTTCTTCACCAGGTCGCGGATGTCGGTGGTCGGATCCTTGACCCCGTTGCTGAGGTAGTAGGCGACCCGCAGCTGCTTCAGATCCACCTGCGCCGGGTCGCGCAGCGGCACCGGCGCCATCGTCGCGTCCCAGTTGTCGGGACCGTTGATGATCGACAGGATCAGGTACAGGTCCTCGACGCGGCGGGCGAGGGGGCCGGTTTCCTGGAACGAGTCGAACGGTCCGCCGTAGCCGACGATGTGGCCGGTGCGCGGGCTGCGGCCCAGCGTGGGCTTGATGCCGGCGATGCCGTTGTTGAAGGCCGGGCCGCGGATCGAGCCGCCGTAGTCGGAGCCGATGTCGAAATACGACCCGCCCGCGGCGACGATGGCGCCCGCACCGCCGGACGAGCCGGACGGATTGTAGTTGGCCTTGTATGGGTTATAGGTCTGGCCGTACACCAGGTTGTAGGTGCCGCGCGCGCCGCCACCAAGGGTGAACTCAGGTGTGTTGGTCTTGCCCAGCAGGATGCCGCCGGCCTTGCGCACACGCGCCACCACCGTCGCGTCCTTGCCCGGCACATAGTCCTTGCGGCCAAGCGTGCCGCCGGTGCTGACCACGCCCTCGGTGTCGAAGGAATCCTTGATGGTGAAGGGCACACCGTGCAGCGGGCCGAGCAGCTTGCCGGCCGCCAGCGCTTCGTCGGCCGCCTTGGCCTCGGCCAGCGCGCGTTCGCGGCAGAACGCCACCACCGCGTTGATCTTGGCGTTCACCTCGTCGATGCGCGCGTAGCAGCGATTGACCGCCTCCACCGCGGTGATCTTGCGGTCGCGGATCAGTTGGGCGACCTTGGTCGCCGAAACATACAGCGGATCGGCCGCCGCGTCGTTGGCCGCCAGCAGGTCGGCGGCGGAGGCGCGTCCGGCCAGCGAAGTGGCGACCAGGGCGGCGGCGGAACCGACGCCGGCCTTGACCAGGAAGTCGCGGCGGGAAGCGGAGTGCTCCGTGGGAGTCATGGATGGAATCCTTGGGGAATATGCGGGTCGGGAGGATGGCTCGGACAGGTTCAGACCGGCGGTCTCTTCCAGCCGCCGCTGCGGCTTTCGAGATAGCTGGCCACGGCGAGGCAGATGTCCTCGCGCCAGGGCGCGGCCACCACCTGCACGCCGATCGGCAGCTTGCCGTCGGCCGAACTGCCGCAGCGCACCACTACTACCGGCCAGCCGGTGCTGTTGAAGGCGCCGGTATAGCTCCAGCTGCCGAATGCCGGCGGCGAACCGGGTGGACGGTCGATCGGCTCGGCCGGCTTGCCGGCCACGGGGCACAGCAGTACGTCGTAGGACGCCATCCACTGCAGCATGCGCGACTTCGATTCGTCGGCGCGCTCCCAGGCCTCGACCAGCTCGGCGGTGGACAGCGGCTTCAGCGTCTTCATGCGTTCGGTGACCGCCGGCGAGAAGTTCCTGGTACCCCACTTGTCCGCCATGCGCTTGTAGAACGCCCAGGCGTCGCCGTTGGTGATCTTGTTGCGGGCGTCGTAGAGCTGCTCCAGGATGTCCTTGGGCAGGTCTTCCTTGACGCTGGCGGTGGCACCGTCCAGCCACTTGGCGGCCTGGCGCACGGTGTTCTGCGTGTCGGTATCGGTGTCGGTGACCCCGTTGGTGGGAAAAAAGGCGACCTTCAGCTTCTTCAGGTCCACTGCCGCCGGATCGGCCCAGGGCACCGGCGCGCAGGAGGCGTCATGGTAGTCGGGCCCGGCGATCAGTGGCGTGATCAGCTCCAGGTCCTCGACGCGGCGGCAGATCGGCCCGAGCTGCTGCCACAGGTCGAAGATGCCGCCATAGTCGACGATGTGGCCGGTGCGGGGCACCCGCACGCTGGTGGGCTTGATGCCGGCCACGCCGTTGTTGTGGGAAGGGCCGCGAATCGAGCCGCCCCAGTCGGAGCCGATGTCGAAGGCGGCGCCGCCAGCGGCGACGATGGCGCCGGCGCCGCCCGAAGACCCGGCAGTACTGCGGGTCAGGTCGTAGGGGTTATGCGAGGAGCCATACAGCAGGTTGCTCGCCGCGTTGATTCCGGCCAGGCCGCCAAGGGTGAACTCCGGCGTATTGGTCTTGCCCAGCAGGATGGCGCCGGCCTTGCGCACGCGCGCGACCACGGTGGCATCCTTCTTCGGCACATACTGTTCGCGGCCGTAGGTGGCGCCGGTGGAGATGACGCCCTCGGTGTCGAGCGAATCCTTGATCGTCATCGGCACGCCGTGCAGCGGGCCCACCCATTCGCCGCGGGAGGCTTTTTCGTCCAGCGCCTTGGCCTCCTTGCGCGCCCGCGCGTAGCAGTTCATCACCACTGCGTTGAGCTCGTTATTGACGCTGAGCTGGCGGTCGATGAAAGCGTCGACCGCCTCCAGCGCCGATATCTTCCTGGCGCGGATGAGGCCGGCGAGCTTGGTGGCCGACATGAAGATCAGCTCGTCGCTGGCGTCGGTGGAGGCGCGGGCCGTGGTGGCCGCGGCGAAGCTGGCCGCCACGGCGGCGCCGGCCAGCAGGCTTCGCCCGCGCAGGAAGTCGCGGCGGCTGCTGTCGAGCGCGAGCTGTTGCAGGACGGATTTCATAGGCATTCCTTGGAGGTGGTCGGATCAGAGAGGGGGCATCTGCCAGCCGCCGGTCTTGCTTTCGATATGCGCCAGCGCCGCCAGCACCACGTCTTCGCGCCAGGGCTGGGCGACCACCTGGATCCCCAGCGGCAGGCCGGGATCGGAGGTGGAGGTGCCGGCGCGCACCACCCCGGCCGGCCAGCCAGTGGTGTTGTACTCGCTGGTGTAGCTGCCGCCGCGCATGGCCGCTTCGCGCCCACCGGGCGGCTCGTAGTCGAGCGGGATCGGCGCGCGCTGGCTGGCCGGGCAGACGATCATGTCGTACTTCTCAAACCAGGCGAGCTGCTCGCTCTTGATCGCGTCCATCTCCTCGCACAGGCGGGTGAAGTCGGCGCTGGCCAGCTCCTTGCCGTCCACCCGCAGGCCCGGCGAGGCCTGGGTGGTGCCGTGCTTCTTCAGCAGGCGGCGGATATGGTCGCGGTCGTCGGCGCCCTCGAACTCCTGGCGGACCTCGCTCAGTTCCTTCATCTTCGGCGGCTGATCCTCGGTGACGCTGCAGCCCAGGCTGGAGAAGTAGCCGACACACTGCTTGACCAGGCCCTGGATCTCCGCGGTGGGATCCATCTGGCCGTTGCTTGTGTAATAGGCGATGCGCAGCTTCTTCAGGTCCACCTTGGCCGGGTCCCGTAGCGGCACCGGGGCCATGGCGGCATCCCAGTTGTCGGGGCCGCAGATGAGGGACAGGATCAGGTACAGGTCCTCCACGCGGCGGGCGAGGGGGCCGGTTTCCTGGAACGAGTCGAAGGCACCGCCGTAGCCGACGATGTGGCCGGTGCGGGGGCAGCGGCCGAGTGTGGGCTTGATGCCGGCGATGCCGTTGGCGAAGGCCGGGCCGCGGATCGAGCCGCCGTAGTCGGAGCCGATGTCGAAATACGAGCCGGCCGAGGCGACGATGGCGCCGGCGCCGCCGGAGGAGCCGCTGGGCTGGTAGCCGAGGTTGTAGGGGTTCCTGGTCAGGCCATAGACGAGATTCACCGTGCCCTTGCCGCCGCCACCAAGGGTAAATTCCGGCGTATTGGTCTTGCCCAGCAGGATGCCGCCGGCCTTGCGTACGCGCGCCACCACGGTGGCGTCCTTGCCCGGCACGAAGCCCTTGCGGCCGAGGGTGCCGCCGGTGCTGACCACGCCCTCGGTGTCGAACGAGTCCTTGATGGTGAAGGGTACGCCGTGCAGCGGGCCCAGCAGCTTGCCGGAGGCGAGCGCTTCATCCGCCGCCTTGGCCTCGGCCAGCGCGCGCTCGCGGCAGACCGCCACCACCGCGTTGATCTTGGGATTGACCTCGTCGATGCGGGCGTAGCAGCGGTTGACCGCCTCCACCGCGCTGATGTGCTTGTCGCGGATCAGCTTGGCCATCTTCGAGGCGGACTTGGTGACGAAGTCGCCAGCGCCAGCGTCGGCATAGGCATTCGGGCTGAAGCGGGTGAGGGCGAGTGCCGTGCTGGCCGCAGCGGTGGTGCCGAGAAAGCCGCGGCGCGTCAGTCGCAGCGGCGCGGTCGAGGGGGTGCCGCCCAGGGCGTCACGGAGTTGGGTCATGCGCGTAGGGTTCATCGGGATCGGCCCCTGGACGGTGCGATGGGTGTTGCTTGTTCTAGACGGATTGCAGCGCCGCCGCCCCCCCTGGGCCTGCAATCAAATTGTGTTGAAGGGCCTAGGGCCTGTTGACCATTACTTTGGCACTGCGACGAGGACTATTTTCGCGCAGTGCAAGGAACGAGCGACGCGGTGTACTGGAAGTACATAAGGAGTGAGAGACGTGGCAATGCGCGAAAATAGCCCCCGTCCCGAAGGGTTGGCCCCGGATTTGCGGCCAGGCGGCGTTGCTCGTCGCTTACGTACTTCGAGTACGCTACGCT
>JARLJS010000299.1 GCA_031291075.1 Nevskia sp. | reverse complement strand
GCTGCGCCCGCCGCTCCACCAGCGCCCGGAAGTTGCGCCGGGGCTGGCGTCCCGTATACAGGAGCCGGGCTTTGCGTGTTGCCGGCGCGCCCGGCAGCGAAAGCGGTCGAAGGGTCCAGACCCCGATAGCTCTCTCCTTTTTCGAGATACTCCTGACGGGTCATGGCCTGCGGCTGGCCATTCGGGCCCGCCACCATGATCATAGGCTGCCCCGTCGCCGGGTCCTTGTAGGACAGGTTCTTGAAATTCTCCATCAGCTGAGAAGTTGTCCCGGCGTTAACGCGAGCCGCTTCCGAACTGGTGAGACCGGTTTGCGCACGCTGATGAGCGATCGCGGCTTGGTCCGCTTGCTGCTTCGCGTAGGCTTGCGCGCCGCCGCCGAGGCCCTGCAAAACAGCTGAGCCGAGGTAGCGGGAGTTTGACGACGCCATCGTGCCGAGGCCCGTCAGCAACGGGATCATCCAATTTTGGTTGGTGTTGACCCAGTCGCTCGCCTCCTGGCCGCCCTTCGTAACGTCCTGCCCCGCATTTTGGGCAAAATGCGCCAGTCCAGAAGTGCCATTCTGTGCGACTGCGCCGAGGCCGCCGAGGCTGCTCTTTACGTTGCCGAAGGCTCCCGCCACGCCACCAGCCGGTGCGCCTCCGCCATTGATGCTGGCGACGTAGTTTTGCGTCTCAGACGGCAAGTATCCGAGCCACGAACCCCCACCCTTTCGGATGGCGTTATCGACAGCCCCGGGGCCGGCGTTGTAGGCGGCAAGCGCTTTATTGATGTCGCCGTACTTTTCGAACTGTGCCTGCATATACGCCTTGCCGAGCAATTCGTTGTACGCGGGGTCGTTGTGGTAGCGGTTCTCGTCAAAGGGAACGCCGGCGAGCGCCGCCGCTTCGGGCGCAGTGCCCGGCTCTACCTGCGCGATGCCAACAGCGCCAGTGGGTGACGTCAGCGGCCGGCCATCTTTACCAAATTGGTGGCCGCCCGATTCCTGCCCGATCTGACGCGGCCACAGCGCAGATACTTCGGGAGCAATCCGCAGGTTGCCGGCGTATTCGGGAGTGGCCTGCGCAATTGCTTGCTGCCCAGTCGTAGGAGGCGCAAGGCCGCCCACAGGACCGGGTCCATAGTTGGCGGGGTCGGCTGCCGTATCGCCAGCCGCCGCCCGATTTAGCGCGGTCGTGTCGTCGCTGGCAGCGGGGACGGCCGGCGCGGCTGCAGCACCGAGGCCGACCGGCCGGGTCGGCGGCAGCGGAATGTTTTCACCAGTCGGGAGCGCAGGGGCGTTTTCCTCTCCAGCAGCCACAGGGGCGATACCCGTTGGGGCCAGGCCAGGATCTGGTTTCTGATCGCCTGAGATGTCGACGCCGTGCGCCCACGATTCCGGGGTTCCTTTCGGAGCCAGACCGGCACCCCTATTGACCAGTTGCGTCTCGCCCGGCGCTGCGTCGGTCACAAATTTGCCGGGGTGCGCCACGTCCTGTTCGAGTGGCGCGTAGGTAAAGGGAACATCGGGGTCGCTGTTGGGGTCGGCGCCGCTGCTATCCGCCATGGGGTCACCGCCGTCAGCCAGGCCACCGCGGGCAAAATCGCAGCCTTCGGAGACTGCGCTTTGGGCGCGGCCGCCGCGCTCCAGCGCCAGAAATGGCAGGAGCCCCGCAAGGCCGCTCGCTGCGCCGCTGCCCAGACTGGAGAGGCCGGAGACGACGCCGGGAATCGCTGAGGCATCTTTGACGAGGCCGAGAGCGCTCGACAAACCAGAACCGCCGGAGCCGCCGGAATTTGACGACGTCGTGTTGGGCAGGTGATAGTTTGAGGACTGGTTCGGGATGTCGAGACCGCCAGCGGACTGGTAGAGGTTCTCCGGGTCACCGCCATCCGTCTGGCCGCCGCTGTCGCGGTGGATGAGACCACCGCGCGCCAGCGCGTCGCCGTCGGCAGGCGTGGGTGTGGGGGCGTCAGCAGGCGGCGGCGCTGCGGCCGTGACTGCAGGAGCCGCTGCAGGCGCGCCTCCGGTGAGGCCCTGCAAGCCTTTCTGCGCGTCGCCCCAAGCGCCCTGCGCGCTCTTGAGGCCTTTGTATCCGTTCTCGGCGTTGGACAGAAGACCGCCCGCCTGCTGCAGGCCGGTTTGCTGTTGCGTCGGCATGTGCGCCGGCTGCAGCATCTGGTGCTGCGAGGCCTGCTGCGGTATGCCTGCGCGGCCTTTGCCCGGAAGGCCTGCTGCTGTCCGGTCGAGGCCGCCCGCAGCGCTATCATTGCCGTAGAGGGCGCCGTGGGATGCGACCAGTGCGTCCCAGCCGGGAGAACCCCCAACGTCGTAGCCGCCGCGCGCGTACAGGCCACCCTGATCTTCGTCGGTCACGCTGCCGCCGGCGCTGTCCGCCAACAGGCCGCCAGCGAAACGCTTCGGCCGGGACGCCT
>JARLJS010000298.1 GCA_031291075.1 Nevskia sp. | reverse complement strand
GCAGCAGCTCGCCGCCCCAGGCGCCGCCGTCGCTGCCCAGGCCGAAACCGTCGAGCACGATCGCCAGGGCGGGGGCGGTGATGCCGTGCTCGGCCAACACGGCGGCGGCGTGGGCGTGGTGGTGCTGCACGGCGAGTGCAGGGCGGTCCAGACGCTCGAGGATGCGCCGGCCCGGCACCTCGGGGTGGAGGTCGTGGGCGATCAGCACGGGGTCGGTGCCCAGTAGGTGCAGCAGGTGGCGCACCGCCTCGTCGAGGAAGCGTCGCGTGGGCGCATTCTCCAGCGTGCCGATGTGCTGCGAGAAGGTGGCCTCGGCGCCGCGGGTGGCGCAGGCGGTGGCCTTGAGCAGGCCGCCCAGCGCCAGCACTGGCGGCAGCGCGCGGGCCAGCGGAATGGCGCGTGGGGTGTAGCCGCGGGCGCGGCGCAGGAAGCGGGGCGCGCCGTCGATCAGGCGCACCACGGAATCGTCGCAGCGGGTGACCACCGCGCGGTCGTGGGTGACGACGAGATCCGCGATGCCGCCCAGGCGCGCGCGGGCGTCGGCGTCGTCGATCACCAGCGGTTCGCCGCCGGGGTTGGCGGAGGTGGCCACCAGCAGCAGCGGCGAGGGCGCGGCGAGCCAGGCGGTGCCGGCGGGGCGGCCGGCGGCCTCGTGGAAGATCAGGTAGTGCAGCGGCGCGGCGGGCAGCATCACGCCCAGCGTGTCCAGGCCGGGGGCCAGCGCGTCCGGCAGGCCGGGGCGGGTGGCGAGCAGCACGACGGGGCGTTCGGGCGCCTCGAGCACCGCGCGTTCGGCGGGCGAGACCTCCGCCCACTGGGCCGCGCTAGCCGTGTTCAGCGCCATCACCGCGAACGGCTTGCCGCCGCGTTCCTTGCGCGCGCGCAGGGTGGCGACGGCGGTGGCGTTGTTGGCGTCGCACAGCAGATGGAACCCGCCCAGCCCCTTCAGCGCGACGATCCGCCCCGCCAGCAGCGCCGCCAGCACGTCCTCGATGGGGAGGGAAAGCTGCGGGCCGCAGCGGGGGCAGGCGATGGGTTCGGCGTGGAAGCGCCGGTCGGCGGGGTTTTCGTATTCGGCCCGGCAGTCGTCGCAGAGGGGGAAGGCGGCCATCGCCGTGTTGGCGCGGTCGTAGGGCAGGCGGCGCGTGATGGTGAAGCGCGGGCCGCAGTGGGT
>JARLJS010000297.1 GCA_031291075.1 Nevskia sp. | reverse complement strand
TCCCGCGCCGGCCGCCATCCCGCCCGCGGCAGCGCCGGTGCCGGCAGCCCCGCCCGGCCCGCCGCCGGTGGTAGCTGCAACGGCGGCGCCGGTGGTCAGCATGGCGACGGCGCAGACCGGCGCGCAGACCGCCCACTACCTGCAGGCCGGCCTGTTCAAGGATCCGATCAACGCGGTGACCATGCGCGAGCAGCTGTCCGGCATGGGCATCCTCAACGTCTGGCTGAAGAACGAGTTGCGCAACGGCATCAGCGTGTCGCGCGTGCTGATCGGCCCGTTCGCCGACGAAAACACCCTGTCGTCGGTGCGCAAGCGGCTGTCCGAGGTGCAACTTCCGGCGCTGCCAGTGATCGAATGACGGCGGGTCGATTTATAGCCCGTTAGGCTCTAACATTGCGCCCGCCCCTGGAAGCTCTCCGCTCCACTCCAACTCCAATCGTTGAACGGCTCTCCCCGAATGAATCGTAAATCCGGCCTGCTCGGCTTCCTGCTGTTCCTGTGTTCCATTTCCGGCGCCGCGCTGGCGGCCGCACCCGATCCGCCGCCGATCGACGCCAAGAGCTACGCCCTGCTGGACTTCCAGAGCGGCGAGCTGATCGCCAGCCTCAACCCGGACATGCACGTCGAGCCGGCCAGCATCACCAAGGTGATGAGCGTCTACGTCGCCTTCGACATGATCAAGCAGGGCCGGCTCAAGCTGACCGACACCGCGCTGATCAGCGAAAAGGCCTGGGGCGAGGGCAAGGACTCCAGCGAGTCGCGCATGTTCGTGTCGCTGGGCAGCCGGGTCAGCATCGAGGACCTGCTGCGCGGCATCATCATCGTGTCCGGCAACGACGCCAGCGTGGCGCTGGCCGAGCACATCGCCGGCAGCGAGGACGCCTTCGCCCAGATCATGAACCAGTACGCCAAGAAACTGGGGCTCAACAACACCCATTTCATGGACGCGAGCGGCATGCCCAACCCGGAGCACTACAGCAGCGCGCGCGACCTGGTGACCCTGGCCAGCGACCTGATCCGCAATTTCCCGGAGGACTACCGCTACTTCTCGGAGCGCGAGTTCAAGTACGGCATCGCCAAGCCGCAGCAGAACCGCAACGGCCTGCTGGAGAAGGACCCCTCGGTGGACGGCATCAAGACCGGCCACACCGACGCCGCCGGCTACTGCCTGCTGGCCTCGGCCAAGCGCGACGGCCGCCGCCTGATCTCGGTGGTGATGGGCGGCAAGAGCTGGGCCTACCGCGAGCAGGCCAGCCTGGAACTGCTCAACTACGGCTTCCGTAATTTCGACACCGCCAGCGTGCTCGGCCCCGCCGCGCCGGTGCAGAACATGCGCGTCTACAAGGGCGCCGAACGCGAGGTCGGCATCGGCACCCTGGAGCCGGTCTACCTGTCCCTGCCGGGCGGGGAGAAGAACCAGCTGCAGGTGCAGCCGCAGATCACCGGCAAGCTGATCGCGCCGCTCACCGCCGGCCAGCAGGTGGGGCAGGCCGCCGTCCTGGTGGAAGGCAAGCCGCTCAAGACCGTGCCGCTGGTGGTGCTCAAGGACGTGCCGTCCGGCGGCTTCTGGCACCGGCTGTTCGACCAGATCCGGCTGTGGCTGGGGATGTGAGACGTGAGACGTGAGACGTGAGACGTGAGACGTCGAAAGCTTGATGGTTGCCTGGCGCCGCGTCCAGGATTCCCGGCCTTGTAGTTTTCCGAGGACGCCCCACATTGAGCGCCATGGAACCCTGCGGCCTGACCTATCCCTGCACTTTCCCGGTCAAGGTATTCGTGCGGCCGGACGACGAGGTGGAAGTGCGCCTGGAGTCGCTGGTGCGCGGACTGCTGCAGCCGGAGGCCGGTCTCGAGATCGAGCGCCGCTCCTCGGCCACCGGCAAGTACCTGTGCCTGACCATGACCTTCGTGGCCGAGGACGAGGCGCATCTGACGCGCGTCACCAGCGCCATCGTCGCCGACCCGGGCGTGGTGCTGTCGTTGTAGACATGTGACCGCACTCGTCCGCCAGCTCGGCCTGTGCGAGTACGCCGCGACCTACGAGCGGATGCGCTCCTTCACGGCGGAACGCACGCCCGCAACGCCCGACGAGCTGTGGTTCCTGCAGCACCCGCCCGTATTCACCCAGGGCCAGGCCGGCAAGGCCGAGCATGTACTGGCGCCCGGCGCCATCCCGGTGGTGCAGAGCAACCGCGGCGGCCAGGTGACCTACCACGGCCCGGGGCAGCTGGTGGTCTACGTGCTGGTCGACCTGCACCGGCAGGGTTACGGCCCGCGCGAGCTGGTGCGGCGGCTGGAGCAGGCCATGATCGACGCCCTGGCCGCCTACGGTATCGCGGCCCGGGCGCGAGCGGACGCGCCCGGGGTGTACGTGGAGCGGCGCTGGGCGGACGGCGCCGCACCGGAGCTGCGCAAGATCGGCTCGCTGGGCCTGCGCGTCAGCCGCGGCTGCAGCTACCACGGCCTGGCGCTGAACGTGGACATGGACCTGGAACCGTTCGACCGGATCAATCCCTGCGGCTTGGCCGGCATGCGCATGACCCAGGTGTCGGCGCTGGGCGGGCCAGCGCAAGTGCCCCACGTGGCCCGGGATATCGAGCCTATCTTGTTGAATCAATTGGGTCTGAAATCTTTCGCCGGGAACCATTGAGTCCCGGTTTGCGTCCAACAGCATGTCAATCGCGTAAAATAACCAAGCTTTGGTAATCTCCGCGTCCCCACGGCCCCGCTTACCGGCACCCCGGCTTTCCCCCATGACCTCAACCGGCCAAGATGTTCTCGTGCGTGTGCGCGACCTGCGCTTCGCGTTCGGGCCGCGCGCGATCTTCGACGGGATCGACATCGACATCCCGCGCGGCAAGGTCACCGCCATCATGGGCCCCAGCGGCACCGGCAAGACCACCCTGCTGCGCCTGATCGGCGGCCAGTGGCGACCGCAGGCGGGCAGCATCGAGTTTGACGGTGTGGACGTACACCGGCAGCCGCGGCGCAAGCTGTTCGAGCTGCGCAAGCGCATGGGCATGCTGTTCCAGAACGGAGCCCTGCTCACCGACCTGTCGGTGTTCGAGAACGTCGCCTTCCCCCTGCGCGAGCACTCCGGCCTGCCGGAGAGCATGATCCGCGACGTGGTGCTGATGAAGCTGGAGGCGGTGGGGCTGCGCGGCGCCGCCGCGCTCTATCCCGAGCAGATCTCCGGCGGCATGGCGCGGCGGGTGGCGCTGGCCCGCGCCATCGCGCTGGAGCCGGCGATGGTGATGTATGACGAGCCATTCACCGGCCAGGACCCGATTTCGATGGGCGTGCTGATGCGCCTGATCCGTACCCTCAACGAGGCCCTGGGCCTGACCTCCGTCATCGTCTCGCACGATGTGGAGGAGGTGCTGTCGATCTCGGATTACGCCTATGTCGTGTCGGGCGGCAAGGTGCTGGACCACGGCACGCCGCAGGCGATCCGCTCCAGCGCCTCCGAGTTCGTACAGCAGTTCCTGCTGGGCAAGCCGGACGGCCCGGTGCGCTTCCAGTACAAAGCCGAACGCAGCTACGCCGCCGACCTGCTGGACGGAGCCGCGGCATGAAGGCTCTGCGCATCGTCACCGACTTCCTCCGTGGCATCGGCGAGGCCACGTTCTTCCTGCTGGCCATCGTCGCCGCGCTGCCGGCGGCGCTGCTGCGGCCGCGCCTGGTGGTGCAGCAGCTCTACATGATCGGCGTGCTGTCGCTGATCATCATCGTCATCTCCGGCTCCTTCATCGGCATGGTGCTGGCGCTGCAGGGTTACCGCACCCTGGCGGATTTCGGCGCGGTGTCGTCGCTGGGCGTGGTGGTGGCGTTCGGCGTGGTGCGCGAGCTCGGGCCGGTGGTCACCGCCCTGCTGTTCGCCGGCCGCGCCGGTTCGGCGCTGGCCGCCGAGATCGGCCTGATGAAGGCCACCGACCAGCTCTCCGGCATGGAGATGATGGCGGTGGACCCGATCCAGCGGGTGGTGGCGCCGCGCTTCCTGGCCGGCTTCATCGCCATGCCGCTGCTGGCCTCGATCTTCTCGCTGATGGCGATCGGCGTCGCCGGCGGCCACCTGATCGGTGTATCCCTGCTAGGGGTGGACGAAGGCGCCTACTGGTCGCAGATCCACGAAAAGCTGCATCCGCACGATATCGTGGAAAGCCTGATCAAGAGCCTGGTGTTCGGCGCGGCGGTGAACTGGATCGCGCTGTACCAGGGCTACCACGCGGCGCCGACCTCGGAGGGCGTATCGCGCGCCACCACCTCCACCGTGGTGGTGTCCTCGCTGGTGGTGCTGGCGCTGGATTTCGTGCTGACGTCGTTTATGTTCCGGTAGGCGCGCCCCGGAACGCCCTGGACGGGTTCCGGTCACGCCGTTGTGGTCAAGAGGTCAAGAGAACATGCAATCGAGAGCGTTGGAAGTACTGGTCGGATTCTTCGTCTGCCTCGGGGTGGCGGCGGTGTTCGTGCTCACCTTCCGCGTCGCCAGCCTGAACACGTTGGGCGGCGACGGCAAGTACGACATCAAGGCCAAGTTCGACACCATCGGCAGCCTGGCCCCGGGTGCCTCGGTCAAGATCGCCGGCGTCCGCATCGGGCGGGTGCGCGGCATTGCCATCGATCCCAATACGTTCCAGGCCGTCACCACCCTCGAGATCGACGGCCGCCAGAGCAATATCCCGTCCGACTCCACCGCCAAGATCCTGACCGCCGGCCTGCTCGGGGAGCAGTACATCAGCATCGAGCCGGGTGGCGACGAACAACCGCTCAAGAACGGCAGCGAGATCAAGTTCACCCAGTCGGCGTTCGTGCTGGAGAACCTGATCGGCAAGTTCCTGACGACGGTGACGGAGAAAGGGGGAGGACAAGGTGACCCGCCGGCCAGCGCGGGAGACAAGGGAACATCCGCGGCGCCTGCCGCCGCGCCACCGAAATAACCGCTTCAGGAGCCCCTGCCATGATCCAGCAAACGACCCGCCGTGTTTTCCTGTGCCTCGGCCTGGGCCTGTCCGTGGGTGCCGCCGTGGCCGACGCCACCCCGGCCCAGGGGGCCGACGCCGCCGTGAAAAGCACCACCGAGCAGATCCGCGTGCTGATCCGCCAGCACCACGACGAGTACAAGGCCAACCAGGCCAAGTTCTACCAGGCCGTCAACGACGTGGTGGTGCCGCGCTTCGACGTGCCTTACATCGCCAAGCTGGTGCTGTCCAAGAACTACCGCACCGCCACGCCCGATCAGCGCACGCACTTCGCCAACGCGTTCAAGGACATGCTGCTGCACAGCTACGCCAACGCGATGCTCGACAACTACGACTCGGCCAAGATCGACTGGATGCCGGCGCGCCTGAGCGACGACAAGAGCGAAGCGGCGGTCAACAGCACCGTCAAGCGCGACAACGGCCAGACCTACGCCATCGGCTTCCGCGTCCATGCCGTCGACGGCGACTGGAAGATCTACGACATCACCGTGGAAAACGTGTCGCTGGTGCTCAACTTCAAGACCCAGATCGATGCCGAGATCAAGCGCTCCAGCCTCGACGAAGTGATCGCGCGGATGGAGCAGGGGCAGTACAAGCCGGCCAACCCCGAGGTGTCCAAGCAGGCACCCTCCAAGGGCGGCTGAAGACGTGGCGCAGGGAGAGCTGGAAGGCGAGTTGAGCTTCGCCACCGTGCCGCAGCTGTTGCGGCAGGCGGACGCATTGCTCGCGGGCGGCATCCTCGACCTGAGCCGGGTCACGCGCGTCGACAGCGCCGGGCTGGCGCTGCTGCTGGAACTGAGCCGCCGCAGCAAGAGCCGCGGCGCGCGACTCGGCATCCGCGGCGCCGACCCGCAGATCCTTCGCCTGGCCGGCTTTTTCGGCCTCGACCAAGTGTTGCACTTCGAATAGGACCACGCATGCGCATCAGGCCTGCTTGCACCATCCTCGTCACGCTGGCGCTCGCCGCCTGCGCCCATCACCCCGCCGACGAGCCGGCCGATCCGCTGGAGCCGGTGAACCGCGCGGTATGGAGCTTCAACCACACCGCCGACCAGTACGTGCTCAAACCGGTGGCGCAGGGCTACGTCGACGTCACCCCCGACTGGGCGCGCGAAGGCATCAGCAATTTCTTCGGCAACCTGACCTACCCGACCACCATCGTCAACGATTTCCTGCAGGCCAAGTTCAAGCAGGGCGTGGCCGACACCGGGCGCTTCGTGGTCAACAGCACCTATGGCGTCGGCGGGCTGATCGACGTCGGCGAGCGCGTCGGCCTGCACCGCCACGACGAGGACTTCGGCCAGACGCTCGGCTACTGGGGCGTGGGCGAGGGCTGGTTCCTGATGCTGCCGCTGCTCGGCCCCAGCGACAACCGCGACCTGATCGGGCGTGGCTTCGACTCCTTCACCACCCCGACCCGCTACCTGCCGGGCCGCTACGACCTGCCCAACTATGCCGTGACGCTGGGCCTCTACACCATCAACCTGCGCGCCAACCTGCTGCCGTCCGACAGCCTGATGGAGTCGCAGTTCGACACCTACCTGTTCATCCGCACCGCCTACCTGCAGCACCGCCAGGCGCTGGTGTACGACGGCAATCCGCCGCCGGAGGACCTGGGCCTGAGCGACATCGACGACAGCGATTCGGCCAAGCCCAAGGCGGGGGACAAGCCGGCGCCGGCGAAGTAGCGGGGCGGCCTGCGATCGGCCGCGCCGCCGGCGGGTATAATAAAACCATGAGCTCGCAGCGCCTTTACCGCGTCACCTTCGCCAACCAGGGCCAGGTCTACGAGGTCTATGCCCAGAAGGTGAGCCACGGCGGCATGCTCGGCTTCGTCGAGATCGAGAAGCTGGTGTTCGGCGAAAAGACCAGCCTGCTGGTCGACCCCTCGGAAGAGAAGCTGAAAGCGGAATTCGCCAACGTCGAGCGCACCTACGTGCCGATCCACTCCATCGTACGCATCGACGAGGTGAGCAAGCAGGGCGCCGCCAGGATCCACGCCGGCAGCGGCGAATCCGGCAAAGTGATGCCGTTCCCGGTCTACACCAGTGGCGGAGGCGAGCATAAGAAGTGAATCTCCGGCGCCGCGCGCCCCGGCCGCGGCCGCCGCGCGCGAAGGCGCCAGCCCATGATCCGCTTCGCCTACCTCGGCAGCGGCAGCAAGGGCAACGCCGCGGTCGTCTCCACCGGCGGCACCACCATCCTGCTCGACTGCGGCCTGGGACTGCGCGAAACCGAGCAGCGCCTGGAGCGGCTCGGGCTGCGCGCGGAGGAGCTCAGCGGCATCCTGGTAACCCACGAGCACGCCGACCATATCGCGGGCGTGGCGCCGCTGGCGCAACGTTACCGGCTGCCGGTGTGGATCACGGCCGGCTCGGTGGCAGGCTGGAAGGAGCCGCCACGCGAGCTGATCCGGCGCATCAACCCGCACGACCCATTCCGTATCGGCGAGCTGCAGGTGCGCCCCTACCCGGTGCCGCACGACGCCCGCGAACCCTGCCAATTCGTGTTCGGCGACGGCCGCTTCCGGCTCGGGGTGCTGACCGATGCCGGCTCGGTCACCGCCCACATGCGCCGCGTGCTGTCGGGCTGCGACGCGCTGCTGCTGGAATTCAACCACGAGCTGGAGATGCTGCGGCAGGGCCCCTACCCGCCGCCGCTGAAGCGGCGCGTGGCCGGCGACCACGGCCACCTCAGCAACGCGCAGGCGGCGGACCTGCTGGCCTCGCTTGATCGCAGCCGCCTGCAGCACCTGGTGCTGACCCATATTTCCGAAACCAACAACACGCCGCAGCATGCGCTGCGCGCCGCCGCCGGGGTGCTCAACGGCACGCCGGAGTGGCTCACCTGCGCGCACCAGCAGGACGGCCTGGCCTGGCGTGAACTGCGGTGAACCAGACTATGAGCGTTGAATTGTTCGTCGGCGGCGCCGCCCTTTCCAGCTTTCGCATCGAGCGCCTGCTGCAGCAGCTGGCGCCCTCGGCACCGGGGCTGAGCGGGCTGCGCACCGCCGAGCTGTTCCTGGTCGAAGGCGAAGCGGCCGACGCCGCCACGCTGGCACGCCTGCTCGACGCCAACGCCGCGGCGCTGCCGGCCGCCGACTGCGCGCTGTACGTGGTGCCGCGCCTGGGCACGCTGTCGCCCTGGTCGAGCAAGGCTACCGACATCGCCCGCGTCTGCGGCTTGGCCGGCGTGCTGCGCATCGAGCGCGGACGCGCCTACCTGTTCTCCGGTATCCGCAGCCTGCCCCGCGCCTTGTGGCATGAGCTGCACGACCCGATGACCGAAAGCGTGGTGGAAAGCGCCGGCGATCTGCCCGGTGTGTTCGCCCACCAGCCGGCGCGTCCGCTGCGCAGCGTGGACCTGCTGCGGGGCGGCAAGGCCGCGTTGGAAGCGGCGAACCGCGACTGGGGCCTGGCGCTGTCGGCCGGCGAGATCGACTACCTGGTGGAGCATTTCCGCGGCGCCGGCCGCAACCCCACCGACGCCGAGCTGATGATGTTCGCGCAGATCAACTCGGAGCATTGCCGCCACAAGATCTTCAACGGCCGCTTCACCATCGACGGCGAGGCGCAGGCGCGCTCGCTGTTCGAGATGATCAAGCTCAGTCACGCCGCCGCGCCGCAGGGCGTGCTGTCCGCCTACAAGGACAATGCCGCGGTGGTGGCGGGCCCCACGGCCGCGCGCCTGTTCGCCGGACCGGACCGGCGCTACGCGCTGCACCGCGAGCCGGTGCACCTGCTGATGAAGGTGGAGACGCACAACCACCCCACCGGCATCTCGCCGCACCCCGGCGCGGGCACCGGCGCCGGCGGCGAAATCCGCGACGAGGCGGCCACCGGCCGCGGCGCGCGGCCCAAGGCCGGCCTGTGCGGCTTCACCGTGTCCAACCTGCGCATCCCCGGCTTCGAGCAGCCATGGGAGCAGGATCTCGGCCGTCCGCCGCAGATGGCCTCGGCCCTGCATATCATGCTGGACGGCCCGATCGGCGCCGCCGCCTACAACAACGAATTCGGCCGCCCCAACCTGGCCGGTTATTTCCGCACCTTCGAAGCACGCCTGCCGGACGGCAGCCTGCGCGGCTACCACAAGCCGGTGATGATCGCCGGCGGCTACGGCAACATCCGCGACGGCCACGTAAACAAGCTGGCGGTGCCGGCCGGCGCCAGGCTGGTGGTGCTGGGCGGCCCGGCTATGCTGATCGGCCTGGGCGGCGGGGCCGCATCCAGCATGGCCACCGGCAGCAGCTCGGCCGAGCTGGACTTCGCCTCGGTGCAGCGCGCCAATCCCGAGCTGGAGCGGCGCTGCCAGGAAGTGATCGACGCCTGCTGGGCGCTGGGCGAGGCCAATCCCATCCTGTCGATCCACGACGTCGGCGCGGGCGGACTGTCGAACGCCCTGCCCGAGTTGATCGACGCCGACGGCCGCGGCGGCGAGATCCGCCTGCGCGACATCCTGTGCGCCGACCCGGCGCTGTCGCCGATGGAGATCTGGTGCAACGAGTCGCAGGAGCGCTACGTGCTGGCGGTGCTGCCCGACCAGGTCGCCACCCTGGCGGCCATGTGCGCCCGCGAGCGCTGCCCCTATGCGATGGTCGGCGAGGCCGTGGCGGAGACGCGCCTGCAGGTGGTCGATCGCACCGGTCCCGCCCCCGTCGACATGCCGATGCCGGTGCTGCTCGGCAAGGCGCCGCGGCTGGAACGCGGCACGCGCCGCGCGCCGGCGCATCATGCGACGTTCGACGCCGCCGGCGTCGAGCTCGCCGAGGCCGCCGTACGCGTGCTGCGCCTCCCCACGGTGGCCGCCAAGACCTTCCTCATCACCATCGGCGACCGCACCGTGGGCGGCCTCACCGTGCGCGACCAGATGGTCGGGCCCTGGCAGGTGCCGGTGGCCGACTGCGCCGTCACCGCCACCGGGTTCGAGGCCACCACCGGCGAGGCGATGGCTATGGGCGAACGGCCGCTTCTGGCCCTGCTCGACGCACCCGCCTCCGGCCGCATGGCGGTGGGCGAGGCGGTAACCAACATCGCCGCGGCGCACATCGGCGACCTGCACCAGGTGCGCCTGTCCGCCAACTGGATGGCGGCCGCCGGCCACGGCGACGAGGACGCGCGGCTGTACGACACCGTGCGCGCCGTCGGCGAGCAGCTCTGCCCCGAGCTCGGCCTGGCCATCCCGGTGGGCAAGGACTCGCTCTCCATGCGCACGGTGTGGCAGCAGGACGGCCAGCCGCGCACCCAGACCTCGCCGCTGACCCTGGTGGTCTCCGCCTTCGCCCCGGTGCAGGACGTGCGCAATTCGCTCACGCCGCAGCTCCGCACCGACGCGGGCGCAACGCGGCTGCTGCTGATCGACCTGGGCAACGGCAAGCACCGCCTCGGCGGCTCCGCCCTGGCCCAGGTCTACGGCGCGGTGGGCCACGCGGCACCGGACCTCGAGCAGCCGCAGCAGCTCAAGGCCGCCTTCGGCCTGGTGCAGCAGCTGATGGCCGAGCAGGCCCTGCTCGCCTACCACGACCGCAGCGACGGCGGCCTGTTCGCCAGCCTGTGCGAGATGGCCTTCGCCGGCCGTTGCGGCATCGACATCGATCTCGCTGGTCTGAACGGCGAGCCCCATGCCGCCCTGTTTACCGAGGAGCTGGGCATGCTGTTGCAGGTGCGCGCCGCCGATGCGCACCCCATCGGCGCGCGCATCGCCGCTGCCGGCCTTACGGTGGCGGACCTGGGCCAGCCCACGAACGACGACCGCATCGTCATCCGCAGCGCCGGCCGTGAGATCTACAGCGCACCACGCACGCAGCTGCACAAGACCTGGGCTGAGACCAGCTACTGCCTGGCGGCACTGCGCGACGCCCCCGACTGCGCGCAAGAGGAATTCGAGTCCGTCGGCGATCCCACGGACCCCGGCCTGTCCCTGCTGTTGACGTTCCCGTCTCCCGCCTCCCGCCTTTCGCCTCCCGGCCTCTCGCTGTCCCGCCCGCGCGTGGCCATCCTGCGCGAGCAGGGCGTCAACGGCCATATCGAGATGGCCTACGCCTTCCAGGCCGCCGGCTTCGACAGCATCGACGTGCACATGAGCGACATCCTCGAGGGCCGGCTCACACTCGACGACTTCGCCGGGCTGGTCGCCTGCGGCGGCTTCTCCTACGGCGACGTGCTCGGCGCCGGCCAGGGCTGGGCCAAGTCGATCCTCTTCAACGGCCGCGCCCGCGACCAGTTCCAGGCCTTTCTGGCGCGCCCCGACCGCTTCGCACTGGGCGTGTGCAACGGCTGCCAGATGTTCGCCGCACTGCAGGAAATCGTGCCCGGCGCCGGCCACTGGCCGTTGTTCCGCCGCAACCGTTCGGAGCAGTTCGAGGCGCGCTGGACGATGGTGGAAGTCCAGGAGAGCCGTTCCTTGTTCTTCGCCGGCATGGCCGGCTCGTGCCTGCCGGTGGCGGTGGCGCACGGCGAAGGCCGGCCCGAGTTCACCAAGCCGCAGGATCTTGCCGTGCTGCACAAGCACGAACAGCTCGCGCTGCGCTTCGTCGACAATCAAGGCCGGACCGCCACGCGCTATCCGCAGAATCCGAACGGCGCGGTGGAAGGCGTCACCGGCCTGTGCAACGAAGACGGACGTGTGACCATCCTGATGCCGCATCCGGAACGCACGGTGGCCGGCACCACCGGCTCCTGGTGGCCGCAGCGCTGGGAGGACAAGACGCCGTGGTTCCGGATGTTCGTGAATGCGAGGCAGTGGGTGAAGTAGGCCGGTTACGATGAGGTGCGCCGGTCACGGCATGAACCACCAGCACGCCCCATGAGCAACACCGTCGAAACCCTGGCACTGAGCCGATGCTTCGGAGACATCACCGCAGTGGACGGTGTCTCGCTCGCGGTCCGGCCCGGCGAGATTTTCGGCCTGATCGGGCCGAACGGCGCGGGCAAAAGCACGCTGATCAAGATGCTGACCACCCTGCTGCCACCTTCGTCGGGCACGGCCCGGGTGGCGGGTTACGATGTGGTCCGCCAGCCGGCGCAGGTGCGCCGCTGCATCGGCTACGTGCCGCAGTTGCTGTCCGCCGACGGCGAACTCACCGGCTACGAGAACCTGCTGCTGTCCGCGCGCCTGTACCTGATCCCGCGCGGGGAGAGAAAGCAGCGGATCGGGGCGGCGCTGGCGATGATGGGCCTGTCCGAGGTGCGTGATCGCCTGGTGCGCGGCTACTCCGGCGGCATGATCCGCCGCCTGGAGATCGCGCAGAGCACCCTGCACCGCCCGCAAGTCATCTTTATGGACGAACCTACCGTCGGGCTCGATCCGAGCGGGCGCCACGCGGTGTGGAACCACGTCGCCGAATTGCGGCGGGAAACCGGCGCGGCGCTGGTGGTGACGACGCATCTGATGGACGAGGCCGAAACCCTGTGCGACCGCATCGCGGTGCTGCACGCGGGACGCATCGCGGCCGAGGGCACGCCGGCCGAGTTGAAGGCAGCCGTGGGACCGGGGGCGACGCTGGACGATGCGTTCGAACGGCTTACCGGCGGGACGATTGGGCACGAAGGAGGCTACAGTGACGTCCGACAGACCCGGCGCGGCACCATCGCCCATTCCTGACCGACCGCCTTCGCGCCCGATCCCGCTGCGCGTCGCCGACTATTGGACGCAGGTTTTCGCCGTCGCCGACGCCGAGATCCGCAAGCTGCGGCACGATCCCTGGGAACTGGCGACGCGCGCCATCCAGCCCGTGCTGTGGCTGGTGCTGTTCGGCAACGTGATGGCGCGCGTGCGCGGCCTGGCCTCCGGCGGCATCCCCTACCTGGACTTCCTGGCGCCGGGCATCCTGGCCCAGAGCGTGCTCTTCGTCGCGATCTTCTACGGCATCTCCGCCATCTGGGAACGCGACCTGGGCGTGCTGCACCGTTACATGGTGAGTCCGGCGCCACGCAGCGCGCTGGTCGTCGGCAAGGCGCTCTCGTCCAGCGTCCGCGGGCTGTCGCAGGCGATCGTGATCTATGTCTGCGCCGCCGTGATCGGCGTGAAGCTCAGCCTGGACCCTGCCCATTTCGTGGTGGTGGTGCTGTTGATCGTGCTCGGCTCCGGCCTGTTTTCGACCTTTTCCCTCATCATCGCCTGCATCGTGAAAACACGCGAGCGCTTCATGGGCATCGGCCAGGTGCTGACCATGCCGATCTTTTTCGCCAGCAACGCAATCTATCCGATCGACCTGATGCCGCAGTGGCTGAAGGTGGTGTCCAGGCTGAACCCGCTGTCCTACGAAGTGGACGGGCTGCGCGCCATGATGCTGCAGGGCGGCGCCAGCACGCTCGGCCTTGGCCGGGACTTCGCCGCCCTGACCCTCGCCTCGGCCATTGTCACGGTCATCGCCACCCGCATGTATCCGCGGATGACCGAGTAGAACCTGTCTCGCGCGCGAAAACGACGGCTCAGCCCGCTGCCTCCACCGCCTGCCCGGAAGCGTCGAAGATCCCTTCGAACAGCACCGAGCTGAGATAGCGCTCGCCCGAATCCGGCAGGATCACCACGATGGTCTTGCCGGAGTTCTCCGGCCGCTGCGCCAAGCGGTCCGCCACGGCGACCGCCGCGCCGCTGGAAATCCCGGAGATGATGCCTTCCTCGCGGGCGAGGCGGCGGGCATAGGTCACCGCGTCCTCGTTGCTCACCTGCTCGATGTCGTCCACCAGCGACAGGTCAAGCACGTCCGGCACGAAGCCGGCGCCGATGCCCTGGATCTTGTGCGGCGAGGGCTTGAGGGGCTCGCCGGCACGGCGCTGGGTCAGCACCGGGCTGGCGGTGGGCTCCACCGCCACCACGCGGATGGCTTTGCCGCGGGTGTGCTTGAGATAGCGCGACACGCCGGTGATGGTGCCGCCGGTGCCGACGCCGGAGATGAAGACGTCCACCGCGCCATCGGTATCGTCCCAGATCTCCGGCCCGGTGGTGGTTTCGTGGATGGCCGGGTTGGCCGGGTTCTTGAACTGCTGCAGCAGCACGTACTTCGGATCGGAGGCGGCGATCTCCTCGGCCTTGGCCACCGCCCCGGGCATGCCCTTCGGCCCCTCGGTCAGCACCAGCCTGGCGCCATAGGCGATCAGCAGCTTGCGCCGCTCGATGCTCATCGTCTCCGGCATGGTCAGGGTGAGCGGGATGCCGCGCGCCGCCGCCACGAAGGCGAGCGCGATGCCGGTATTGCCGCTGGTCGGCTCCACCAGTTCCTTGCCGGGACCGAGCAGGCCCTTCTGCTCCGCGTCCCAGATCATGGCCGCGCCGATGCGGCACTTCACCGAGTATGCCGGGTTGCGCCCCTCGATCTTGGCCAGCACCGTGGCCTTGCCGCCGGCGATGATGCGGTTGAGGCGGATCAGCGGGGTATGGCCGATGGATTTGGAGTTGTCTTGGTACCAGTGCGACATGGTTCGCCTCGTGCAATGGGATTTGATGGCCGGCCGGACAAACCGAACGGGACCCGATATCGTGGACCGGGTTGCAGCGTAGCGGAAACCCGGCGTCGCCGTTGCGGATTGGGACGCTGGGAAAAAACGGCATCACGCCAGCAACCCCGGCGCAGCCTGGCAGGCGATGACCCAGGTCATCGCCCACGCGGACTCTCAGCCGAAGCGGCCCGTGATGTAATCCTCGGTCTTCGACTTGGCCGGCTTGGTGAACACCTGCCGGGTTTCGCCGAACTCCACCAGCTCGCCCAGGTACATGAAGGCGGTGTAGTCCGCCACGCGGGCCGCCTGCTGCATGTTGTGGGTGACGATGGCGATGGTGTAGTCGTGCTTGAGCTGGTAAATCAGCTCCTCCACCTTGGCGGTGGCGATCGGATCCAGCGCCGAGGTCGGCTCGTCCAGCAGCACCACTTCCGGCCGCACGGCGATGGTGCGGGCGATGCACAGGCGCTGCTGCTGGCCGCCGGACAGGCCGAGGCCGGAGCCGCCGAGCTTGTTCTTGACCTCGTCCCACAGCGCGGCGCGCTTGAGCGCGCTCTCCACGCGGTCGTCCATCTCGGACTTGGGCAGGCGCTCGTACAAGCGGATGCCGAAGGCGATGTTGTCGTAGATCGACATCGGGAACGGCGTCGGCTTCTGGAACACCATGCCGATGCGCGCCCGCAGCAGGTTGAGGTCCTGCTTGGGGTCGAGGATGTTCTTGCCGTCGAACAGGATCTCCCCTTCGGCGCGCTGCTTGGGGTAGAGATCGTACATGCGGTTGAAGATGCGCAGCAGGGTCGACTTGCCGCAGCCGGACGGGCCGATCAGCGCGGTGACCTTGCGCTCGTACACCGGCATGTTGACGCTCTTCAGGGCCTTGGATTCGCCGTAGAAGAACGACACGTCGCGGACGGACACTTTCTCGTGCAGGGCCGTCCTGGCCTCGCCGCTTTCGCGGGCGGCAAGTTGCGGCTTCTGCACCGTAACGCCGCCGCCGGGGATGATTGGGTCGTTCATGATTCCTTGAACCTGGAGGTCGCCAGCGAACGGGCGCTGATGTTGAGGGCCAGCACGGTGAACGTGATCAGCAGGGCGGCGGTCCACGCCAGCTGGTGCAGGTCCGGGTAGGGGCTGTTGGCGAAGTTGTAGATCACCACCGGCAGGTTCGCCATCGGCGCGTTCATGTTGGTGCTCATGAACTGGTTGTTGAGGGCGGTGAACAGCAGCGGCGCGGTTTCGCCGGTGATGCGCGCCACCGCCAGCAGCACGCCGGTGATCATGCCGGCGCGGGCCGCGCGGTACGACACGTTCAGGATGACCAGCCAGCGCGGCGAGCCGATGGCGGACGCCGCCTCGCGCAACGTGTTCGGTACCAGCAGCAGCATGTCCTCGGTCGTGCGCACCACCACCGGCAGCACCAGGAACGCCAGGGCGATGCCGCCGGCCCAGGCGGAGAAGTGGTGCATGCGGTACACCACCACCACGTTGATGAACATGCCGATGACGATGGACGGCGCCGACAGCAGGATGTCGTTGATGAAGCGCACCGTCATGGTGAGCCGCGTGTTGCGGCCGTACTCGGCCATATAGGTGCCGGCCAGGATGCCGATCGGCGCGCCTAGTGCGGTGCCCAGGATGGTCATCAGCACGCTGCCGTAGATGGCGTTGAGCAGGCCGCCGGGGCTGCCGGCGGTCGGCGTGGACTCGGTGAAGACGCGCAGGCTGAGGCCGCTGAACCCTTCGTACAGCAGGGTGCCCAGGATGATGCCGAGGATCAGCAGGCCGGAGACCGCGGCCGCGCCGGCCAAGCCCATCACCACGCCATTGACGGCGCGGCGGCGGTGATAGCGCAGTTGGTCGATCATACGCGGCTGCCGGACCTGGCCTCCACACGCGCCAGCATCATGCGGGCGCAGGCGAGGACGACGAAAGTGATGACGAACAGGATCAGCCCCAGCTCGATCAGGGCGGAGCTGTAGAGATCGCCCTCGGCCTCGGTGAATTCGTTGGCGATGCTGGCCGAGATGGTGGTGCCGGGCGCGAGGATGGAACTGGCGATCTTGTGGGCGTTGCCGATGACGAAGGTCACCGCCATGGTTTCGCCGAGAGCGCGGCCCAGGCCGAGCATGACGCCGCCGACCACGCCGGTGCGGGCGTACGGCAGCACGATGTTGCGCACCACCTCCCAGGTGGTGCAGCCGAGGCCGTAGGCCGATTCCTTGAGCACGGTCGGCACCGTCTCGAACACGTCGCGCGACACCGAGGTGATGTACGGCAGCACCATCACGCTGAGGATGACGCCGGCAGTGAGCACGCCGATACCGTAGGGCGGCCCGGCGAAGATCATATTGAACAGCGGCACGTGGCCGAACAGGGCGATCAGGATCGGCTGCACGTGTTCCTGCAGGAACGGCGCCAGCACGAACAGGCCCCAGATGCCGTAAATAATGCTGGGCACGCCGGCCAGCAGCTCGATGGCGGTGCTGATCGGACGCTTCAGCCTGGGCGGGCACAGCTCGGTGATGAAGACGGCAATGCCGAGGCTCACCGGCACGCCGATCACCATGGCGATGATGGAGGTGACCAGGGTGCCGTAGATCGCCGGCAGGGCGCCGAATTTCTCGGTGACCGGGTTCCAGCTGGAGCTGGTCAGAAAGCCGAAGCCGAACGCCTTGATCGCGGGGACCGAACCTTGCACCAGCGAGGCGATCACGCCGCCCAGCAGCACCAGCACGGTGAGTGCGGCCGTGCGCGTGGCGTTGCGCAGCAACGCATCCCACATGTTGTTGCGGCGCAGGATCGAGGCGGGTATTTCTACCGGATCGGAATAGGAAGCCACGTGGGCGCTGGAATTCACGGTACAACCCTGAGTCTGACATCAAACGCAAGGGCCGGCACCGCCGGCCCTTGCGCCTGCTTGATTGCGGCGATTACTTCCAGATCGACATCCCCGCTGCGTCCTTGATGCTGGCCTTCCAGGAAGCCTCGATCAAGTCCACCACCTTGGCCGGCAGCGGCACATAATCCAGCTCCTCGGCCGCCTTCTGGCCATTCTTGAAGGCCCAGTCGTAGAACTTGAGCGCGTCCAGCTCGGCGGCATCGTCGGCCTTCTTGTAGACGAGGATGAAGCTGGCGCCGGTGATCGGCCAGCTTTCCGCGCCCGGCTGGTTGGTCAGGACCAGATAAAAACCGGGGGCGTTGGCCCAGTCGGCGTTGGCGGCGGCGGCCTGGAATGTCGACAACTTGGGCTCGACTGTCTTGCCGTCCTTGTTGATCATCCTGGTGTAGGTCATCTTGTTCTGCTTGGCGTAGGCGTACTCGACGTAGCCGATGGCGCCATCGGTCTGGCCGGCGATGCCGGCGACGCCTTCATTGCCCTTGGCGCCAATACCGGCGGGCCATTCCACCGCGGTGGCGGCGCCCACCTTGTCCTTCCACTCCGCGCTGTTCTGCGACAGGTAATTGGTGAACAGGAAGGTGGTGCCGGAGCCGTCGGAACGGTGCACCACCGCGATCAGCGTGGCCGGCAGCTTGGCCTTGGGATTGAGCTTCTGGATCTCGGCGTCGTTCCAGGACTTCACCTTGCCGAGGAAGATGTCGGCCAGGGTGGCACCGTCAAGCGTCAGCTCGCCCGGTGCAACGCCCTTGAGGTTGACCACCGGCACCACGCCGCCGACGATGGCGGGGAACTGGGTCAGCCCGGACTCGTCGAGTTCCTTGCTCTCCAGCGGCTTGTCGGTGGCGCCGAAGGTGACGGTCTTGGCTTTGATCTGCTTGATGCCGCCGCCGGAACCGATGGACTGGTAGTTGAGGCCGGTGCCGGTCTTGTCCTTGTAGGTGGCGGCCCACTTGGAATAGATCGGGTACGGGAAGGTGGCGCCCGCACCGGAGAGGTCGGCGGCGAACGCGGCGGGAGCTGCCAGGGCGGCGACGGCGCCGAGCAGTGCGCTGCGCAGCAGGGTGTGCTTCATCAGGGTCACGTAAATCTCCTGTGCAAAACCACGGGATTCGTAAAGTTATTAAGGGGCTGGAGGCACTTCGCTCCCAGTGTCCCAGCTTACGGACCAGAGATGACAGTTTTGTTACAAGGAGAAAATCGTTGTGTGAAGCGCGCCGGCCGGGGTAGCGAATAAACTCAATAGCGGCAAGGCCTTAGCATGCGCAGCAGGCCGGGTCCCGCTCGTCGCGACCCAGCCTGTGCCCTGCCCCACATCGCACCGAAACGGTGCGTCTCACTCGAAGGTGAAACTCTCCAGCGGCATCTTCATCAGCGACTTGGTCGGCTTGGTCATCGAGGTGGCATGACCCTTGGCACGCGGCAGCACGTGATCGAAGTAAAAGCGCGCCGTGTACAGCTTGGCGCGGTAGAACTCCGGCTTCTCCGCCCCGCCCTCCGCCAGCTTGCGGCTGGCCACCGCGGCCTGCAAAGCCCAGAAGTACGCCATGGTGACGTACCCGGAGAACATCAGGAAGTGGTAGCTGGCGGCGCTGACGATGTCGCGGTCCTTGCGCGCGGTGAGCATGATGCGCATGGTGAGCAGGTTCCACTGTGCCACCAGCCGGGCCAGCTCGGCGGCGTAGCCGCGCAGCTTGGGGTTGCCCATGTGTTCCAGCGCGAACTTGGCGATATGCCCGGTGAATTCGCGCACGGCCTTGCCGCGCGTCATCACCAGCACCTTGCGTCCGAGCAGGTCCAGCGCCTGGATGCCGGTGGTCCCTTCATAGAGCGTGGCGATGCGGGCGTCGCGCACGATCTGCTCCATGCCGTGTTCCCGGATATAGCCGTGGCCGCCGAACACCTGCACGCCCAGGTTGGCCGCCTCCAGCCCCATCTCGGTGAGGAAGCCCTTGAGGATGGGCGTGAAGAAGCCGAGCTTGTCGTCCCACAGCTTGTACTTCTCCTGGTCGTTTTCCAGGATGCCGTTGACCATGTGGTCGGCATACTGGGCCGTGAAATAGACCATGGCGCGGCCGCCCTCGGCGATCGCCTTCTGCGTCAGCAGCATGCGGCGCACGTCGGCGTGGTGGATGATGGCGTCCGCCACCTTGTCCGGCTCCTTCTTGCCGGACAGCGCGCGCATGGAGCGGCGTTCCTTGGCGTAGGCCAGCGCGCCCTGGTAGGACAGCTCGGCGTGGGCGATGCCCTGCACCGCGGTGCCGATGCGGGCCGTGTTCATGAAGGTGAACATGGCTTCCAGGCCCTTGTTGGGCTCCCCGATCAGGTGGCCGACGGCGCTCTCGAAATTAATCACGCAGGTGGCGGAGGCCTTGATCCCCATCTTGTGCTCGATGGCGCTGCACACCACACCGTTGTGGCCGCCGAGGCTGCCGTCGGCGTTGACCGTCAGCTTGGGCACCATGAACAGCGAGATGCCGCGGGTGCCCGGCGGCGCGTCCGGCAGGCGCGCCAGCACCACGTGCACGATGTTCTCCGCCAGGTCGTGCTCGCCGGCGGAGATGAAGATCTTGGTGCCGGTAATGCGGTGGGTGCCGTCGGCCTGCGGTTCGGCCTTGGTCTTGACCTGGCCCAGGTCGGTGCCGCACTGCGGCTCGGTCAGGCACATGGTGCCGCTCCAGCGGCCCTCGGTCAGCGGCGGCAGGTAGACGCGGGTCAGCTCCTGCGGGGCGTACTGCATGATGGTGTTCATCGCGCCCAGCGACAGTCCCGGGTACATGGTGAACGACCAGTTGGCCGCGCCCATCATCTCCGACTTGATCAGGCCCATCGACATCGGCAGGCCCTGGCCGCCGTACTCGGTGGGGTGCGACAAGCCCTGCCAGCCGCCGGCCACGTACTGGTCGTAGGCCTCCTTGAAGCCCTTGGGCGTCTTCACCTCGCCGTTGTTGAAATGGCAGCCTTCCTCGTCGCCGGAAAGATTGAGGGGCGACAGCACCTCCTCACAGAACCGTGCACACTCTTCGAGGATCGCGCCGACCGTGTCCGGATCGGCGTCCTTGCCGTTGGCAAGCTTGGCGTAGTGTCCGGGATAGTCGAACACTTCGTTCATCAGAAAACGCATGTCGCGCAAAGGCGCTTTGTAGGCAGGCATGGGGAGGGCGGGACAACGGGGGAGAATGACGGGCGGCGATTCTCGGCAAAGCCCCGGTCTTTGCCATTGGCCGAAAACTGGCGCCTTCAGGGCGCTCCGGTGAGTGTACAAGTGTTCATTCAAACTTGCTCGCGCCGGTCCGAAAGACGCCCGGGCGTCCCGCGAGGGCCGTTCACTCGGCCACCAGGCATTGGTTCTTGCCGTTTCTCTTGGCCCGGTACATGGCGGTATCGGCGGCGCGGACCAGCCCGTCCAGATCGCCCGCCTGCTGCGGATAGATCGCCACGCCGATGCTGGTGCCGATCTCCACCTCCAGCGGCTCGGCGCGGTCGCCCAGCTCGAGCAGGTAGGGCTTGCGCACGATCTCGCCCAGCCGCTGCGCGGTGACGAAGGCATCGGCCGGATCGGACGGCTCCTCCAGGATCACGCCGAACTCGTCACCGCCCAGCCGCGCCACCGTGTCCACCTTGCGCATCGCGTCGGCCATGCGCTCGGCCAGGGCCTTGAGCAGCGCATCGCCGGCGTGGTGGCCGTAGCGGTCGTTGACCGGCTTGAAGTCGTCGATGTCGATGTAGAACACGGCGCAGTTGCCCTGGTGACGCTCGGCGCGCGCCAGGGATTTCTGCAGGCGGTCGAGGAACAGGATGCGGTTGGGCAGGCCGGTCAGGGGATCGTGCATGGCCTGGTGACGGGCCATCTCCTCCAGCTTGCGCCGCCGCGCCACCTCCTTCTGCAACTCGCGGTTACGCTGGTCCAGCTCGCTCAACAGCCGCCGCAGCTCCTGCCGGCCCCGGTAGAGGTCGAGGAACACCCGTACCTTGGACAGCAGGATGACGTCGTTGATGGGCTTGATGATGTAGTCCACGGCGCCGCTGCCGTAGCCCTTGATGCGGTTCATGTCGTCGGCATAGGCGGCGGTGACGAAGATGATCGGCGTGTCGCGCGTGGTCTCCTCCTGCGACAGGAACCCGGCCACCTCGAAACCGTCCATGTCCGGCATCTGCACGTCGAGCAGCACCAGGGCGAATTCGTGGTCGAGCGTGGCGGACAGGGCGGCGTTGCCGCTGTGCGCCTCCACCAGGTCGGCGTCGACCTTGGCCAGCAGCTTGCGCATCACCAGCAGGTTGGCCGGCGTGTCGTCCACCACCAGGACCTTGGGGCGGGGCAGCGCGATTTCGCTCAAGCCGGGGCCCCGGGCAGGGCCGCCAGCCGGACACCGATGCCGGCCAGGTCCAGCACCTCGGCGCTGGCCAGGCGCAGCGCCGCCTCCGGCATCTGCGGCGCCTGCGCCTCGCTCGGATCCTGCACGATGGCGAGCCCGCCGCGCGCGCGGATCGCCGTCAGGCCGGCGGCACCGTCCTCGTTGGAGCCGGTGAGGATCACGCCCACGGCGGCGGCGCCGCAGGCGTCGGCCAGGCTGTCGAACAAAACGTCGGCGGAGGGGCGCACGTAGGCCACTTTCTGGTCCACGGAGAGAGCGAATCGCAAATCCTGTTCCACCAGCAGATGATACCCGGCCGGCGCCAGGTACACGATACCCGCCGCCAGCGGCAGGCGTGCCTCCGCCTCCCGCACCGGCAGGGCGCAGGCCCGGCCCAGCAGCTGGTCGAGCCGGCTGCCGGGATAGGCGTCGCTGTTGTGCAGCAGCACGATCACCGGCCAGGGGTAGTCCGCCGGCAGGGCGCGCAGCACTTCGCCCAGCGCGGCCACGCCGCCGGAGGAAGCGGCGATGGCGACGACGCGCCCAGGGGAACCGCTGGACAATTCCATGCCTTAGGCGCTGCCGCGCCGGTAGATCCGGGCCTGCGCATCGAAGCACTCGAAGTCGCGCTCCACCGGCGTCCGCGCCAGCGTTTCCTTGGCGCCCAGGCAGAGGAAGCCCTTGTGCACCAAGCTGTCGCGGAACAGCCGCAACACGCGGTCCTGCAGGGTGTCGTTGAAGTAGATCAGCACGTTGCGGCACAGGATCAGCTGCACCTCGGCGAACACGCCGTCGGTGCCCAGGTTATGGCCGGCGAAGGTGATGTTGCGCTTGAGCGACTCCTCGAACTTGATCCGCTCGTAACGGGCGTGGAAGTACTGCGACAGCGAGCCGCGGCCGCCGGCCTGCAGGTAGTTCTCGGCGTAGGTGCGCGCGCTGGCCGCGGGGTAGATGCCTTCGGCGGCTTCCTCCAGGGCGACGTCGTTGAAATCGGTGGCGAAGATCTGCGACTTGTCGTAGAGACCTTCCTCCTGCAGCAGGATCGCCAGCGAATAGACCTCCTCGCCGTGGGCGCAGCCGGCCTGCCAGATGTGGATGCGCGGATAGGAGGCGAGGACGGGCAGCACGTCGCGGCGCAGGGCCTGGAACACCCAGGGGTCGCGGAACATCTCGGACACCGGCACCGACAGGCCCGACAGCACCTGGCGCAGGAAAGCCGGCTCGCGCTCCAGCCGCCGGCCCAGCCCGGCGATCGAGTCCGCGCCGCAACGCGCGCGCAGGGCGCGCAGCCGCCGCTTGAACGAGGCCGGCGCGTACTGGCTGAAGTCGTAGCCGTGCAGCCGCTTGAGCGCCTGCACGAAGGCCAGGATTTCGCGTTCCTCGGCGTCGCCCTCCGCCACGGCAGCTCCTATACGCCCGGAATCCAGGTGCGCAACAGCGACAGCAGGCGGTCGACGTCGACCGGCTTCGACAGATAGTCGTTGGCGCCGGCTTCCAGGCACTTCTCGCGGTCGCCGGGCATGGCCTTGGCGGTGACGGCGATGATCGGGATGCCGGCCCAGGCGGGCCGGCTGCGGATGCGCCGGGTGGTCTCGTAGCCGTCCATGCCCGGCATCATGATGTCCATCAGCACCGCGTCGATCTTGCCGTTGCGCTGCTCCAGCTGGGCCAGCGCCTTCTGCCCGTCCTGCGCCATCAGGGCGTTGAGGCCGCGCGCGCGCAACACCTTGGACAGGGCGAAGATGTTGCGCATGTCGTCGTCCACCACCAGCACGGTGCGGCCGGCGAGATCGGCCGCCTCGGTCTGCGCCTGCACGGCGAAGGCACGCCCGGCCGGCGTGCGCAGGCTGTGCAGGAACAGGCTCACCTCGTCCAGCAGGCGTTCCTGCGAACGGCCGCCGCGCACCACGATACTGTCGGTGTGGGCGCGCAGGCGCAGCAGCTCGTCGGGGCCGAGTTCGCACTCGGCGTACACCACCACCGGCGGCAGCGGACCTTGCTGCGCGGCGCGTTCGAGGAATTCGGGAGCGGTCATGTCCGGCAGGCTGAAGCCGAGCACCAGGCAGTCGCAGCCGCCGCGCGCCAGCCGGGCCAGGCCGGCGGCGCCGGTGGCCTCGGTTTCGACGCCGGTATGCTCGGGCGCCAGGTGCTCCAGGATCGAGGCGCGCATGGCGTCGTCGCCGCCGACCACCAGCAGCTCGCGCTCCGGCGGCGGCACCGCCTCGCGCGCCACCTGGTCCAGCGCCTGGTTGATCGAGGCCTTGCTCACCGGTTTCACCAGATAGCCCACCGCGCCCAGCTCGAAGCCGCGCGCGGTCTCGTCGGCGCCGGAGACGATGTGGACCGGGATGTGGCGGGTGGCGGCGTCGGACTTGAGCTTCTGCAGCACCGACCAGCCGTCCAGGTCGGGCAGGTGGATGTCGAGCAGGATGGCGGCGGGCAGCTCCCGCGCCAGCGCCAAGCCGCTCGCCGCATCGTGCGCCAGCAGCGCGCGGTAGCCGCGCTTCTGCACCATTCCGGCCAGTACCTTGGCGAACACCTTGTCGTCCTCGATCACCAGCAGGGCGGGCGCACCCGTCGCCGCCGAGGCCTTGGCTGCCGGCGTCGCGGCCGGCGCCGGTGCCGGCGCTGCCACCGCTTCCGTCGGGGGTGGCCGGTCGGCGGGGGCGCCCTCGGATACCGCGCGCTCCGGCAGGTACAGGCGGAACACCGAACCATGTCCCGGGGTGCTCGACACCGTCAGGTCGCCGCCGAGCAGGCGCGCGAGGCTGCGGCTGATGGCGAGCCCCAGGCCGGTGCCGCCGTACTTGCGCGAGGTGGAGGCGTCCACCTGCTCGAACGGCGCGAAGATCTTTTCCGCCTTGTCGGCCGGGATGCCGATGCCGGTGTCCTGCACCTCGAACACCACCGCCGCGGCCGGCGACAGCAGCGGCGCGCCGGGCGGAGCCGCCTCCGGCCGTTGCACGCGCAGCGTCACGCGTCCGCGCTCGGTGAACTTGAAAGCGTTCGACAACAGGTTGGTGAGCACCTGCTGCAGCTTGGCGGAATCGGTGTGCAGCGACTGCGGCAGGTCGGTCGCCGGCTCCACCTTGAGCGCCAGGCCGCGCTGCTTGGCCACCGGACGGAAGCGGCCCTCGCAGGTGGCGAGGATGTGGGCGAGCGGCAGCTCCTCGACCAGCACGGTGGTCTTGCCTGCCTCCACTTTCGACAGGTCCAGGATGTCGTTGATCAGCTCCAGCAGGTGGGTGCCGCTGTCGTGGATCACGCGTGCCGCTTCGACCTGGTCGGCGTCGAGATTGCGCTCCTCGTTGTCGGCCAGGGTCTTGGCCAGGATCAACACGCTATTGAGGGGGGTGCGCAGCTCGTGCGACATGTTGGCCAGGAACTCGCTCTTGTACCGGCTGGCCCGCTCCAGTTCCGCCGCCTTCTGCTCCAGCGCGCCGCGGGTCTGGCGCAGCTCGTCGTTGGCCTCGTTGAGCCCGCGGCCGGTCTCTTCGAGCTCCTCGTTGATGGCGCGCAGCTCCTCGGCCTGGGCGGTGAGCGCGGCCTCCGACTCCTGCAGCCGCGCATGCTGCTCCTCCAGCAGGCGGTTCTTGTCCTGCAGGGCGTCGTTGGTGGCGCGCAGCTCCTCCTCCGACGCCTGCAATTCCTCGGCGTGCGCCTGCGCCCGCTCCAGCAGCTGGCCGGTCCTGGCGGCGTTGGTGAGGGCGTCGAGCTGCAGGCCGGCGCTCTCCAGCAGCTCCTTCATCAGGCGGTCCTGCTCGGCGCGGGGCAGCTCGAACGCGGCCAGCTCGATCACCCCCAGCACACCGCGCGCCTGCAGGGGGTAGAGCAGCAGGCAGGTCGGCGCCGCGCTGCCCAGCGCCGAGCCCACTCGCAGGTAGCCCTCCGGCACCGGCGTCAGCAGGTTCGGCTTGCGGTCGCGGGCGCACTGCCCGACCAGGCCCTGGCCGAGCTTGAAGCACTCCGGCAAGCCCTCGTGGCCCGAATAACCGAAGCCGGCGCGCAGCACCAGTTCCTGCCGGGCCTCCTCCCAGCAGAAGAATGCGCCATATCCCGCCTTGAGCAGGTAGCACACGCTGGACAGCATCACCTCGGCGAAGTCGTCCACCGTGGTGGCGGTCTGCAGGCCGATATTGATGTCGAGCAGGTGCTGCCGCACCCAGTTATCGCGGTCGGCCGCCAGCTTGACGTCGCGGAAGCTGGCGATGCCGCGCGCCATGGCGCCGATCTCGTCGCGCTGCCGGGTATTCGGCACCTCGAAGTCGGTGTCGCCGCCGGCCAGCCGGTCCATCAGGGCGGTGAGACGCACGACCGGATCGGTGATCTGGCGGCGGGTGATCAGCACCGCGGCGCCGCCCACCAGCATGCCGGCCAGCAGCATGGCCAGCACCGTGTACTCGAAGCGGCGGGTGCCGCTGTCGACGGTACCGCTGCGCTGGCGCAGCAGGCCAAGCTCGTCCTGGGCCGCGTCCTGCAGCAGGGCGTAGAGCTGCTCGATGTCGTCGTGACCGTACTCGGTGGCCGCCGCCGCGGTGGCGGCGCGCCCGGCCGAAGCGGAATCCGCTTCCAGGATCGGCCGGGCCACCGTGGCGCTCCAGGCGTTGAGCAAGGCGGCGATGCGGTCCAGGCGCCGCTGCTGCGAGGGGTTGTCCAGCGTGAGCTGACGCAGTTCCTGGGCGCCGCGCTCGAACTCCTCCCGGGCCGCCTGGAAGCCCGACAGGTAGTTCTGCTTGCGCGATACCGCGTAGTTGACCAGGTCGACCTGCTGCTGCAGCGCGGCGGACTTGAGCTGGTCCAGGCGGTCGATGACGGTATAGGTGTGCGTCACCAAGGCGCGGGCGTCGGCGAGGTCCTGGTAGTTGGCGAATACCAGCAGGCAGGTCAGCGCGAACATCAGCAGGATGGTGCCGTAGGCCAGCACCAGCTTGCCGTGAAGGCTCAGCCCGGAACGGACGGAATCGCTTTTGCGCGGTGCGGCTGCAGTGCTCATGAAGCCCCGTGTGGGTGGAACCGGTCCCGGCCGGCTTTTGTCCGGGGTCAATATAGCGCGCCCGGGCGCGTTTCCGGCAGCGCGTCCGCAGCCACCTATAATCCTAGAAACGGCAGTTGGCCGCGGGAGAAGCCGCAAGTTGGTTGAGGTGATCACGAATTTGCGAAGGTGTGGGTTTCACCACCTGGGTGAATGCTTCTCCCGCTGGATCGGCGCTCGGCGCCCCTCGCGGGTCTGGCTTGGCCTTCGCGAAACCCATGGAACCACCATGGGTTTCGCTCCAGGCCGGCGCCATCCCTCGCTGCGGGATCGCCGCCCAATCAATCCTGGGTCCGATCCCCAACTGCCGTTTCTAGGATAATCCTGAACACGGCAGTTGGCCGCGAAGGAGCCCGATGAACACGCGATGGACCCATGTGCCGCTGCGCTCCGGCACGGCAGACGCGACGTGAACGCCGCAACCTGGCCACAGAGCCCGCCGGGCGGGGGCGCCTCTCCCGAGGTCAGCCTAGTGATCCCGGTGCACAACGAAAGCGCCACCCTGGACACCCTGTTCGGCACCCTGCTGCCCATCGTGAGCGGGGCGGCCGGCAGCTTCGAGATCGTGGTGGTCAACGACGGCAGCGCCGACGACACGTTGCAGCACCTGCTGCGGCTGCAGCAGTCGACGCCGCAGCTGCGCGTCATCGACCTGTCGCGCAATTTCGGCAAGGAAGCCGCCCTCACCGCCGGCCTGCGGCACTGCCGCGGCGCCTGCGCGATCACCCTGGACGCCGACCTGCAGGACCCGCCTGAACTGATCCCGCAGATGCTGCAGAAATGGCGCGAAGGCTACGAGACCGTGGTGGCGGTGCACGCCGACCGCGACACCGACTCGTTCCTGCGGCGCAGTTCCGCCCACGCCTTCTACGCCGTGCTGAATGCCGTGGCCGACATGCGCTTCGTGCCCAACGCCGGCGATTTCCGGCTGCTCGACCGGGTGGTGATCGAGGCCTTCCTGGCGCTGCCGGAACGCACCCGCTACAACAAGGGCCTGTTCGCCTGGGTCGGCTTCCGCCAGCACCTGATCGAGCACCAGCGGCCGGAGCGCAGCGGCGGCAGCAGCAAGTTCAATTTCCGCCGCCTGCTGCGGCTGGCGATCGAGGGCATCACTTCGTTCAGCTCGTTCCCGCTACAGCTGTGGACCTACGTGGGAATGACCATCGCCGGGATCTCCTTCCTCTACGGTGCCGCCATCGCGCTGCGCACAGTCATCTGGGGCGTGGACGTGCCCGGTTACGCCTCGCTGATCGTGGCCGTGATGTTCTTCGGCGGCATCAACCTGCTCAGCATCGGCGTGCTGGGCGAGTACGTCGGCCGCATCTTCATGGAATCCAAGCAGCGGCCGCTGTACGTGGTACGCCGGCTGCACGAGCCGGACAGCGCCGCTCCCGGCAAGCCGTGAAAGCCACCGGTCACACCTCCCGGCCGCGGCATCCCTTGCCTCACCAACCTCAACGGCGACGGCATTGACGACATTCGTCAGTTCCAAAGAGGCCCATTCTGCCGGTAGCTCCCTCCAGGTCAACCTGTCCAACGGTCACGGCGGCTGGGGTGCCGGGCAAACCTACGCGCGGCTGTCATCCGGCTGATCGATGGCGGACCGCTGGCCGGTGTTTTCCTGGTCGCCTCGGCGTGATGTGGCTGGTGAATCGCATGACCCAAGGCTTCAGGGCATGAACAGCGTGGCGGGGTGTTCCAGCAGCCCGCGCAGGTCCTGGATGAACCCGGCTGCGTTGTAGCCGTCGACGATGCGGTGGTCGAAGGACGAGGACAGGTTCATCATCAGCCGCGGCACGATGCACCCTTCGCGCACCACCGGCCGCTCCACCATCTTGTTGACGCCGACGATGGCCACCTCGGGCGCGTTGATCACCGGGGTGGAGACAATGCCGCCGAGTGCGCCCAGGCTGGTGATGGTGATGGTGGAGCCGGACAGCTCCCCGCGCGCCGCCTTGCCGGCGCGTGCCGCCTCCGCCAGGCGCTGGATCTCGGCCGCCGCCTGCCACAGGTCCATGGCCTCGGCGTGACGCAGCACCGGCACCAGCAGCCCGTTCGGCGTCTGGGTGGCGATGCCGGCGTGCAGCGCGGCGTGGCGCCGCACCACGCCGGCCTCATCGTCGTAGGTGGCGTTGACCTCGGGGTGGCGCGGCAGTGCCTGCGCCAGGGCCCGCACCAGGAACGGCAGCAGGGTCAGCTTGGGCTGCTCCGGCCGGCGCCGCTCGTTGAGGTGCCGACGCAGCGCCTCCACCTCGGTGACGTCCACTTCCTCGACGTAGGCGAAGTGTGGGATGCGCTGCTTGGCGCGCTGCATCGCCTCGGCGATGCGCCGGCGCAGGCCGATCACCGGGATCTCCTCCACGCCCTCGCGCTGCCGCCCGGGCGGGGCGCCGGCATGCGGAGGGGCGCGGAACGCGTCGAGATCGGGGTGGGTGATCCGCCCGTCAGGGCCGCTGCCTGTCACCCGGGCCAGGTCGATGCCCAGCTCGCGCGCCCGCTGCCGCACTGCCGGGGAGGCGCGCGGCCGCTCGCCCGCAGGGAACGCCGGCGGCGGCGCGGAGATGAACGACGGAGCGTTCGGGACGCCGGGGTGGGATGCCGCCCTGTCGGTTTGCCCGGGGGCCGGAGGTTCGGGCGCTCGCGCGCCGGTGGCCGGGAGCGCCGCAGCCGCGGCACGCGCCTCGCCCTCCGGCGCTTTCCCGCCCTGCACTTCCAGCACCACCAGCACCGACCCCACCGGCACGAATTCGCCCGGCCGTCCCTTCAGCTCGCGCACCACGCCGGCGACCGGTGAGGGGAGCTCCACCGCGGCCTTCTCGGTCAGCACGTCGGCCAGCGGCTGGTCCTCCTTCACGCTGTCGCCCACCGCCACCCGCCAGGTGGCGATCTCCGCCTCGGTGATGCCCTCGCCGATGTCGGGCAACCGAAAGACAAACTCGCCCATGTCAGTCCTCCATCACGCGCAGCAAGGCCTGGCGCACCCGGTCCGGTCCGGGGAAGTAGTGCCACTCGAAGGCGTGCGGATATGGCGTGTCCCAGCCGGTGACGCGCTGTGGTGGCGCTTCCAGGTGGTAGAAGCAGCGTTCCTGCACCAGCGTGATCAGCTCGGCGCCGTAGCCCGAGGTGCGGCTGGCCTCGTGCACTACCACGCAGCGGCCGGTTTTCTTGACCGAGGCTTCGATGGTGTCCACGTCGATCGGGAACAGGGTGCGCATGTCGATCACTTCTGCGTCCACGCCGGACTCGGCCACCGCGGCCAGGGCCACGTGCACCATGGTGCCGTAGGCGAGCACCGTCGCCGCGCTGCCCTCGCGCACGACGGCGGCCTTGCCCAGCGGCACCTGGTAGTAACCTTCCGGCACCTCGCTCTGCGGATGCCTGGCCCAGGAGGTGAGCGGACGGTCGTGGTGGCCGTCGAAGGGACCGTTGTAGATGCGCTTGGGCTCGAGGAAGATCACCGGGTCGTCGTCCTCGATGGCGCTGATCAGCAGGCCCTTGGCATCGTAGGGATTGGACGGCATCACGGTCTTGAGGCCGGAGACGTGGGTGAAGATCGCCTCCGGGCTCTGGCTGTGGGTCTGGCCGCCGAAGATGCCGCCGCCGCAGGGGGCGCGCACGGTGATCGGCGCCCAGAACTCGCCGCCGGAGCGGTAGCGCAGGCGCGAGGCTTCCGACACCAGCTGGTCGAAGGCCGGCAGGATGTAGTCGGCGAACTGCACCTCCGCCACCGGCCGCAGCCCGTACACGCCCATGCCGATGGCGGTGGCGATGATGCCGCCCTCGCAGATCGGGGTGTCGAACACGCGGGTGACGCCGTGCTTCTGCTGCAGGCCGGCGGTGCAACGGAACACGCCGCCGAAGTAGCCGACGTCCTCGCCGAACACCACCACGTTGGGGTCGCGCGACAGCATCACGTCCATGGCCGAGTTGAGGGCCTGGACCATGTTCATGGTGGGCATCAGAGGCCGGCCTCCTGCCTTTGCTTGCGCAGGTGCCAGGGCATCTCTTTGAACACGTCCTCGAACATGGTGCCGGGGCTGGCCGGCTCGGAGCCGAGGGTGCCGAGGCTCTCCGCCTGCTTCTGCGCCGCCTTCACTTCCTCCTCCACCTCCGCCGCCAGCGCGGCGTGGCGCTCTTCGCTCCACTCGCCGATGGCGATCAGGTGTTGCTTGAGGCGGCCGACCGGATCGCCCAGCGGCCATTTCTCCGCTTCGTGCTCGGGGCGGTACTTGGAGGGGTCGTCGCTGGTGGAGTGCGCCGCCGCGCGGTAGGTATAGAGCTCGATCAGGGTCGGACCCAGGTTGCTGCGGGCGCGCTGCGCCGCCCAGCGGGTGACGGCGTACACCGCCAGGAAATCGTTGCCGTCGACGCGCAGGCCCGGCAGGCCATAGCCGATGGCGCGCGCCGCGAAGGTGGTCTCCTCGCCGCCGGCGAAGCCCTGGAACGAGGAGATCGCCCACTGGTTGTTGACCACGTTGAGCACCACCGGCGCGCGGTACACGGCGGCGAAGGTCAGCGCGTAGTGGAAGTCGCCCTCGGCGGTGGTGCCGTCGCCGACCCAGGCGGCGGCGATGCGGGTGTCGTGCTTGTAGGCCGAGGCCATGGCCCAGCCCACCGCCTGCGGGAACTGCGTGCCGAGGTTGCCGGAGATGGAGAAGAAGCCGGCCTCGCGCGACGAGTACATGATAGGGAGCTGGCGGCCTTTGAGGCGGTCGCCGCTGTTGTTGTAGACCTGGCACATCAGGTCCAGCAGCGGCCAGTCGCGGGCCACCAGCAGGCCCTGCTGGCGGTAGGTGGGGAACAGCATGTCGCCGCGGTCCAGCGCCATGGCCTGCGCCACCGACACCGCCTCTTCGCCAGTGCTCTTGATGTAGAACGAGGTCTTGCCCTGGCGCTGGGCGCGCAGCATGCGCTCGTCGAAGGCGCGGGTGAGCATCATGGCGCGCAGCCCCTTGCGCAGCAGGTCCGGTTCCAGCCGCGGATCCCACTCGCCCACCGCCTGGCCGCGCTGGTCGAGCACGCGCACCAGGCCGTAGGCGTAGTCGCGCAATTGCACCGCGGGCGAATCCACTGGCGGACGCGGCAGGGCGCCGGGCGGCGGAATTGCGATGCGGCTGAAGTCGGGTTCGTCGCCGGGCCGGGCGGCCGGCTCCGGGATATGCAGGCTCAATGCCGTTTGCTGCATGAACTCCTCCTTGTGGCTTTTCCTTGCGCATCGACCGCGACCGGAGGTACGGGCGCGATGGCCCGGCGGCTGGGAGGCGCTTTGCCGATTACGACCAGCATACCTTGTGCGGTGGCGGCGATGCCTCCCGGGCCGCGCACACGTTGGCCCGCAATGTTAAGCATTTTGGCACGTTCGGTAATCGTGGTGACCGGGCAATGCGGGTAAATTCCCCGGGCTACGGCCGCCATTAGTCCACAGAGCGGCCAGCGGGGTCAGCGGGTTCGTCGTTCTCAGAGGAGTCACCACCATGCCCAGCGCCTTGCGCTCGCCGAGCGCGCGCGCCGCTACGGCCCTTGCTTGCCTGCTGCTCGCCGGCACTGCCGGCACCGCCGGCGCCACCGATATCAGCATCCCCCTGTTCGGCGACGAACACGTCGATGGCGTGCTCAACAACACCTTTACCCTCGGCGCCGGCATGCGTATGCAGTCGCCCAGCGCCAGCCTGATCGGCAAGGGCGATCTAAACCCCGACGTCTGCGGCGGCCCCAACGGCGCCTACCAGGCCTGCCAGGGCCTGTTCCGTGACCAGATCTACCCGGCACAGCAGTTGGTCAATGCCCCCGGCGCAGCCTCCATCAACGGCGACCAGGGCGACCTCAACTACCGCAAGTACGGCCTGTTCGAGGCGCCGGCCAAGCTGACTTCCGACCTGACCCTGCACTACCGCGACTTCGGCGCCTTCGCCCGCCTCTCGTACTTCTACGACTTCGTCAACAACGACTTCACCGAAACCTATCCCAACATCATCACGCCGCAGAACGCCCTGCAGGTCGGCCGCCACGTCCCGGCCCTGAGCGGCGCCAGCCTCGGCGCCTGTCTCACCAATCCCAACCCGGCCGGCTGCGTGCTGCAGGCCGCGCTGCTGAATAATCGCGGCTATGGCCAGCCCGACGGCCACGGCAACTTCGTGGTCTACGGCCGCGGCGGCTACGCGCGCCTGCCGCGCACCAACGGCGAGACCCTGCGCGAGATCGGCACCAACCTGCAGTACCTGGACAGCTACGTCTACGGCAAGCTGCCGATCCCGTTCACCGACGGCAACATGCTTTCCTTCAAGCTCGGCCGCCAGCTGGTGAACTGGGGCGAGAGCACCACCCTGGTGATCAACAGCCTCAACCAGGCCAACCCGATCAACGCCAACAATTTCTACCGCATCGGCAACCAGGTCGAAGAAGACTTCGTGCCGATCAACATGGTCGACCTGAGCTTCAACCCCTTCAACAACGCCACGCTGGAGGGCTTCTACCAGCTGGAGTGGAAGACGCTGGAGGCGCCCCCTCCCGGCAGCTACTTCTCCGACTCGCCGGTCGGCGTGAACAACGCCGGCAAGAACGTCAACTCCGGCTTCGGCGGCACGCCCTGGGACCCGGATTGCCTGGGCCGTCCGCAGGACAATCCGCTGGGCGGCATCACCCCCACCTGCAACACCATCCCGCGCCTGCCGGACCGCACCCCGCGCACCAGCGGCCAGTACGGCCTCAAGCTGGGCTACTACGCCGAATGGCTGGGCAACGGCACCGACCTCGGCGCCTACTACATGCACTACCACTCGCGCCTGCCCTACGCCAGCTTCTACTCGGCCAACGCCAGCTGTCTGCGCGCGGCGGGCAATAGCCGGCATATCGACGCCACCGACCCGATCACCTTCCTGCTCACCTGCACCGACATCCCGCTGCTGCACTCGCTGACCGACCCGACCCACCCGGAAGCGCAGTACGCCACGCAAAGCGGCGTGGAGTTCGACAGCATGAGGCTCCTGCTCGAGTACCCGGAGGACATCGACCTCTACGGGCTGAGCTTCAACACCACCGTGGGCGACTACTCGCTGCAGGGCGAGGTGGCCTACCGCCCGAACCTGCCGCTGCAGGTGGACGAGCACGACCTCGCCTTCGCCGCGCTCGGCCCCACCCTGGCCAACTGCATGGACCCGCACAGCGGTGTGCGCGGCACCGGCTGCTTCACCGGCAACCTGCCCGGCGTGGCCTTCACCCCCAGCGGCGGCACCACCGTCTACAACAGCGGCGGCGACTTCATTCCCGCACCGGGCAAGACCGGCTTCCACGATTCCTTCGACCTGGTTATCGGCGGCATGACCGGTTCGGCCCGTGCCTTCCCCAACTTCATCATCCCCTACCGCGGCGGCCAGATCGGCTACAACCCGCCCAACAGCTACATCCGCGGCTACGAGCGCTTCGCCACCTACCAGTTCAACCTCGGCTTCACCCGCGTGCTCGGCGCCACCGACAACCCGCTGGGCGCGGACCAGATCCAGCTCATCGGGGAAGCCGGCGCCACCTACGTGCCGGACATGCCGCACTACGACGTGCTGGTGCTGGCGGCGCCGGGCACCAACTGGGGCCCCACCGCGGGCGCCGACGGCTCCGGCGCCGACGGCTCGCGGCGCTCCTGCGCGGGCGCCCAGGAATGTTCCGTAGGACCGGACGGCGCGCGCTTCAACCCGCACCAGCAGGACCCGACCGGCTATCCCGACCCGTTCTCCTGGGGCTACCGCCTCGGTGCGATCCTGAAGTACGAGAACGTGCTGCCCAACATCGGCCTGTCGCCGTTCCTGCTGTTCAAGCAGGACGTACAGGGAACGGCGCCCAGCCCGGCGCCGAATTTCGTCGCCGGCCGCAAGGAATCCGACATCCTGATCGAGACGCGCTACAAGGCCGCGCTGTCGCTGACCCTGGGCTACACCTGGTTCTGGGGCGGCGGCGTTTACAACACGCTGTCGGACCGCGATTTCCTGCAGGCGTTCGTGAAGTATCAGTTCTGACGAACGGAATCCGTTTGCTGAGCACGGGGTGCGCGCAAAGCAGTCCGCTTGCGCCTAGTGTCCTGTCTCAAAAGTAACTTCAAGTAAGTGTAGCCGCGGCACGAGCGACTTTAGCGAGGATCGTATCGGCACTCTTGTGCCAGACGAAGGGCTTGGGATCGGCGTTGTGCCTATCGATGTAAGTGCGGATGGAT
>JARLJS010000296.1 GCA_031291075.1 Nevskia sp. | reverse complement strand
GCTGCGCCGAGCATCGCAGCCCGCGGCGATAGGGGCTCGCGCCTGTTTGGCGCGAGGCGAGGCAGGATGCCGAAGCGTCCACCGTCAGGCCAGGGATGGCCTGTCGGTGGACCCCGCCGCGGGCGAGAAGCGCAGGGGACCCTCTCATCGCGCTTCTGCTTTTCGCGATGAGAGGGCGCGGCTGTCGGGCGGCGCTTCTTTGGTTACTTTCTTGTCGCTGCTGACAAGAAAGTGACCCGCCATTTATGGCGGAACAGAAGGGTTCTGCGCGGGAGACGCCACTACGCGAAGCGCGTGCCGCGAGAGCTTGAGAGCGCCGCCAACCGCGTGGGTCCGAGCCTGCGGGTGGGGCGAGACCCGCAGATCACCGTCCAAGTTGTAGGGCGGGCCATGCCCGCCGGAAAAGAATGGCGGGCATGGCCCGCCCTACGATTGCTAAATCGGTGCCGGCGCGCGGCGCGCCCTACACCACCAACACCACCGGACAACTCACCCTCTCCAACACCCCCTCCAACTCCGACGCCCCGATCAGCCCGGCCGGCGCCGCCACCAGCGCGGGCCGCACCCGCCGCACCGCGGCCACCAGTTCCTCCACCCCGCGCCACCGCATCCGCTGCACCGAAGCCTCCGGCCAATCGCCGCCGAGACGGGCGACGACGGCCTCAACGCGCGCCGCGGCATCGCCGCCATCCTCCAGCACCAGCATGCGCGACGCCACAACCGCTTCGCCCCAGCGCCCACGGCCGCGCCGCCCGAACACGATCAGGTCCGCCGCCAGCCGCAGCTCCAGCGCGGCACGCACGCCGACGCCGCGCGCGGTGTGGAAGGTGGTGCGCACGCCTTCCTCGCCCGCCTTGTGTTCGATCTCGACCTGCCAGCGCCGGAACTGCCGCCGTTGCCGGTCGAGCAGCAGGCCGGGGTCGAGCGCGCGCTCCTCGCCGGCATAGGCGACCAGCTCCCGTACGAACGGCAGCCCGGCTGCGCGCAGCAGGTTGAGATCCTCGATCAGCACGCCGGCCAGCTCGGCGTCGAAGCTCTGCGCCAGGCGCACGGCCAGCTCCATGGCATCGAGGTGCGGGCCGAGCTGCTCGATCGCCAGCAGCACGCGGCCGGCGGCCGCGCCCTCAGTCCGCGTTTTCATCTTGATGCGCGTCCGCGCCGTGGCCGCCGTGGCGGCGGCGCAGCCGCGCCCATTCGTCCAGCCGCGCCACCACGCGGGCGTTGACACTGCCCTCGGGGTAGGCGCCCTGCGTGTCGGCCTCGCCGGCCGGCGTGCCGGTGAGTAACTGCAAAGCCTGCTCGATGCGCGACACGGCGTAGACGTGGAACCTGCCTTCGCGCACCGCCTCGACCACGTCGCGGCGCAGCATCAGGTGCTGCACGTTGGCGGCCGGCACGATCACGCCCTGGGTCCCGCTCAGGCCGCGCGCGCGGCAGATGTCGAAGAAGCCCTCGATCTTCTCGTTGACGCCGCCGATGGCCTGGATGGCGCCGCGCTGGTTGATGGAGCCGGTAATGGCCAGGTCCTGCCGCAGCGGCAGCCCGGACAGGCAGGACAGCAGTGCGCACAGCTCGCCGGCGGAGGCGCTGTCGCCCTCGACCATGCCGTAAGACTGTTCGAACACCAGGCTGGCCGACAGCGACAGCGGCTGCTTCTGACCGAAGCGGTCGGCCAGCAACGAGGACAGGATCAGCACACCCTTGGAGTGGATCGGCTGGCCCAGCTTCACCTCACGCTCGATGTCGACCACGCTGCCCTCGCCCAGCCGCGCGGTGGCGGTGATGCGCGAGGGATGCCCGAACGCGTGCTTGCCCAGCGCGATCACCGCCAGGCCGTTGACCTGGCCGGGCGCCGTGCCGGCGGTGTCGATGAGCTGGATGCCGCGCAGGATCGCCTCCTGCACGCGTTCGTGCAGGAGGCCGGAGCGCTCCCTGCCGGCGGCCACCGCCTGCTCGACGTGCGCCGCGCGCACGGTATCGCTGCTGGCGCTGCGGGCCCAGTGATCGGCCTCGCGCATCAGGTCGAGCAGGCCACCGACGTCGAGCGACAGCTTCTCGCTGTCGTCGGCGCGGCGCGCGGCCTGCTCGATCAGCCGCGCCACCGCCTCGCGGTCCAGCGGCTGCAGCTTCTCGCGTCGCTGCAGGGTGGCGATCAGGCGGGCGTAGAGCAGGCTGCTTTCCGCGTTACGCGGCGCCTCCTCGGAGAAATCGGCCTCCACCTTGAACAACGCCGGGAACTCCGGGTCGTACTGGCTCAGCAGGTAGTAAAGCAGGCGCTCGCCGATCAGCACCACCTTGAGGTCCAGCGGGATCGGCGCCGGCTCCAGCGAGATGGTGCTGGCCAGGCTCAGCAGCTGCTCCAGCGATTCGATGCGCAGCTCACGCGCCCGCAGCGCGCGCTTGAGCGCCTCCCAGGCGAAGGGGTTGGTCAGCAGCTTGCGCGCGTCCAGCACCAGGCAGCCGCCGTTGGCGCGGTGCAGGGCGCCGCCCTTGATGAGCGTGAAGTCGGTGAGCAGGGTGCCGAACTGGGCGATGTGCTCGATCCGCCCGACCAGGTTCTGGTAGGTGGGATTGTCCTCGTGGATCACCGGCGCCCCTTGCCGCCCGCCGTTGTCGACCAGCACGTTGACGTAGTAGCGGTCGAACGGCATCAGCCGGTGGCCGTCGGCCGGCAGCTTGTTCTCCGCCGCGAACTTGCGGAATTGGTCCACGTTCTCCAGCACGTCCTGGCGCGCCTCGGCCAGGAACGCCGGTACCGCGGGCACCGCGGCGTAGCGGCTCTCCAGCTCGGAGAAATGCTGGTCCACCTGGTGGCGCGCCACGTCCTCGTTGAGCTTGTCCATGCGGCGGGCGTGCTCGCGCTGTAGCGCCACCGCCTGCTGCATGGCCTGGCGCAGGCTCTGCTGCACCGCCTCGGAGGCGCGCCGGATCTCCTCCTTGCGCTCCTCCGGCAGCCGCTCGAACTCGGCCGACTCGATCACCTCGCCGTCCTTCACCGGGGCGATGGTGTAGCCCACCGGCGTGCGCATCAGCGTGATCTTCTTGCCGGCGGCCTCCTGCGTCACCTTGTTGAAGATCTCCTCCTCGCGCGCCTTGAACTCGTCGCCCAGCTCCTGCACGCGGGCGCGGTACTCGTCGGTGTCGAACGCCGCCGGCAGCACCACCAGCAGGTCGCGCACCAGGTTGCGCATGTCGCGCTGCAGCTGGTCGCCGGTGCCGGCCGGCAGCTTCAGCACGTTCGGCTTCTGCGGCGCGTGGAAGTTGTTGACGTAGCACCAGTCCGGCGGCACCGGTTCGCCGGCGCTGCGCCGCTCCAGCACCTGCCGCAGTGTGTGGTGCTTGCCCACGCCGGGCGAGCCCATCACGTAGAGGTTGTAGCCCTCGTGGCGGATGCCCACGCCGAACTGCAGGGCTCCCAGCGCCCGCGCCTGCCCCAGCGTCTCCTGCAGGTCCTCCAGCTCGGCCGTGCTGGCGAACGGCAGCGCGGCGGCATCGCAGGCCTGGTACAGGCGGTCGGCGGAGAGTTCGTTATCGTTGTTCATGCGGCGATGGTGCTCCCAGTCCCGACAGCGGACCTTGATTCAGGTCAAATCACGGCGAACGGCAAGCGCTTCATTCTAGTACGCGTTTCTGACGGAGGAACCGGATGAGCGGTCGCCCGCGCCACTGATCCAGGTCAATACATCGGGGCCCGCGAGGGCGTAGGGTAATTCCGGCAAAACCACACCGGAAGACCGTCATGCCGACACTGACCGAAGAGCAGCGCACCGCGTTCACCCGCAGCCTCAAGCAGCGCTATCGCGAGCTGTGGAACGAGGTGCAGGGCGAGCTGGACAACGCGCCGGCCTTCGCCGAGATCGTCGGCGAGGCGCGCGACCTGGAGGACGAGGCCACCTCCGACGTCCTGGTCGACGTCAATCTCGCCGCCATCCACCGCAACATCCAGGAGATGCGCGACATCGAGTCCTCGCTCGGCCGCATCATCGAGCGCAGCTACGGCGTCTGCACCGATTGCGGCGACGACATCGCACCGGAGCGCCTGAACGCTTGGCCGACCGCCAAGCGCTGCCAGCCATGCCAGAACCGCTACGAGCGGCAGCACATGCCGGCCAAGGGACCGTCGTTGTAGCCGTCATTCCGGCGCAAGCCACCGTGCGATTTTCCGGCGCCGGCTAAACCGGCGCGGGCTCCGGCGCCTCGGACCCGTGCCAGGCATGCGGCGTCTCCAGCGGTTCCACCGCCGTGGTCTCGTCGAGGTGGAACAGCGCGTCGAACTGGTCCGCCACGCGGGTTTCGAAGTAGTGGCTGGCGCGTTCGCTTTCCGGCAGGTAGATGACGCCGATCGCCCGCTGCAGCATGCCTTCGCGCAGCGGCGCCGCGGCGGCTTCCGTCAGCGGCAGGTAGAAGCGATCCAGCCGCGAAGCATGGAACAGGTGCTCGCAGCTACCGGACAGCGCCGGCCGCACGCGCTTGCGCTCGACCTCGCCGTTCCAGCGTGAAGCCGCGGCGACATGCCCGGTATAAGTGGTGAAACCGACCAGCAGGGCGTCGTCGCCGACCGCTTCCCGCAGGAGCTGGCCGAGACTGCATTCGCCACGGCGGTGGAACTCGGTGTGACGCGCGTCGCCGACGTGGGAGTTGTGGGCCCACACCACCACCCGGCCGCTGCCGCCGCGGTGCGACCCGTGCTCCGCTACCGCCAGCAGCGTATCGCGCATATGGGCGTCGCGCAGGTTCCAGGTCTCGGCGTGCGAGGCGAACATGCCGCGGTAATAGACCTCGGCGTTGACCACCGCCGCCGCGTTGCGTTCCGCGGCGAACTGCGCGTCCAGCGCCGACAGGCCGTCGGCCAGCAGGTAGTCGTCGCCGCGTGCGCGCAGCTCGGCGAGCTGGCGCAGCACCCCGTCGTGCGCCGGCGGGCGTAGCGACAATGCCGCCTGGTAGCCGTACACCTGCGGATCGCCGACATGATCCAGGCGGGCATAGCGCTCGCGCGCCACCTCGGCCTGTTCCGGATCGACGTGCTCCAGGTAGCGCACCACCTCCTCGGCCGAGCGGTAGAGGCTGTACAGGTCCAGCCCGTACAGCCCGGCACGCCGTTCGATAGGCTGCCGCGTGTTCCACTGCCGCAGCCATGTGATCAGTTCGAGGAATTCGCGGTTGCGCCACATCCAGCGTGGAAACCGCTGGAATCCCTCCAGCGCCGACGTGGCATCGCCGGCCGTCTCGCCGGCGACGAAGCGGTTGGCGCGCCAGGCGTCGGGCCAGTCGCCTTCGATCGCCACCGCGTCGAAGCCCTGCTCGGCGATCAGGCGGCGGGTGATCTCCGCCCGCATGCGGTAGAACTCGCGCGTGCCGTGGGTGGCCTCGCCCAGCAGCACGAAGCGCCGGCCGGCGGCGGCGGCGAGCAGCGGATCGTAGTCGTGCGCCGCCTCGTCCAGCCGCTGCGCCAAGCCCCGCACCGCGCCCAGCGGGGTATGCATCGGTAATAAGCCGGTTAAGGCCGGCGGACCGCTTCGCTGTCCAGCTGGCAGCGCACCAGCCGCGGCACGCGGCCGACGGCGTCGGCCAGCATGCCCAGCACGTCGTCCACCGACAGGATGCCGGCCAGGCCGCCATCGGAATCGACCACTGGTACGCGGCGCACACCGCCCTCGCCCATGCGGTCCAGGGTATCCAGCAGCTCGTCGCTGAGGCGCGCTGTGAGGATGTCGGAGGTCATGATGTCGCCGACGGTGAGGCTGTCCACCGGGGCACACTCCGCCAGCACCTCCATCACCAGGTCGCGGTCGGTCACCATGCCGGCCGGCCGCGCGCGCTCGCCGTCGGAATCGACCACCACCAGCGTGCCGACGTGGAACTCACGCATGAGCTGGGCCGCCTGGGTGATGCCGGTGTTACGCCGCGCCACCACCACCGCCCGGTTGCAACATTCTCCTACACGCATGTCGCCCCTCTCCTCGAATGTGGGCCGGACTCGTCAGCATGGGCGGCTCCGGCGGACCGCAAGGCAGTGTTGCTCCGCGGCGGTTCCGGGGCATTGATACAGGTCAATAGGGGTCAGCGCCGGCAGTCCCGCAGGAACCGCCGCAGATCCTGCAGGCCCCGCGTATTGAGCACGTCGTCCTTCTCCAGCCAACCCCGCCGCGCCTGGCCCACGCCGAAGCGCAGCTGGGCGAAGTCGCCGGCGCGGTGCGCGTCCGAATCGATGCTCACCGGCACGCCCTGCTCCTTCGCGGCGCGGCAATGGATGTCGAACAGGTCCATGCGCCGCGGCTGGGCGTTCAGCTCCAGGGCGCAGCCGCGCTGCCGCGCCGCCTTGATCACCGCCGTCATGTCCACCTCGATCGGCTCGCGCTCGCCGATCAGGCGGGCGAAAGGGTGCGCCAGCACGGTGAAGCAGCGGTGCTCCATCGCGCGCAACAGGCGGCGGGTCTGCTGCGTGCGCGACAGGCCGAAATGGTCGTGCACCGCACCTACCACCAGGTCGAGTTGCTGCAGCGCCTCGTCCGGCAGGTCCAGCTCGCCGTTCTCGAGGATGTCCACCTCCGCGCCCTTGAGCAGCGTGATCCCGCGCAGGCACCGGTTGAGCGCGTCGATCTCCTCGCACTGCCGCAGCAGCGCCGCCGCATCCAGGCCGTGCGCGATGCGCAGGTGCCGCGAGTGGTCGGTGATCGCCAGGTATTCAAGCCCCGCCGCGCGCGCCGCCTCGGCCATCTCCTCCAGGCTGTTGGCGCCGTCCGAGGCCTTGCTGTGGGCATGCAGGTCGCCGCGCAGGTCGCCGGGCTCGATCAGCCGCGGCAGCCGTCCCGCCTCCGCCGCCTCGATCTCGCCACGGTCCTCGCGCAGCTCGGGAGGGATCTCGGCCAGGCGCAGGATCCGGTACACCGAAGCCTCGGTATCGCCGGCGACGCGGCGGCCGTCCTTGAACACGCCGTACTCGCTCAGCTTGAAGCCGCGCTCCTGGGCGCGCCGGCGCAGCGCGATGTTGTGTGCCTTGCTGCCGGTGAAATACACCAGCGCGGCGCCCCAGGCCGGCGGGTCGATGGTGCGCAGGTCCACCTGCAGGCCGGACTCCAGCACCACGCTGGCGCGCGCCGGGCCACCGGCCAGCACCTCGCGCACTTCCGGGTAGCCCAGGAAATGCCGCGTCACCGCATCCGGGTCGGCGGCGGCGGCGAGGATGTCGAGGTCTCCCACCGTGTCGCGCATGCGCCGGAAGCTGCCGGCCACGCTCACCTCGGACACGCCGGGGGCGCGCCGCAAGTAACTCACCACCCGCTCCGCCGGCGCCGCGGCCAGCGCCAGCAGGTGGCGGTGGCCGGTCTGCAGCCTCGCGTCCACCGCCTGCAGCAGCTTGGCCTGCATCCTCGGGCCGAAGCCGTGCAGCCTGTCCAGTCGCCCGTCGCGCGCCGCCGCCCGCAGTTGCTGCGGCGTCTCCACGCCCAGCTCGTGGTACAGATGCTGCACCCGCTTGGGCCCCAGCCCCGGAATGGACAGCAGCTCGACCAGCGTCCCCGGCACCTGCTTGCGCAGACGCTCGAGCAGGGCGCAGCTGCCGGTCTCGACGATTTCGCCGATCTTGGCCGTCAGGTCCCGGCCGATGCCCGGCAGCTTCGGCAGCTCCCGCCCGCTGCCAAGCAGGCCGCCGATGTCGGGACCGAAGGCCCGCACGCTGCGGGCGGCGTTGCGGTAGGCGCGGATGCGGAAGGGATTGGCGTTCTGCAGGTCGAGCAGGTCGGCGATCTCCTCGAAGATCGCCGCGATGCGTTCGTTGTCGGCCGCGTGCCGGGGCGCCGCCACCTTGCTCACAGGTCTGGCCATGCCGGGTCTCCTTCCGTCCACCGGAAGGTTTAGACCCTAGAACGTTCCGTTTGCGCGGACTTTGACCTGCATCAAGCCCCGGCTTCGGCCGGGCTGTCTTCCGCTACGTCGCGGGTGCGCAGCGCATCGGCGAAGCGCGCGAGCGGCTTCTCCAGCATCTGCACCACCTCCGGCGGCGCCTCCACCCGGCGCAGCGCTTCCCGCATGCACAGCAGCCACTGGTCCCTCTCGGCCGGGCCGATGGCGTAGCGCGCATGCGGCCCCATCAGGCAGAAGCTGCCGTACCTGGCCACATAGAGATGCGGCCCGCCCAGCCAGCCGGACAGGTATTCGAACAGCTTCTGCTTGATCGGCGCCAAGTCCCCCGCGTGCATGGCGCGAATGGCGGCTGCCTCCGGCAGCCGGTCCATCGCTTCGTAGAACTCGTCGGCCAGGCGCCGGATTCCGGCTTCGCCGCCGAGCAGCTGGTAGGGTGTGCTCACTGGCGCGTCCTCATGGTGCTTGGTGGCACTTTGTGCGGCGCAGCGGCCCGGCTCATTGACCGGGATCAATGCGGCGCGCCGCGTTCCGGGCAATGGTGGGCCCGGGAGTCTCGGACGGATGCAAAGACGTATGAACACCAGGCGCACATCGTTGTTCGCTCTGCTGGGCGGCTTGGCCCTGGGAATGGCCATGCCGCTGATGGCCGAGGATCAGCCCGCCCCGGCACCCCAGCCTTACGACTTCCGCGGCTTCCAGCCCGGCATGAGCCTGGCCGAATTCAAGGCCATGGCCCCGCCGGTGGATCACACCGCCGCCAGCAGCACGCCGGTCTGCGTCAGGCTGGTCGATCCGGACGACGCGCAGCGCTCCGTGCTGCGCTGCAGCTGGCAGCACCAGACGCCGGATCACCGCAGCGTGGCAAGTGTCATCACCCTGGGCGACATCCCCACCCGCGCCTACAGCTTCGTGTTCTTCGCCTCGCGCAAGGGCGACGAGCCGCGGCTGCAGCAGATCAGGCTGGCCATGCCCAGCGCGGCCCGTGCCAGGGCGTTCCGGCGGCTGAGCGAGAAGTTCGGCCAGCCGGCCAGCACCGACGTCGACGACGACCTGTGGACCGCCCGCTGGAGCAACGGCGTGAGCAGCGTCTGCCTGCAGTCGAGCGTGGCGGACGCCAGCACCACGGTGACGTACCGCCTGAAACCGTCCTGCTAGAGCATCTTCAGTCTGGATGCACACATGTATTCCCCTCTCCCGCGTGCGGGAGAGGGGTAGGGGAGAGGGGCTTTTAGCCGGACGAAAAGCCCCTCTCCCGGCCTTCCGGCCCCCTCTCTCCCGCACGCGGGAGAGAGGGAAACATGTGTGCACGCAAAGAGAAAAGTGAACCCGACTCAGCGCGCCGGCCGCAGCCACCAGCGGCGCAGCAGCAGGTGCAAGGCGAGCGCCGCCACGCCGTCCAGCAGCAGCGCCTCGCGCACGCCGAACCGGCTGACCGTCACGCCGGTCAGCAGGCTGCCCAGCGAGGTGCCGCCGCGCAGCGCCAGCATGTACAGGCTGACGGTGCGGCCGCGCAACGCGGGCTCGGCGGCGCTGAGCAGGAAGGTGTTGGCCGAGGTGTTGCTCATGCTCATGCCCACGCCCGCCAGCACCAGCAGCGGCGCCAGGGCCCAGGCCCAGGGATTGAGTGCGGCCGCCACCACCACGGCAGCGTAGGCCAGGGCGAGCGCCGAGCCGATGCGGCGCCGGTCGCGCCGCGGGTCCACCGCCAGCAGGCCGGTGGCGCCCAGCAGGCCGCCGATGCCGAAGGCGGCGATGGCGCCGCTGAAGCGTGCCGCGCCGCCATGGAACGCCTGCTTCACCAGTACCGGGCAGAACGTCACCAGCGGGCCGCAGAACATGCCGGTCACCAGCACCATCAGCAGCGCGCCGCGCAGCTGCGGCCGGCGCGCGATGTCGGCGGCGGCGGCGAAGGGCCGGCGCGGATCGAAGCCGTCGTCGGCCGCCACAGCCGGGCCGCGCCGCGGCAGGATCCACAGCGCCACCAGGATAAAGGGGACGTAGGACAGGGCGTTGACGGTGTAGCAGCCCACCATGCCGATCGTAGTCATCAGCACGCCGGCCAGCGCCGGCCCCAGGATGCGCGACAGGTTGAACTGGGTGGAGTTCAGCGCCAGTCCGGCGGCGATGCGCTCGCGCTCGACGATGGTCGGCACGATCGACTGGAACGAGGGCATCGACAGCGCGTCGGTCACGCCCACCACCAGCGAGGTGGCGATCACGATCCACGGCTGCACCGTGCCGGTCAGCAGCAGCGCCACCAGCAGGACCGGGCAGGCCATCTGGATCGACTGGAACAGCGTGATGACGCGGCGGCGGTCGGCGCGGTCGGCCAGCACGCCGCCGGTCAGCGTCAGCAGCCACACCGGCGCGTCCGCCGCGAACGCATCCACCCCCACCAGGAAGGGCGAGGCGCCGATGCTGAGCAGCAGCCAGGGCTGCGCCACCTGCTGGGCCCAGCCGCCGATGTTGGACAGCAGGCTGGCGAACCAGAAAGTGCCGAAGCGCCGTGTGCGCAACAGCGCCAGGGCCTCGGCCAGGGTACGTGCCGGACTGTGCTCCGCCGTGGCCTCGACGGCGCCGGCGGACGCTGGTTCGTTGACGGTCAAGGGGAGTTGGTTTCGCGGAACCCCCTAGCCCGCCTGCCGTGCCGCCGCCAGCTTCATCTGCCGCGCGGCGAGGAACAGCGCGAACATCGCGCTGAAGGCCACCGCCGCCGACAGCACGATGTACACCCACACGTAGCGGATCTTCAGCCGCCGCGCCTCCGCCAGCATGAACACGAAGCCGGCCGCGGACGCCGCCACGATGTCGTTGCTCATCGAGCCCGCCGCGGGATTGGCATAGGCCAGCTCGATGAAGCCGCGCACGCCGCCGCCGTGGCCCGGCAGGGCGAGGAACTCCAGGTTGTGCGACCAGGTCGCGTAGAGCGCGATCAGCGCCAGCGCCAGGTACAGCCACATCAGCAGCTTGTCGGTTGCCGTCATCGTTGCCGTTCTCCCCTGTCGATTTGCCGTTTCATTGTGCCGTGCCGCCGCTCACTTCTCCACGAATGCCCGCTCGATCACGTAATCGCCGGGTGCGTGGCTGCTGCCCTCGACGAAGCCGCGCTTCTCCAGGATCGCCACCAGGTCCTTGAGCATCGATGGGCTGCCGCAGATCATCACGCGGTCGGTCTCCGGGTTGAGCGGCGGCAGGCCGATGCTGTCCTCCAGCGTGCCGGACTCGATCAGCTCGGTGAGGCGGCCCTGCCGCTCGAAGGCCTCGCGCGTCACCGTGGGGAAGTAGATCAGCTTCTGCTTCACCAGGTCGCCGAAGTACTCGTGCTCCGGCATGTCCTCGGTGATGTGGTCGAAGTAGCCCAGCTCGCTCTTCCAGCGCACGCCGTGCACCAGCACGATCTTGTCGAAGTGCTCGTAGTACTCGGGGTCGCGGATCGCGCTCATGAACGGCGCCAGGCCGGTGCCGGTGGCCAGCAGGTACAGGTGCCTGCCCGGCCGCAGGTTCTCCAGCACCAGCGAGCCGGTGGGCTTGCGCGACACCAGCAGCTTGTCGCCCGGCTGCAGGTGCTGCAGGCGCGAGGTGAGCGGCCCGTCCTGCACCTTGATGCTGTAGAACTCCAGGTGGTCGGTGTAGTGCGCGCTGACCACGCTGTAGGCGCGCATCAGCGGCTTGCCGTCCACCTGCAGGCCGATCATGACGAACTGCCCGGTGCGGAAGCGCAGGCTGGGGTCGCGGGTGGTGGTGAAGCTGAACAGCGTGTCGTTCCAATGGTGCACGCTGAGTACGGTTTCTTCGACGATCTGCATGGTGTGAATCCAGCCAAACGGAAAATGGGGCGGCGGGCGCGGATTTTATATCCGGGTGCACGCACGCGTCCCCTCTCCCGCTCAGGCGGGGCCCGACAGCCGCGCCAGGAGATAATAAGTTCCATATTAGAACTAAATCAAGGACAACTCCTGGGCGGTTGCATTCCGGAATTTAGTTACTGTATTTTGTTAATCACAATAACTAATGTCGCCACCGCATGAGTCGACCGATCGCCCGCCTGCACGAACCCACGCGCGCCTCCCGCGCGGGGCGTCCGGCGCGTATCGATCCCAAGCGCATCGTCGAAGCGGCGATCGACATCGGCCTGGCGCGGGTGACGGTCAAGGAGGTGGCGGAGCGGCTCGGCGTGACGGCGCCGGCCCTGTACCGCTACGTCAGGAACCGCGACGAGCTGGTCAAGCTCGCGGCGCTGGAGCTGACGCTCAACCGCGCGCAGTCCCGGGATGGCGGCAGCCACTGGTCGGACGTGGTGCGCGGCTGCGCGCACGGCATGGTCGAGCTGTTCACGATCGAGCCACAGCTCATCTGCGAGGTCATGAACGGCACGCTGGGGCCGGACAGCGAGATGGATTTCGTCGAGCAGTTCCTCGCCGCCATGGCGCGGCACGGCTTCGCCCCCGCGGAGAGCGTGCGCATCCACCACGCGGTGGCGATGCTGGCCATCGGCGCCGCGGTGAGCGCCACCGCCATGGAGTCCGGCTACGCCGGCGGCCGCTCGCACGAGGAGTCGATCCGCCTGGCGCTGGCGCGGCGCTCGCCCGGGGAATTGCCGCTGGTGCGCAGCGCGCTGCCGGTCTACCTGCACATCGATCCCGCGCAATGGCACGAATCGCTCGACGACCTGATCGCCGGCATCACCGCGCGGCGCGGCGGTCGCGACACGAAGACCGCAAAACCGACTCCTGGGAGGAAACCGCCATGACCTCGCTGCTGATCCACGCCGGACTGGGCCTGCTCACCGTCGTGCTGTTCTTCCGCTTCAACAGTCACCTGTACAAGGCGGGCTGGCCCGGCGCCGGCGTGACCGTGAGCGAGGCGGTCTACTACCTGATCGCGGTCGGCTCGGTCTGCGCCGGCTGGTACTTCAACGTGAAGTACGTCTCCGCCTATCCGCAGGAGGCGGGCTGGATCCATTTCACCAAACTGGGCTTCGCCAACCCCGCCGCCGGCTCCATCTCGCAGGACGAGATCATCCCGAACGTGCTGCTGTTCCCGCTGTGGACCATGATCGACGGCCCGCGGCGCGGCCTGAAACGGACCTGGCTCTACTTCGTGATGACCCTGTTCACCAGCTTCGGCTGCGGCATCGCGCTGTACCTGGCGGCGCAGGAGCGGCAGCTCCGCTGGAACAAGGCGATGGGCAAGTAGGCCGGTACGGGCATGGAGTTGTTCAGAGGTTCCCTGGAGCGCCGGCCTAGGACCGGGCGACGATCCGCTCCGCCAACCCCGGCGCCAGCCGCAACAGCAGCGGCAACCAGCGCACGGCGCCGGGATGCACCTCGGTCCTGCGCCGGTCGACGGCGGCAAGCGTCTGGCTCACCAGTTGCTCCGGCGGCATCTTGGCGACCTCGCGGTGCGCCACCGACGGCGTATCGACCACCGGCGGCAGCACTTCCACCACCAGCATGCCGGTCGGGGCAAGCTGCCGCCTGAGCGCCTTGCAGAAGCTGTGCAGGCCCGCCTTGGCCGCCGAGTACAGCGGCGCACGCGTGGCCGGTGCCAGGGCATAGCCGGAGCTGATCACCACAATCGCCGGCCGCGCGGCGCCGCGCAGGCCGGGCAGAAAGGCGGCGACCAGCTGGACGGCGCCCAGCAGGTTGACGCGGATCTCCTCGCCCAGGTCCGCGGCGCGCAAATCCGCCCGGGTGAAATCGATCTCGCGCAGGTGGCCGGCGTTGCTGACCAGCAGGTCCACAACCGGAAACTCCCGCAGCACGGCCTCGGCGAAGCGCAGCACCGATTCCTGGTCGGCCACGTCGCAGGCGAAGCCGCGCGCGCCCGGGCATTCCTGCTCGACCAGCCGCAGCTTGCGCTCGTCCCTGCCGCAGAACAGCACCTGGTAACCCAGCCCGTGCAGCCTTTGCACGAAGGCGCGGCCGATGCCGGACGAACCTCCGCTGACGACCGCGATCCCGCGGCGATTCATCGACGTGTTCATGGAGAACGCTCCAGTGCTTGCGGTTCGCAGGTGAGCGTAACCGAAGACAAGTCGATCGGCGTGTCGCTGCGTATCGAGCTGGCCGATGCCGGCTCGAAGCGCAAGCCGCGGCGGCACCCGTGCGGCAATAAAAAAGGCCGGATGCCACTGGCATCCGGCCCGCATACAGCCTCTTGCAGCATTATTTCTTCGTCATTCCCGCGAAGGCGGGGGCATCCGGTTTTCGATTTCGCACAAAGCCCGGGAGCAGAACCGGGTCCCCGCCCTCCGCGGGGACGACAGTCCAAGCTTGATCAGTGGAACTCCAACTCACCACCCTAGTTGCCGATGCGCTGGATCACGAAATCGCTCACCGCCTGGCTGACGCGTTCCGGGCTGCCGTCGTTCTGCAGATAGGCACCGGTCGACATGTCGTAGTGCGAGTACCAGGGCACCGTCAGCGAGTTGGGCAGGTCCAGCGGCGGGGCGCCGATCAGGGGCAGGAACACGTCGGCGGTGTTGAGCGAGGTGTAGACGAAGCCCGAAGTGCCGAACACCACGAAGCGCGGCTTGCTGGCGATGCCCTGCGGATACAGCAGGTGCTTGTCGGCCGCGCTCGGCGTGTGCGACTCGGCCAGGCTCGCGCCCAGGCCGACGATGAGGTTGAGCGGGTAGTAGGCCTCGACCCAGGCGCCCGGCCCTTCGAACAGGGTACGCGCCCACTGGTGGATGTCGGTCATCTTGTACTCGGACTTGGTATAGGACGTGCCGTCCGGATACGTGCTCGGCGGAGTCTTGTAGTCGTTCCAGGTGTACAGCACGGTGGGATCGGTGGGACCGACCTTGGTGAACAAGCCGGGGACGTAACTGCCGAGCATGGGACCGAACACCGGGATGTTGTCGAGACCGTCGAGCGCCGGCGGATACGGGAAGTTCTTGGGCCCCACCGGCCCGCCGCCCAGGGTACCCAGCCCGAGCGCGTCGAGGCCGACCACGTTGGTGTTGTTGTCGAACATGGTGCCCAGCAAAGCCTCATTGGTGTAGCGGAAGCTGCGGTAGTCCGGCGTATTGGTCAGGAACTGCTGGTAGGTGCGCGACAGGCTGGCCCACAGGAACGCGCCGAGAATCGGGTTCTTGGCCGGCAGGATCTTCAGCAGGTCGGTCTCCTGCTGGGGCTCCAGGTAGGCGGCCAGGGCGATGATCTCCAGGCCGTAGAACACAGGCACCTCGCCCACGGCGAGGGTCGGGACCAGGCCGGTGTCCGTCGTGATCGTATTGACCGTATTCTGGATGGCGTCGGCGACCACCCCGGCCACGCTGCCGAGCACCGGCTTGTTGGCGAGGTCGGCGACGTCGGTGGTGACGACGGCATCCACGCCCCAGAATGCGGCGCACTGGTTGTAACCGGCGTTGGCCGGGTTGGCCGGGTGGCTGCCGAAGCCCCAGCCGGCAAAAACGCTGGTGACCACGCTGCCGTAGGAATGGCCGCCGCAGAAGATCTTGCGCTGACGCACCGCCGGATCGGGGATGGCCTGTACCATGATGTCGTACCAGTCCGTCAGGAACCGGTCCAGGCTGTAGTTGGTGAGGAAGTGCTGCTGCGCCCAGGTCGGCGCCTGGTAGGTCTTGCCGTTGATGGCCCGGTGGTTGTAGTAGTAGTCGATGGCGACGTGGTAGTCCTTGGCCGTCACGGCGGCGTCGAGCCCGGTGCGGTCGATCAGGCAGTTCCAGCGGTGGACCTGGACCCAGGTCTCGGCGTGCTTGCCGCTCGCGGCCGAGCGCATCACCAGGTTGCGGGCGAGGATGTCCACCTCCGAGGGCCCGCCGCCGAAGCCGGACTGGGTGGCGAAGATGGCGTCGGCCGACGAGGAATCCGCCGGGCCGTCGACGTCACGGTAGCGCACGTACGAATTCCAATCGCAGGCCGCCGGGTGTGCGCCCACCGAGGCCGGCAGCGGCTCATACAGCGACACCAGCGTCTCCACCACGCCCGGTGTGTCCGCCATGCTGTCGATGGGGGTCTCGACCCGCGTGCCTACGGGCGGGTTTTGCGCCAGCGCGGGAACGCATGTCGCCGCGAGCAGGATCGCCGCGACGGCGGCCAGGCCGTGACGCACGGCCGGAATGTGTGATGTCATGACTCCTCCGAGTCTAGATGATGCTGGGATAAGGCGCCGCAGCCGGGGATGATCCGGGCCATCGACGCAAGTCGTAGGGATTTTTTGTCTAGCTGTCGTGGCTCAAGCACGCAGCGGTCGTCTTTTTCCTACGCTTTCGACTCGCTGCGGCAGGCGCCACCATCCGCACGGGTACTCTGCCGCCTTTGCACCGAACGTGTGTACCCTTCCAGGTCAAGCTGCTTACCCGTGCAGGCCAATCCTGTTGCTCCAACAGATCGGACAGCCCAAACGAGAAAAGGCCGCATGCCGGCACGGCAGGCGGCCAAGGCTCTCGATGCGGATCAGTTCAGGGTAGAGGTTGGCAGCACCGGCAGCACGATGCTGGACGGGTGGTCGGGATCGTTGTAGATGGTGTCCACGCCGCCGTTGGCCAGGGCCTGCATCGGCGTATCCCAGATGCCCTCCGCACGGTTGCTGGCGCTGATGGCGATGCGGAGGCGGTCGCCCTTGCGCAGCAGCACCGCGGTGGGGAACACCTCGATCGGCACCAGCACCGGCTGGTTCGGCACCAGCGGCTGCGCCGAGGCGGCGGTGAACGGATGCCAGGGCTGCACCATCACGCCGTCGATGTAGCGCGAACGGGTGGTGTCCACCGCGCGGAACGCCGCCGACATCAGGGCGGAGTCGATCGGCACCGCGTCGCCGTTGGGCAGCACGTTGTCCAGCCGCAGCGACAGCGCCGCCTGGGTGGCGGTGGACGACATCCACACGTCGGCCTCGATCGGCCCGTTGAAGTACAGGTCCTCGGTCAGCGGCGCCGTCTCGTACAGCAGCGCGTGCTGCGTCTTCTCCACCGTGTTGTCCTCGGCCAGGCAGGGCATCAGGCCGGCGAGGAAGCCGGGCGCGCCGAGCAGGGCCTCGGACATGTTGAGCGAGCAGCCGCTGCCGTCGTTCGGCACCACCATGGCCATCAGGTAGTTGCCGCCCTTGGAGGCGGCGATCGACACCACCGGCGGCGTCTTCGGCTCCTCCACCGTGTGGGTGGCCTCGCCGGCCTTGGGCAGCCGCGTATCCACGCTCAGGTCGCCGTGCAGGTAATAGCGCGTCGGTGCAATGGCCGGGTTGGGCCAGTCGGTGGAACGGGTGAAGCGGAAGCCGCCGCCGTCGGCGCCGTAGCCGCTGACGAACTGGGTGACGTTGGGCATGGTGTCGGCGCCGGTGTTCATGCCCTTCAGGTACTGGTCGAACCACTGCAGCAGCAGCGTCACCGAGGACGGCGCGCCGCCCGATGCGGTGCTGTCGGCGTCGAGGATGCTGGCGCTGATCGCCTCGGCGTGCTCGCCCGGCTCGACGATCAGCTTAGTGTTGACGTTGCGCTTCATCTGCTCGTACAGCAGCGGCGCGCCGCGCTGCCACAGGTCGTGCGAGCCGCTGATCAGCAGCGTCGGCACCGGGATGGTGGCGGCCTGCTCGCCCGGCGAGCGCGACACCCAGAAGTCGCCGTCGTCGGTGGCGGAGCCAGCTGGCGAACCGCTCACGCCGCCCAGCACGTTGTGCACCATCGGCAGCAGCATGTCGTTGATGGCGCCCGGCCCGTGCTCCTGCGTCGCCGCCTGGAGCTGCCGGGCGTACTGCGGATACTGGGCTTCCTCCAGCTCGTTGCCCATAGTCAGCCACTGCGTCAAACCCAGCCACAGGCTGATGAAGCTCGCGTTGAACAGGCCGCCGGTGGCGATGACGTCCCGGTACGGGTCGACGCCGACGGCGATGGCGAAGCTGGCCTTCACCGCCGGGTTGAGCTGCTCCGACGCCAGCACCGCGGTGAGCCCCAGGTAAGAGGTGCCGGCCACGCCGACCTTGCCGTTGGACCAGGGCTGCTGCGCGGCCCAGTCGATCGCCTCGTTGTACGCCTCCTGCTCCACCGGCCCCAGCACCTGCCACTCGCCGTCCGAGGTACCGGTGCCGTAGACGTCCACCGTCACCGAGGCGTAGCCGCGCCGGATCAGGAACTGGTCGCGGCCGCCGATGAACTCGTCGTTGCCGATCGGCAGCACGTAGCCGAGCAGGTTGCCCACGTCGGCGCGGTACGCGGTCTGCATCAGGATCACCGGGAAGGTGCCGGCCACCGGCTTGCCCTTGGCGTCGCCCGGCAGCGCCACCATCACGCCGAGCTTCTTGCCGGACTTGAGGGTGATGAACTGCAGGGGAAGCTGGGCCACGCCCGGGTACTCCGCCGGCCTGGAATAGTTGTGCCAGGCGGCGCCGGCGTTGCTGGTGAGCGGCGCGTTGGCCTGGCTCAGGCTGCCGCGCGTGCCGAGCGTGGTGGTCGTGCCACTGGCCATGGCCGTGTCCAGCCCCAGGCCCATGCAGGCAATAGCGGTCAATGCGCGCGAGCAAGCGCGCCGCAATATATGAGCATTCACGTCCGACTCCTCCAACGATTATGTCGTCGCGGCCGCGGGCCGTGACGATATTGGTGTCTGAGGTCCGTGCGCAGGCAGGCCTCGACTTGGGCTGGACTGTAGAAGCCGCTGCGTTCCGCTGGCTTGTATCAGGACGCTATCTTGTTGGTATGCTGATCGCACTCAGTATGAATTTACGACCCGCGCCAACGCGGGCGACGACGAGGAGCGTAGGGCCAAGGTGAGGCAGCCGACCACGACCACAAGGAAGGGCGCGACTTGAGCCAGCCGCGCGCGCCACGGCCGACGCTGCGCTTCGTCGCTTACCTGGGTCCGCGGCGCCTCACGCTGTTCGCCTCCACCTTCGCGGTGGACCGCAGCCACGCTCCCTACAAGCGGCCGTCGGCCTCCCTGCTGCTGGCCTGCCGCAACTCGCTGCAGGTGGAGACGGCCGACGGCACCTGCGTCACCAGCAAGGTGGTGCTGGTCGCACCGCAGGTGTCGCGGCGCCGGCTGGCCGCGGTCGACAGCGACCTGGTGCTGGTGGACTTCCCCGTGCGCACGCCCGAGTACTTCGCGCTGGAGCCGGTACTGGGCGAGCGCCCGCTGCTGGAGCTGGGCTTCGAGCGCTTCGCCCACCTGCTGCCGGTGATCGAGCGCGGCTTCGCCGGCGCGCTGCAGGGCGCCGAGGTGAAGGCCCTGCATCGCGACCTGGTGCAGGCGATCTGCGGCCGGGCGCCGCAGGAACACGTAATGGACCCGCGGGTGGTGAAGGCGCTGCAGCTCATCGACGAGCTGCCGTTCGCGCAGGCGACGCTGTCGGCCATCGCCGCCCGGCTGCACCTGTCCGCCTCGCGCTTCGGCCACCTGTTCAAGGAGCAGACCGGCACCAGCTTCAGCGCCTATGTGCGCTGGGTGGCGGTGTGGCGCATGGTGACGCAATGGAAGCAGGGCATGCCGCTGACCGAGGTGGCGCACGCGGTCGGCTTCTACGACCTCGCCCACGCCGATCACGCGTTTATCGAGACCTTCGGCATCAACCCGTCCAGCGCCATCGATCCGGACAACGTGACGCTGGTGCGCTACACCTGATCCCCTCTCCCGCGCGCGGCGGGAGAGGGGAGACCGGGCTTGCGGTTTACGGCGTATAGGCCGAGGTGTTCATCAGCACACCCATCTCGAACGGCCCCGACACCGCGATGTCCGGCTTGCCGTCGCCGTTGAAGTCGGCGATCACCGGCGTCTGCGGGAACGGCACCACCGGCAGTTGCAGCGGCGAACCGAACCTGCCGCCGCCCAGACCGGGGAACACCTGGACCGTCGCCGTGCCGACCACCGCCTCGATGATGTCGAGGTTATGGTCGCCGTTGAGGTCCGCCAGGGCGATGCTCACCGGGCCGATGCTGCCGGGGTAGTAGCTGGCCTGGCCGAAGCCGCCCTTGCCGTTCGACAGGATCACCGACACGGTGAACGAGAACGAGTCGGCTGTGACGATGTCGTCGACGCCGTCGCCGTCGAGGTCGGCGGTGGCCACGTCCTCGGCGATGATGCCGGCCAGGGCGCTCGAGTACACCGTGTTGAAGCCGCCCTTGCCGTCGCCCAGCAGGGCGTATACCCGCGACAGCGGGAAGCCGATGGTGCTGGCATTGACCACCGCCAGGTCGGGGATGCCGTCATTGTTGAAGTTGGCCAGCGAGGCCGCGCTCAGCGCACCCGGCAGCGAGGTGAACGGCCCGGTGGTGAACTGGCCGTTGCCCTGGCCGATGAAGCTCTGGATGCCGCCCAGGTTGCCCAGCGTCAGGGCGACGATGTCCTTCTTGCCGTCGCCGTTGAGGTCGGCGGCGAAGGCCACGTTCTGCGCGCCAGTCAGCAGCGGCGCGCTCCACGACTGGGTGAAGTTGCCCTTGCCGTCGCCGAGCAGCACGAACACCTGGAAGGCATTGGTGACGATCAGGTCCACCTTGCCGTCGCCGTTGACGTCGGCCGCGTCCACCGACTGCAGGAACTGCGGGAAGTTGATGAGTTGCGGCGAGGCGAAGGTGCCGTCGCCCCTGCCGAGCGACAGCGTGAGCCCCAGGCCGATCCAGTTCACCGCGATGATGTCCGGGTGGCCATCGTTGTTGACGTCGGCCGTCACCATGCTCTCCGGCGCCGGCCCGGGGCCGATGCCGCTGGTGAAGTTGACGAAGGTCGAGTAATCCACCTGCGGGGCGAAGGTGATCGGCGTGCTCGCGCAGGCCATGCCCGACCCCAACAACAGGCATGCCGCGCCCGACCACAAGGCCATCAGTTTTTTTCGGTTCATTGTGCTGCTCCTCCATATCGATCGTTGATTTAGACGCGGGATTTTCTTGCACGCCTCTTGCCGTGGGCGTTGTGTTTTACGCGGCCGCATCCCTGGCTGCACCGCGCAATCTCCGGCACCGAACATAGGCCGGGCTTGTACCAAACCGCTGTCCTGCTTGTACGAAAACGCTGCGTTGCGGCGGTGTTTTTCGGACCGCGCGCTTGGCCTCGATGGATAAGAGAAATGGCTCATCCGGTGAGGCGGCAATGTTTTTTGCGGTGCTAGCATCCTGCGGTTACGAATACACACAACAACAAATACAGAGGAGGAGGCCATGGAGAGTTCCATCCGGCGCCGTCGGCGCCGCGTCATGCACACCGCCGCCGTGCTGCTGCTGTCCGCAGTGGCGGCGCGCGAAGCCTGCGCCGGTGTCGTGGTCGGCACGCGCGTCGAGACCGCGGTTGCCTCGCTGGCGGACACGCCGGACGTGATCGAGACCAACGTATCGCTGTACGAGCCGCTGCCGGCCACGGCCGGACCGCACCCGGCCGCCTGCGACTGGATCTCCTACCTGCGCTTCCGCCACGTCGACGGCCCCGCCGATTCCTCCTCCGCCGACACCATCTTCGCCGCCCAGCCCGGCTTCCTCGGCGGCGCGGCATCGTTCGACATCCTGGCGCGCGACGTGGTGCAGAAATCCGCCGCGGCCGGACGCCACGTCGAGGTGTGGGTCAACAGCCGCCGCTCCAACTGCCTGGTGGACCACACCGGGCTCGATGCCGCCGCCGCCGCGCGGGACTATCACGTCGCACTCGACTACTACTACAAGGGCAAGGTCATCGGCGGCCATAAGTTCGCCGGCTTCCCCAACTGGCGGCAGGCGAAATTCCTCAAAGCCGTGGACCAGGGCCGCACGGCCCGCGATTGGTATGACCTGATCGTGCAGGGCGTGCCCGACCCGGCGGTGCGCGCACGCAAGCTGCTGTGCGGCGGCCATTCTATGGGCGGGCCGATCACCGGCGTATTCGCGGCCTGGGGCTTCGGCAGCGATCCGCACGACCTCGCCGACGCCGGCTACCAGCAGTGCGCCGGCTTCTTCGCGGTGGACAGCACCGCCACCAGCGATCCCGTCAACCTCGCCGCCAAGCCCGGCCTCGGCGGCCTGGCCGGCGCCATCGGCGGCGGCATCGACGACGCCACCCACGCCCTGGTCGGCTTCGGCGCCATCCCCGACATCGACCTCGGCTTCGTCATCACGCCGGAGACTTTCAACGTGCTCGCCATCGCCGGCATCGCGGCCTACTTCCAGCCGGAGCAGGAGTCCGACCTGCTGCGCAGCCTGCCCCACAACCCCAACCTGGACCTGACCCTGCCGCTGCTGCTGTCGCGCACCTACGCGCAGTTCCTCAGCGGCTACCCGGACGTGCGCAGCTTCCGCTACACCAACGAGGCGCTGCTCGGCGCCATCCTCGACAACAACAGCCAGCCCATCGCCCTGATCCAGTTCAGCGCCGGCAGCTTCGGCGGCGGCCCGGTGGACGTGAAGGACTTCCCGCTGCCGGAGCAGGTGGGGGGCATCCCGGTGATCGGTCCGCTGATCGCCAAGGTGCTGACGCCGGGCGCCTTCGCCAAGGTCGGCCCGACCGACCCCAACGTGCTCTACACCTGGAACAACTACGACGCCACGCCGGGCACGCTGCGCAACGGCTCGGCCTACACCAGCCGCGAGCAGGAAGTGGTGGACATGCACCAGCTCGCCCGCATCACCTTCGAGGGACCGGCCACGCTGATGGAACCCTACTTCCCCACCGAGACCCTCATCGGCGTATTCTCCGCGCTGGCCGAGTCGCGCACCCACTCCGGCAACGACGCCGACCTGCTGTTCCCCGACGGCATCCTCGGCAAGCCGCGCGGCTGGGTCTTCGCCGGCGACGGCGGCGTCTACACCGCGCTGAACTTCGCCGATCCCTTCCTGGCCATCCTCAACCCCAACGCCCCGCTGGTGCCGTCAACCGCCCCGGTCATGCCCGACTATACCCACATCGACATGGTCAGCGCCGCGCCGGTGCAGAACGACGGCAAGCCCGAGGGCGTGAGCCAGTACCTCACCGATTTCGCCATCCAGACCATCCACTAATGCAACAGCAAAGCAACGACATGCGCAAAACACTCACGCCGGAGGCCCTGCTCGCCGCGGCGGTTATCCTGCTGGCCTCCGGCTGCGGCGGCTCTGGTTCCGGAAGCGGAGCATCGGCCGTCACGAACGGCCGGCAGCTTTACGTCAGCGCCGCCGCTCCAGCCGGCGGCGACGGCTCCAGCGCCAATCCCTTCAACACCCTGGCCGCGGTGGAACAGGCTGCCGCCGCTGGCGACACCATCGTGGTGATGGCCGTCCCCGCGAACTCCGCGCCGCTCGACGGCGGCATCGCCCTCAAGCCCAACCAGAAGCTGATCGGCCAGGCCGCCGGCACCGGCATGCTGGCGCAGATCACCAACCGCAGCGCCCGCCTCAACTCCGGCGACGCGGTGACCCTCGCGCCCGGCGCGGAAGTGGCCGGCCTCGCCATCGTCAAGCCGTATCGCGGCGGCATCTACGGTCTGGACGTGCCGGGGGTGAGTATCCACGACAACGACGTGTCCGGCCACAACACCTCGTGCAACCTCGGCTTCATCATCCCCACCGACGTGATCCCCACCAACATCCCGCACCTGACCGTCCCGTTCCCGGTGCCGCTGCCCAACGGCTGGGCCGGCATCATGGTGGACGCCGACCAGGGCAGCGGCAGCATCTCCATCCAGAACAACACCGTGCACGACGCCCCCTGCGCCGACGGCATCGACGTGCGCCTCAAGGGCAGCGCGGTGTACCAGGCCGACATCGGCGGCAACACCGTCTTCAACCTCAAGCAGGGCCCGATCCTGAACGGCTTCCTGTCGGTGCTCGCCATCGGCATGCAGACGCGCGACACCTCCAAGCTCACCGCCACTCTCGACAACAACACCGAGCACGACATCGGCAGCAACAACTTCACCCCCGAGGAAGCCGACTCCGAAGGCGTGTTCGCCAACGTGGTCAACGCCTCCACCATCACCGCCGAGGTGGACAACAACAATTTCTACCACGGCATCGGCGGCTTTTCCGCCAACGGCATGGAGATGCCGGTGATGGGCCAGGGCGGCACCGCCATCATGCACATCAGCAACAGCAGCTTCACCGACGTTCCCGGCGACGTGCTGGAGGTGCTCGCCCTGGGCACCGACGGCAACCTGCAGCTCACGCTCGACAACGTCACCGCCTCCCGCGCCACCGGCGGCGCCCCGCTCGAAGTCCTGGCAGGGCTGGTCGCCTCCACCAACGTCGGCGACTGCCTGTCGGTCAACAGCAGCGGCAGCGGCAACGCCATGACGCTGACCATGACCGGCAGCACCCTCAGCAACTGCTATCACAACGGCGTCACCTTCGCCTCCAACACCGCCTCCGGCGCGCCGCCGGGCAAGCTGATCAGCTTCGACATCGAGAACAGCCATATCAGCGCCAACCAGGGCTATGGTCTGCACCTGCTCAACCTGGCGCCGCTGACGCAGCTCACCGGCAAGGTCGCCAACACCAGCTTCAGCGGCAACCGGGACATCAACATCGGCTTCGACAACCAGGGCGGCAGCGCCGGCACGGTGGAGCTGGACTTCGGCGGCGGCAGCCAGAACAGCCCCGGCGGCAACTGCATCGTCGGCGGCGGCAAGGGCGGCGTCAGCAGCAACGGCTACGACGCCTCGCTGAAGAACAACTGGTGGGGCAACCCGGCCGGTCCTACCGCCGCCATGGCCAGCGCGCAGCACGCAACCCTGGACGACGCGCCCGCACTGAGCGCCGCGCCGTCCGCCTGCCAGTGAGGCGGCGCGACTAAGGAAGGCCTGATCAATCGTCACCCCGGCGAAAGCCGGGGTCCAGGTGCCGACAGCGCCGCGCTGAATTCCCTGGATTCCCGAGGACCGTTCTTGACCTAGTTCTGTTTTAGAACCTACGATGCGCTGCCATCACGCGATGGCGTCCAGGAGCGCTACCGTGACCGATACCCCGCCCGCCTCGAACGCCTGCGCCGTGGTGGTCGGCGCCGGCTCGCGCCAGGGCATCGGCGGCGCGCTGTGCGCACGCTTCGCCGCCGGCGGCCTGCACCTCTACGCGGTGGGCCGCAGCGCGGACAAAGTGGAAGCGACCGTCAAGGCCATCCAGGCCGGCGGCCGCGGCGCCACGGCGGTGGTCGCCGACGTCACCAGGCCACAGGACGTGGCGGCGCTGTTCCAGCGTATCGCCGCCGACGGCCGCATGCCCGAACTGGTGGTGTTCAACGCCTCCGAACCCAACGTGCCGACGCGCTTCCTGTCGATGACGCCCGAGTTCGTCGAGCGCATGTGGCGCGTGTGCTGCTTCGGCGGCTTCCTGGTCGGCCAGGAGGCGATCCGCCGCATGCTGCCGCAGCGGCGCGGCACGCTGATCTTCACCGGCGCCAGTGCCTCGCTGCGCGGCAAGCCGCTGTTCGGCGCCTTCGCCGCCGCCAAGGCCGGCCTGCGCGCCCACGCCCAGGCGATGGCGCGCCAGTTCGGCCCCAAGGGCATCCACGTCGCCCACGTGGTGGTGGACGGCGTGGTGGCGGGCGACCGTGCCGGCCGCTTCGGCTACGGCGTGGGCAAGGCCTACCTGTTGTCCAAGGGCGAGGACGGCGCGCTGCAGCCGGACGCCATCGCCGAATCGTACTGGCAGCTCCACCGCCAGCACCGCTCCGCCTGGACCCACGAGCTGGACCTGCGCCCGGCCAGGGAAAATTTCTGAGGAACCTTCCAATGAGCCCAACCATCCTGCTGCACCAGTGGGAAATCTCCCCCTTCTGCCAGAAAGCCGCGCGCTCGCTGCGCTGCAAGGGGCTGGCGTTCCAGACGGTGGACTACAACGGCCTGCTCGCCACCCGGGCTGGACGCCTCAGCAAGGTGGGCAAGCTGCCGGTGCTGGAAATCGACGGCCAGCGCATCCAGGACAGCACGCGCATCGCCCGCTACCTCGACCAGCACCATCCCGAACCACCGCTCTACCCCGCCGATCCCGTGCTGCATGCCCAGGCCGAGCTATGGGAGGACTGGGCCGACGAGCTGCTCTACTGGTACGAGGTCTACTTGCGCGCCTACGATCCCGCCGCACTCGACCAGGCCGTGCGCCTGTCCTGCGCCGGCCGCCCTGCGGCCGAGCGCGTGCCGGTGAAGCTGGTGCTGCGCACCGCGCTCCGCCAGCAGCTGCGCAACCAGGGCCTGGGTCGCATGCCGCGGGAGGATGTGGAAGCGGAATTCCTGCGCCAGCTCGACCGCCTGGAGACGGTGCTGACCCAATCCGACTGGCTGGTGGGCCGGAGCATGACCATCGCCGACATCGCCGCCGGCAGCCAGCTGCTCGAAGTGGACCGCACCAGCGACCGCATGCGCCCGCAGCTGCAGCGGCGGCCGCACCTGGCCGCCTGGCTCAGCCGCGTGAAAGCAGTCTGATCTCGTCACCCCGGCGCAAGCCTGGGTCCAGGAGCCCACAGCGCCGCGCTGAACTCCCTCGATCCCGGCGCGCCGGGATGACCCCCTTCTCCCGCATGCGGGAGAGGGGGAAAGAATGTATGCACGTAAAGAGAAGATGCTCTAAGCAATGACTTTCGGCACTGCCGCGCGCACCGCTCGCAATGGTATCGTGCCCGGCGCAGCCGATCGGCTGCGATTGCCACCAAAGGGGGCGGCCGGTGAGCGAAGTACCCGGTTTCAGCAAGACGAGCTTCAGCCACGACGGCTGCACCCGCGACGTCTACCGCGCCGGTACCGGCCCGGCGGTGATCGTCATGACCGAGGTGCCGGGCATCACGCCGGAAGTGGCGCGCTTCGCACGCTGGGTGGCCGAGGCCGGCTTCTCCGTCTATATGCCGCAGTTCCTGGGCACCCCGATGAAGCCGTTGACGCCCGCTTATGCGGCTCGCAGCATCGCCCGCATCTGCATCAGCCGCGAATTCCGCGTGCTGGCGGCCAACGATTCCAGCCCCCTCGTCGACTGGATGCGGGCGCTGGCGCGCCAGGCGCACCTGGAGTGTGGCGGTCCCGGCGTCGGCGCGGTGGGCATGTGCCTGACCGGCAACTTCGCCCTGGCCATGATGCTGGACGCGCCGGTGTTGGCCCCGGTGCTGTCGCAACCCTCGCTGCCGGCGGGCCTCACGCGTTCGCTGCGCGCGGCTCTGCACGCCTCACCGGCGGCGATCGCCGCCGCCCACGACAAGATCGAGCGGCAGGGCGCGCGCATCCTCGGCTTACGCTTTCACCAGGACCCGATGTGTCCGCCGGAGCGCTTCCGGCGCCTGCGCGAGGAATTCGGCGATGCCTTCGAGGTCGACGCCCGTCATGCCAATCCAAAGGCACTCAAGCCCGCGCACAGCGTGCTGACCACCCATCTCATCGACGAGGCGGGCCAGCCGACGCGCGCGGCGCTGGATCGTACGCTGGAGTTTCTGAGGGTGCAGCTCAAGCCGGCCTCTGCGCCGGCTTGACCCCCTCCCCGTGCGGGAGAGGGCTGTTTCCGATACCGATACCGCCGCTCAGGCGGCCCGCGCCAGCTCGGTCTTGCCGCTGACGATGCCCACGGCCTCGGCCAGTTCGCCCAGCTTGGGCTCGTTGAGCAGGCGGATGGAGCGGTCGCCCAGGCTCAGCCAGCCGCGGCGCTCGAAGCTCTTGAGGGTGCGGCACACCGTTTCCGTCGCCAGCCGCAGGTAGCTGCCGATGTCGCGCTGCCCCATGGGCAGGCGCAGGGTGCCGCCGGCGCCGAGGCGGTCGCGCATGTTGAGCAGGAAGGCGGCCAGGCGCTGCTCGGCGCTGAAATCGCCGGACATGGCCAGGGCATGCGCCAGTTCGCGGCTGGTCTGTTCCAGCACGCGCTGCGCCAGCGCCGGCTGGCTCTGCATCAGGGTCCGCAGGCCGCCGACGGGGGCGACGCAGACCTGCGAAGCGGTGACCGCGGCCGCGTTCGACAGGTGCACGCCGCAGCCCAGACCGTCCAGGCCGATGAGGTCGCCGGGCAGGAAGAAGCCGCGAATGCGTTCGTTGCCGTCGGCGTCCACGGTATAGGTCTTGATGCAGCCGCCGCGCACCGTGTACACCGCCTGCTGGCGGTCGCCGGTGTTGAACAGCGGGCTGGCGCCGGGCATCACGGCGGTGCGGGGTGCGAGCACCTCGGACCAGGCCTGGGCGTGGTCGCCGCCGTTACGGCGCGCCATGCAGCTGGTCACGGGGCACAGCAGGCAGTCGGTGTGGGCGCGGGTGTTGGGCGTGGCGTCGAATGGCATGGCTTGTTCTCCTTGGGTGAGCACAGTCTGCAGGCCGGCCCGCTTGCGGAAAATCCGGGCTTGCCGACAAATCCTTGCGGCAACTACGTAGCTCCCTAAGCAGGGCCCGCAACCGGCCCCCTGCTGTCCCGGGGGTTGATATGGGTCAAGGCCGGAACGGGGGCGTATGCGCCACTCTGGCGGCGACCCTTCCATTGGGAACCGCCATGCCCAGCCCCGCTCCGCCCTCGCCGGCAACGCCGGACCGGCTCGAACCCCGCGCCGCGGCGCCGGTGGC
>JARLJS010000295.1 GCA_031291075.1 Nevskia sp. | reverse complement strand
GCTGCGCCGAGCATCGCAGCCCGCGGCGATAGGGGCTCGCGCCTGTTTGGCGCGAGGCGAGGCAGGATGCCGAAGCGTCCACCGTCAGGCCAGGGATGGCCTGTCGGTGGACCCCGCCGCGGGCGAGAAGCGCAGGGGACCGATCAATCGCGCTTCTGCTTCTTGCGATTGATCGGCGCAGCCTCCGGGGCGGCGTTTCTTGCCTACTTCTTGTCGCTGTAGACAAGAAGTAGGTCGCCGCCAGGCGAAACACACGCCTTCAAACTCGGGAAAGCACCACACGCGCGCAAGCGCATGCACCACCCCTCAAACGGACGAAGCAAATGCCCCATCCCGCAGGCGATGCTCGTTCCAACATAACGAGAGGAGGAGCCCCGCCATGCTAAGCCTGCAGGAAATATCCGATCGCCTGGAAATCCAGCAGCTGTTCGTGGACTACTCCACCGCCATCGACCGCAAGGACTTCGACGCGCTCGACCGCGTGTTCACGCCGGACGCCTACATCGACTACCGCGCCATGGGCGGCATCGACGGCCGCTACCCGCAGATCAAGGCCTGGCTGGCGCAGGTGCTGCCGAACTTTCCGCGCTACTACCACATGCTCGGCAACCCCTCGATCCGCGTCGAGGGCGACCGCGCCGCCTCCAGCGTGATCTGCTTCAACCCGATGCAGGTGCAGCTGCCGGACGGCCAGCCGCAGGTGATGTTCCTGGGGCTGTGGTACCACGACAAGCTGCTGCGCACGCCGCAGGGCTGGCGGCTGATCGAGCGGGTGGAGGAGAAGTGCTTCGACCACAATGTGCCGGGTGGAATAGGTACCGGGTGAGAAGGCCTGCCTCGGCACAAAATCAGTATCCCCTCTCCCTTTGGGAGAGGGGCAGGGGTGAGGGCGGCACGGCCGGAAGTACTTCACTACGGTTGAAGCGGAGCGCCCTCACCCGCGCCTCACGGCGCGGCCTCTCCCAGGGGGAGAGGCGATGCCGCTGAATCAACGGGACCTCACACTAACCCGGCTCGCGCACGGGCGTGAGCGCCGGCATCGCAAACCGGCACAACAGGATTCCCGCCATCACGATTGCTCCACCCAGCGCCTGCTGCGCGCCGAAGACCTCACCCAGGATCAGCCAGGCGAACACGGTGGCGGCGATCGGCTGCACCAGCAGGGTCACCGAGGAAAACGAGGCCGGCAGATGCGCCAGCGCCCAGGCGATAAGCCCCTGGCCGCCGACATGGGAGATCAGCGCCAGGCCCAGCAGGATCAGCCAGGAATGCGTGTCCGGCGGCCATAGCTTCTCGCCCGCGGCGAGGCTGATCGGCAGCAGCGCCAGCGCCGCCGCGGCCGAGCTGCGCAGCATCACGTCGAGGGCGCCGAAGCGCTGGCGGCTGTGGCTGACCAGCAACTGGTAGGCGGCATAGAACCCGGCCGTAACGATGCCCAGCAGGTCGCCGAGCACGGTCTCGCGGCCGATGCGCAGGCTGCCCGCCAGCAGCGCCAGCGCCCCCAGCAGCGACAGCGACAGCCCGAGCCAGAAGCGCGGGGCGTGACGCTGGCCGAAACCGAAGTGCAGCGTGAGGGTCAGGAACACCGGCGCCAGGTTGGTGAGCAGGGTCGAGTTGGCGATCGAGGTCAGGCGGATCGACTGGTGCCAGACGGCGAGGTCGCCGGCGAAGGCGAGGCCGGCGAGCCATAGTCCGCGGGTGCTGCCGGCGGCCTGTTGCCCGCCAGGCTGCCGCGGCACCGCCAGCCGGCGCAGCACCAGCAGCGCGGGCAGCGCCAGCAATACGCGCCAGAAGGCGGCGGCGGTGGGACCCACCTCGGCCAGCCGCACGAAGATCGGCGCCAGGCCGATCAGCACGGCGCCCAGCACCACGCCGGATACGGCGCGCGACTGGTGGGCTGGGGAGTGGGACGGCATGGTGGGGAGAGGGCGAGTCCGCGTGGTGCCTCACGCCACAAATTGAACGCAAGCGCGCCGCGGAGAACTAAGATTGGGAGAGACTGCGGACATTCTATGCACTACGACCCGTTCATGCTGAAGATCGTGGGCGCGATCCTGGGGATCCTGGGCGTGGCCTTCGTCTCGCGCGCGCTGCGCCAGCCGCACGTGGTTGGCTATCTCGCGGCCGGCATGCTGCTGGGACCCCACGGCCTGGCGGTGCTGACCGAGCGCGCGACGCTGTCGCACATCGGCGAGTTCGGCGTGTTGCTGCTGCTGTTCTTCGTCGGCATGGAGACCAACCCGCGCGAGCTGTTGTCGCGCTGGCGCATCACCTTCGTCGGCACCGCGGTGCAGATCGGCGCCAGCATCGCGTGCATGTGGATGCTCGGCTGGTGGCTGCACTGGGGCCTGTCGCGCATCGTGCTGCTCGGCTTCGTCATCAGCCTGTCGAGCACGGCGCTGGTGCTGAACTACCTGCGCGAGACCGGCCAGATCGATGCCAAGATCGGCAAGGACGCCCTCGGCGTGCTGCTGGCGCAGGACTTGGCACTGGTGCCGATGATGATCGTGATCGACCTGCTTGGCGGCGGCGTGGACCGCGAGAGCGTGGCGCTGCAGCTGGCCGGCGGGGTGCTGGTGCTGCTGCTGGTGGGCTGGATGGTGTCGGGCCGCAGCCTGCGCCTGCCTTTCGCCCGCCGGGTGCGGGGTGACCGCGAGCTGCAGATCTTCCTGGCCTTCGGCCTGTGCCTGGGCCTGGCCATGCTGGCGGATGCGTTCGAGCTGTCGGCCAGCCTCGGTGCCTTCCTGGCCGGCATGCTGGTGGGCGCGGCGCGCGAGACCGAATGGGTGGCCGACCGCATGGAGCCGTTCCGGGTGGTGTTCGTGGCGCTGTTCTTCGTCTCGGTGGGACTGCTGGTACGCCTGGACTTCGTGCTCGAGCATGCCGCCCTGGTGGCGTTCCTGGCGCTGGCGGTGCTGGTCGGCAACACCGTGATCAACGCGCTGATCTTCCGCGCGCTGGGCGACCCCTGGCGCTACTCGGTGTATGCCGGCGCGCACCTGGCGCAGATCGGCGAGTTCTCCTTCGTGCTGGCCGCAGCGGGCATGGAGTCGTCCCTCATCACGGCCTTCGAGTACCAGCTGGCGCTGGCGGTGATCTCCGCCACCCTGCTGCTGTCGCCGGCCTGGATCGGCCTGGTGGGACGTACCCAGCAACGTGTGCTGCAAACGCGAACTGTTCGCGCTTGAGACCCCCCAAAACGCTCAACAAACGCTGGGCCGAGTGTCACAAAATGGCCGGCGCAGCAGCGCTTATGCACAGTGGGGCGGGAACGAATAATGGGGCGCGGGTCAAGCCCAGAATCAGGCCCGCCTTTTAGAATACACAATAAGATATTGATATTCATATTGTTATTTTTATGAAACAATGCCTTGAAAGCGTCGCGGGCTGGTTCGGCCCGCACCCGGCAGCCGTTCTGTCCACACAATTATCCACAGCATGGGCGTAAGGCTTGTCAGCGTTGCGGTTCCGGCGCCCCTGCGGCGCCTGTTCGACTACGACGCAGGGGATCTGGACAGCGCGCGCCTGCGTCCCGGCGTGCGCGTACGGGTGCCGTTCGGCCGGCGCGAACAGGTGGGCGTGGTAGTGGAGGCGCCGCGCGAAGCGGAGGCCGGCGGCTTCGACTACCGGCCGGTGACGGCCGTGCTCGACGACGAGCCCCTGCTCGACGCCGAGCTGCTGGCTCTGTGCCGCTGGGTGGCGGACTACTACCACCATCCGCCGGGCGAGGTGTTCGCCGCCGCGCTGCCGGCGCCCCTGCGCAAGGGCGGCGCGGTTCAGGCCGGCGCGAAACAGAACCTGTTGCGCCTGACCGCCGAGGGAACCGCCGCGCTGCCGAACCTGCCCGCGCGCTCGGCCGCTCTGCGCGCGCTGCTGGAGAAAGTCGGCGACGGAGCGCTGTCCCGCTCCACCCTGCTGGAGGTCATGCCGAAGAGCGGCGCTGCGATCCGCCGCGCGCTCGAGCGCGGCTGGCTGGAGCATGTCGCGGCGGAGCCGGGCGCCGCCAGCTTCACCGCCGAAACGCCGCCGCCGCTGAGCGCCGAGCAGGCCGCCGTCCTGCACGAGCTGCAGTCCCTGCCGGAGGGTTACACGGCCACGCTGCTGGAGGGAGTGACCGGCAGCGGCAAGACCGAGATCTACCTGCGCCTGACGGCGCAGGCGCTGGAGCGCGGCCGGCAGGTGCTGGTGCTGGCGCCGGAGATCGGCCTGACACCGCAACTGGCCGAGCGCTTCGAGCGGCGTTTCGGCGCGCGCGTGGCGAGCTATCACTCCGGCCTCAGCGATGCCGAGCGGGCGCGCACGTGGATGCGCGCCCGCGCCGGCGAGCTGGACGTGGTGGTCGGCACCCGCTCGGCGGTGTTCGTGCCGCTGGCGCGGCCCGGCCTGATCGTGGTGGACGAGGAGCACGACGGCTCCTACAAGCAGCAGGAGGGCCTGCGCTATTCGGCGCGCGACCTGGCGCTGATCCGCGCCCAGCGGCTGAAGGTCCCCGCCCTGCTGGGTAGCGCCACGCCCGCCCTGGAAAGCCTGCACAACGCGGCCACCGGACGCTACCGCCACCTGCGCCTGCGGCAGCGCGTGTTCGCCGCCGCCGGGCCACGCATCGGCGTGGTGGACATGCGCGCGCAGCCGCTGCAGCACGGCCTGAGCCGCCCGCTGCTGGAGGCGGTTGAGCGGCACCTCGCGGCCGGCGGCCAGGCGCTGTTGTTCCTCAACCGGCGCGGCTACGCCCCGGCCTTGCTGTGCCACGACTGCGGCTGGGTGGCGCCCTGCCCACACTGCGACGCCCGCATGGTGCTGCACCGCGGCCGGCCGCGCCTGCTGTGCCACCACTGCGGCCATGTGACACCGGTGCCGCTGACCTGCCCGGACTGCGACGGCAGCGAGCTGGTGCCGGTGGGCCAGGGCACCGAACGGATCGAGGACGCCTTGCGCCTGCGCTTTCCCGGGCAGCGGGTGGAGCGCTTCGACTCCGACCGGCTGGGCCGCGCCGGCGAGCTGCAGCGGTTGCTGGACGACGTGAGGAGCGGCGCCATCCGGATCCTGGTCGGCACCCAGGTGCTGGCCAAGGGCCATGACTTCGCCGGCTTGAGCTTCGCCGGCGTGCTCGACGTCGACCAGGCGCTGTACGGCAGCGACTTCCGCGCCATGGAGCGCATGGGCCAGCAGCTGACCCAGGTGGCCGGACGCGTCGGCCGCGCCGGCCAGCCGGGCGAGGTGCTGTTGCAGACGCACCAGCCGCAGCACCCCATGCTGCGGGTGCTGATCGAGCGCGGCTACCCTGCCTTCGCCGAGGCGCTGCTGCGCGAGCGGCGCGACTTCGGCCTGCCTCCCTTCGCCCACCTGGCACTGCTGCGGGCCGAGGCGCCGCAGGAAGGCGAGGCCATGCACTTTCTGCAGGAGGCGCGGCAGGCACTGCCGGAGGCCACCGGGGTCGAAGCGCTGGGCCCGGCGCCGGCCGGGATGCAGCGCCGCGCCGGCCACTTCCGCGCCCAGCTCATGCTGCGCAGCACGTCGCGCGCAGCGCTGCACCGGGCGCTGGACAGCTGGATCACAAGACTGGAAGCTCTGCCGGCGGGACGACGCCTGCGCTGGTCGATCGACGTCGATCCGGGCGACCTGTTTTAGGGAAGTTCTGATCTACCATAGGCAGTACCAGTACAATGCGCAGTCCATAGACAAGATCTGCGCAGACCGCTGCGCTTGTGCATGAAACCCCAATTGCTATCCCTGTTGCGGCAGGCGCTGGACCAGGTGCTCGCCGGCACCGGCGTGGCCGCGCCCGACACCATCGCCGTCGACGCCACCAAGGACTCCCGCCACGGCGACTTCGCCACCAACCTGGCGCTGACCCTGGCCAAGGCGCTGGGCAAGCCGCCGCGCAAGGTGGCGGAGGAGCTGGTGCGGGCGCTGCCGCCGTCGCCGGTGGTGAGCAAGGTGGAGATCGCCGGGCCCGGCTTCATCAACTTCTTCCTCGCTCCCACCGCCTTCCAGGCGCTGGTGGCGGAGATCCTCGACCGCGGCGTGGAGTTCGGCCGCAACAACGCCGGCGCCGGCCGCAAGGCGATGGTGGAATTCGTCTCCGCCAACCCCACCGGCCCGCTGCACGTCGGCCACGGCCGCGGCGCGGCGGTAGGCGACTGCCTGGCGCGGCTGCTGCAGGCCACCGGCTGGGAGGTCTGCCGCGAGTTCTACTACAACGATGCCGGCGCCCAGATCGGCAACCTGGCGATCTCGGTGCAGGCGCGCTGCCGCGGCGTCGAGCCGGGCCAGCACGGCTGGCCGGAGGACGGCTACCGCGGCGAGTACATCAAGGACGTGGCGAAGTCCTACCTCGCCGGCGAGAAGGTGCACGCCGACGACCGCGAGGTGACGGCCGCCGCCGACCCGGACAACCTCGACGCCATCCGCGAGTTCGCGGTGGCCTACCTGCGCCGCGAGCAAGACCTGGACCTGAAGGCCTTCGCCGTGCACTTCGACGTCTACTACCTGGAGTCCTCGCTCTACCGCGAGGGCAAGGTGGAGCAGACGGTGCAGGACCTGGTGAAGAGCGGCCACACCTTCGAGCAGGACGGCGCGCTGTGGCTGCGCACCACCGGCTTCGGCGACGACAAGGACCGCGTGATGCGCAAGTCGGAGGGCGGCTACACCTACTTCCTGCCGGACGTGGCCTACCACGTCAACAAGTGGCAGCGCGGCTTCACCCGCGTGATCAACGAGCAGGGAGCCGACCACCACAGCACCATCACCCGCGTGCGCGCCGGCCTGCAGGCGCTGGGCATCGGCATCCCCCAGGGCTGGCCGGAATACGTGCTGCACCAGATGGTGACGGTGATGCGCGGCGGCGAGGAGGTGAAGATCTCCAAGCGCGCCGGCAGCTACGTCACCCTGCGCGACCTCATCGACGAGGTCGGCCGCGACGCCACCCGCTACTTCCTGGTGGCGCGGAAATCCGACTCGCAGCTGGTGTTCGACATCGACCTGGCGCGCTCGCAGACCAACGACAACCCGGTGTACTACATCCAGTACGCCCACGCCCGCGTGGCCAGTGTGATGCGGCAGCTCGCCGAGCGCGGCATGGAGTGGGACCTGGCCGCCGGCAAGGCCGCGCTGGAGAAGCTGACCGACGCGTCCGAGCTGGCGCTCATTGCTCAGCTCGCACGCTATCCCGAGCTGGTGGCGGATGCGGCGGAGCAGCTCGAGCCGCACCAGGTGGCGCAGTACCTGCGCGAGCTGGCCGCCGCCTTCCATGGCTTCTACAACACGCAGCAGGTGCTGGTGGAGGACGCCGGCCTGCGCAATGCGCGCCTGGCGCTGGCGCTGGCGACGCAGCAGGTGCTGCGCAACGGCCTCGACCTGCTGGGCGTGTCCGCGCCGGAAAAGATGTAATGGCGCGCGACTACGCCAAGAACCGCAACCCCGGCCGCGGCAACGCCAGCCGTGGCGCAGCCTCGCGCCGCGGCGGCTCCAACAGTGGCGGCGGTGTCCCCGGCTGGGTATGGCTCCTGGTGGGCCTGTCGCTGGGCCTGGCCGCCGCGGCGGTGGTGTGGATCGACCGCCCGGCCAAGCCCTCGCCGCTGATCGCCAGCACACCCGCGGCTGCTGCCGCCGCGACCGGCAAGCCGGCGCCGCAGGCGCAGATCGCGCTGCCGCCGAAGCAGCCCTCCAAGTACGCCTTCTACGAGATGCTGCCGAGCTACGAGGTGGTGATCCCGCGCGAGGATGCCGCGGCTTCCGCCAGGTCCGGCAAGCCCACCACGCCGGAGATCGCCGCGCCCGGCCAGTACCTGATCCAGGTCGGCGCCTACAAGACGCGCGAGGAAGCCGACCGCAGCCGCGCCAGCCTGGCGCTGCTGGGGGTGGAATCGAAGATCGAGCAGGTGACTATCGACCAGACCGAAACCTGGTTCCGCGTCCGCATCGGCCCGCAGGCCAACCTGGCCAAGGCGCAGGAAATCCTGCAGCGGCTGGACGAGAACGGGATCAAGGGGATGCTGGTGAAGGTGAAGGCGGGCTGAAAGCTCGCGCTTGCTTCAGCCAGTTCGTCACCACGGCGAAAGCCGGGGTCCAGCGCTTCTCGCTACCTTTCCTGGATACCGGCTTTCGCCGGTATGACGACATCCGTTTGATCTACTCCTCGTCATCCTTGTACGGCTGCGGCGGCGGCAGCTTGCCGCGCTTGCGGAAGCTGCTCAAGGCCTTGACCGTGGCGAACGGCCCCACCAGCGCGGCCACCACCACGATCAGCAGGATCCATTCGGCCCTGTTCATTGGGTGGCCTAAAGAGCCTGCAGCTTCGCCTGCGCCAGCATCAGCCACTTGTTGCCGGCGTCGCGGAAGCGCACCTCGACGCGGCTGCGGTCGCCGTCACCATCGAAGGACAGGATGGTGCCCTCGCCGAACTTGGCGTGGACGACGCGCTGGCCGAGCTTGAAGCCGCCCGGGCCCTCGCTGCCGGCGGGCGCGGCGGTGCGGGCCGGCGGCGCATGGCGCCCGCCGCCTTCGCGCCCGTAGTTGCCGGAGCCGTAAGGCCGCTGCGGCGACGCGTAGGCGGGGCGCAGGATACCGGCGCGCGGGCGGGTTTCCACCACGTACTCGGCCGGGATCTCCTTCAGGAACAGCGAGGGCGCACCGAGCTGCTCCACGCCATGGATGCGCCGCACCTCGGCATAGCTAAGGTAGAGCTGTTTGCGGGCGCGGGTGATGCCGACGTAGCAGAGGCGGCGCTCTTCCTCCAGGTTGCCCTCCTCCACCGCGCGCTGGTGCGGGAACAGGCCGTTCTCCATGCCGACCAGGAACACCACCGGGAACTCCAGGCCCTTGGCGGTGTGCAGGGTCATCAGCTGGACGCAGTCCTCGCCCGCGCCAGCCTGCTGCTCGCCGGCTTCCAGCGCGGCGTGGGCGAGGAAGGCATCGAGCGGCGACATGCCCTCGTCCTCGCGCGGGCGCTCGAAGCTGCGGGCGGCGTTGATCAGCTCCTCCAGGTTCTCCAGGCGCGACTCGGCCTGCTCGCCTTTTTCCTTCTTGTAGTGCTCGCGCAGGCCGGAGCGCTCGATGGCCAGCGCCATCGCCTCCGACAGCGGCTTGCCCTCGGCGTCGCGCGCCAGCCCATCGATGAGATCCAGGAACTGCCTCAAATTGCCGTGGCTGCGGCCGAGCGCCGCGCCGGCGCCCTGCGCGGTCTGCCACAGCGAGAAGCTCTGCTCGCGGGCCAGCTGCCGCAGCCGCTCCAGGGTGGTGGCGCCGATGCCGCGCGCCGGCGTGTTGACCGCCCGCTCGAAGCTGGTGTCGTCGTCGCGCCGCGCCACCAGGCGCAGGTAGGCCAGCGCATCTTTGACCTCCATGCGCTCGAAGAAGCGCAGCCCCCCGTAGATGCGGTAGGGCATGCGGTTGCGGATCAGCGCCTCTTCCAGCACGCGCGACTGGGCGTTGGAGCGGTACAGCACCGCCAGGTCGGAGTAGCGGCAGCGGCCGTCCAGGTGCGACCTCATCTTGTTGACGACGAACTCCGCCTCGTCGTACTCGTTGAAGGCGGCATAGAGCTGGATCGGCTCGCCGTCGCCACCCTCGGTCCACAGGTTCTTGCCGAGGCGGCTGGCATTCCTGGCGATGAGTGCGTTGGCGGCCTTGAGGATGGTGCCGGTGGAGCGGTAGTTCTGCTCCAGGCGGACCACTTCGAGGCCGGCGAAGTCCTTGGGCAGGCGCATCATGTTCTCGACTTTTGCCCCTCGCCACCCGTAGACGCTCTGATCGTCATCGCCGACCGCGAAAAGCACCCCGCTATCGCCCGCCAGCACCCGCAGCCAGGCGTACTGCAAGGTGTTGGTGTCCTGGAACTCGTCCACCAGGATGTGGCGGAAGCGGTTGCGGTAATGCGCCTGGATGGCGGCGTTATCGCGGCACAGCTCGTGGGCGCGCAGCAGCAGCTCGGCGAAGTCGACCAGGCCGTTGGTCTCGCACTGTTGCTGATAGGCGGTATAGACCCGCGCCAGCTGGCGCTGGGCGAAATCGCCCTGGTCCTGCAGCGCCTCCGGCCGGCGGCCCTCCTCCTTCTGCTGGTTGATGTAGCCGGTGACCAGCTTGGGCGGCCACTTGTCCTCCGGCAGGTCGAGGGCGCGCAGCACGCGCTTGACCAGGCGCTGCTGGTCGTCGGCATCCAGGATCTGGAAGTTCTGCGGCAGCCGCGCCTCCTTCCAGTGCAGGCGCAGCATGCGGTGGGCAATGCCGTGGAAGGTGCCGACCCACATCGCCCGCACCGGCACGTGGATGAGTTGCTCGATGCGCCCGCGCATCTCCGCCGCCGCCTTGTTGGTGAAGGTGACGGCGAGGATCGAGTGCGGCGACACGTTTTCCACCGCGATCAGCCAGGCGATGCGATGGGTCAGCACGCGCGTCTTGCCGGAGCCGGCGCCGGCCAGCACCAGGCGGTGCTCGGGCGGCGCGGTGACGGCTTCCTTCTGGGCGGGATTGAGCGCCGCGACCAGGGCCACGACCTCGGGATTCGGTGCTTCGATTTGCATGGACTATCTTACTGCCCGGCGCCCTGTCGCGGCGCCGCGGCTCAATGTTTGCGCAGCCGCAGGTTGAACAGCTCGACGCCGGTGGAGAAGGCCATGGCGAAGTAGATGTAGCCCTTCGGCACGTGGAAATTCAGCCCTTCCGCCACCAGCGACATGCCGATCAGGATGAGGAAGGCCAGCGCCAGGGTGCGCAGGGTGGGATGCTGGTCGACGAAGTGCGCCACCGCGCCGGCGAAGAACATCATCACCAGCACGGCGGCGACGATGGCGGCGACCATCACCGGGATCTTCGAGGTCATGCCCACCGCGGTGATCACCGAGTCGAGCGAGAACACCACGTCCAGCACCATGATCTGCAGGATCACGCCGCCGAAGCTGGCTTGTCGCGGGGCCGGCGCCGCGCGTGGCGCGGCGGCCGAGTGCTCCGCCTGTTCGTGCAGCTCCAGCACGCTCTTGGCCATCAGGAACAGGCCGCCCCCCAGCAGGACGAAATCGCGGCCGGACAGCGGCTGGCCCAGCACCGTCACCCAGGGCCGCGACAGGCGCGCCAGGAAGGCCAGCGACAGTAGCAGCAGAATACGGGTCAGCATGGCGCCGGCCAGACCCAGGGTGCGGGCCGAGGCCTGCTGCGGCGGCGGCAGCTTGGAGGCGCTGATCGACAGGAAAATGATGTTGTCGATGCCGAGGACGATCTCCAGGGCAGTGAGCGTCAAAAAGGCCGCCCAGACTTCCGCGTTGAGCAGATTGGTCATAGTTAGGGGTGGTTTTCGGGCCAATCTTAGCCGGATTCAGACAGTTCCATGGATTTGTCACATGAGCTACCGATAATTGCCAAGTTCTGGACGACGGCCGCCCCCGCCCGGGGCGGCGCTGCGGAGCATTGAGCGAATGCGAATCGCATATGGAGTAATGGGTTACGGCCGCGGCCATGCCATGCGCAGCGGGGCGGTATTACCTTCGTTGCTGGCCGAGCACGAGGTGACCGTGTTCGCCGGCGGCGACGCCTACGAGGTGCTGGCGCCGCAGTTTCCGACGGTGCGCATCCCCACCATCGGCTATGTCTACAACGAGCGCGGCGGGCACTCCGTGCCGCGCACCTTTTCCCGCAACCTGGCGCCGATGGCCGACCTGCTGCTTGGCGGCATGGGCTCGGGCCAGGTGGAGAAGGAATTCCGCGAACGCGGCATCGACCTGGTGATCTCCGATTCGGAGGCCTGGACCCACCGCGCCGCGCAGAAGCTGAAGATCCCCCGCATCAGCTACGACCACGTCGGCATCATCGCCTACTGCAAGCCGCATTTCCCGCCCGACCTGCGCCTGCTCGGCATGCGCGATGCGGTGGGCTACCGGGCCCTGATGGGGGTGCCGGAGCGCATCCTCATCTCCAGCTTCTACCACGCCGAGCCGGCTTACCCGAACATGCACATCGTCGGCCCGATGCTGCGGCCGGAAGTGCTGAGGGTCCAGCCGGACACGGCCGGCGGCGAGTTCCTGCTGGCCTACTTCAACAAGGGCGAGCACCAGTACCTGGCGCATATCGACCGCGCCCTGCGCCTGCTGGACCTGCCGGTGGTGGTGTACGGCACGCCCTACCGCGGCCAGGTGGACAATCTAGATTTCCGTGCGCCGAGCAACGAGGGTTTCATCCGCGACCTGGCCAATTGCAGGGCGGTGCTGTCGACCGCCGGCAACCAGCTCATCGGCGAGGCGATCCACTTCGGCAAGCCGATCCTGGCGCTGCCGGAGGAAGCCTTCGAGCAGCGTCTCAACGCCTACATGATCGAGCGCATGGGCGTGGGCATGCGCGGCGACCGCCACCGGCTGACGCCGAGCGACATCGACCGCTTCATGGGCAACTACGACTACTACCGCTCCAACATGGGCGACCATGCCCGCGACGGCCGCGCCGAGGCCACCGAGACCCTGCACCGCTACGTCGACGATCTCGGCCGCGGCAAGCAGCCCGCGCGCGGCAGGCGCAAGCGGGTCAAGCCGGCGGCGCCGGCCGACGAGCGTGTCCCGGCCGGGGCCTGAGGCAGGTGGTCGTTCCCCTCTCCCTTTGGGAGAGGGGTTGGGGTGAGGGCCCACGACTTCGGCCAGGGACTTACTCGACCCAACGGCGCGCCCTCACCCGCGCCGAAGGCGCGGCCTCTCCCAAAGGGAGAGGTGAAAAAGTCTTACTCGGCGAAGAACCGCTCCAGGATCAGCCGCATTAACCGGTTGTTCTCCTCGAAACTGGCCGGCTGCGCCAGGATGTGATCCGGCTCCTGCACATAGGCCGCCGCCTGCGGCCGCTCGTGGCGGAACCATTCCTCGGCGTTGGCGCGGCTCACTTCCAGGTGGAACTGCAGGCCCAGTACCTGCGTGCCATACGCAAAGGCCTGCTCGGGGCAGGCCTCGCTGGCGGCCAGGCAGCGCGCCCCCGGCGGCAGCGCGTAGGTGTCGCCGTGCCAGTGGAAGGCGGTGAAGCGCTGCGGCAGGTCGGTGAACCAGGGTGAAGCCCGGCCGGCTTCGGTAAGCGTCACCGGGAACCAGCCGATCTCGCTGTGGCGGTTGCGCGTGACCGGGCCGCCCAGCACGTCGGCGATCAATTGCGCGCCGAGGCACACGCCCAGCACGCGCTTGCCCGCCGCGACGGCGGCGCGGATCAGCGCCTTTTCGCCGGTAAGCCAGGGGTGGCGCTCGTACTCGTAGATGTTCATCGGCCCGCCCATCACCACCAGGGCGTCGAAGTCGCGCACCGCCGGCGGCGCCTCGCCGGCGTAGAGCCGTGCGCCGGCCACTTCATGGCCCCGCTCCGCCAGCCAGGGCGCGATGCAGCCCAGATCCTCGAAGTCGGCGTGCTGCAGCCAGTGGACCCGCATCAGCCGCCCCGTGGCGTGAAGCGCAAGGCGGCGGAGTTGATGCAGTAGCGCATGCCGGTGGGCTTGGGGCCGTCGGGAAAGACGTGGCCCAGGTGGGCGTCGCAGCGCGCGCAGCGCACCTCGATGCGGCGCATGCCGTGGCTGCGGTCCTCCAGCGAGGCCAGCGCCTCGGCGCCGGCCGGCTGGAAGAAGCTGAGCCAGCCGGTGCCGGACTCGAACTTGGTGCCCGAGTCGAACAACGCCGCGTCACAACACACACAACGGTAGACGCCGTCGCGGTGATCGTCCCAAAGGACTCCCGTGAAGGCGCACTCGGTGCCGCCCTGGCGGGTGACCTGGTACTGCTCGGGGGTGAGCAGGGCGCGCCATTCGGCATCGCTCTTCACGATTTTTTCCATGCGTGCGGACCTCGATATAGACTTGCAGCAATGATAACAACCCTGTTCTGCGCCGCGGCGCTGTGCGGGCTGCTGGCCATCGCGGCGGACTGGGAGGAACGGCGCCACCGCGCCTTCTACCTGCTCAAGCCGCTGACCACCGCCTTGATCCTTGCCGGCACCCTGGCAGCGACGCCGGTGGCGGACGCGGACTACCGCTGGCGCGTGGCCGCCGCCCTGTTGCTGTCCCTGGCCGGCGACGCCTGCCTGATGTTCGAAGGGGGCCGCTGGTTTGCCGCAGGGTTGGCGAGCTTCCTGCTGGCCCACCTGCTGTTCGTAGCGGCGTTCCTCAAGGGTGTGGCGCCCGCGGTGCCGCCGGCCTGGACCCTGCTGCCGGTGGCCTACGGCCTGGGTTTGTGCGGCTGGCTGCTGCCGCGGGCGGGGAGCCTGCGCATCCCGGTGGCGCTGTATTGCCTGGTATTGCTGGGGATGGCACTGGCGGCCGCGCTGCGGCTGCGGGCGCTGGGCGGCCGGGGCCCGGAGCTGGCGCTGGCGGGGGCGCTGTGCTTCGTCGCTTCCGATTCCCTGCTGGCGCTGCGCAAGTTCGGCGGCCCTTATCGAGGGGCGCAGGCCCTGATCCTGTCCAGCTACTGGCTGGCGATCGGCCTGATCGCCGCCTCTGTGTAAACCTTTGCACCGATTGCGTAGTCCAAGGAACTTACCCAGTCGGGATGGCGAAGGCCGCGGCGCGGGCCCTTGCTATCATCCGGCCGGATATCGCCTTTTAACGATCTTTACAGAGGCCTGCATGAAAAAACTGCTATGCGGATCGGCCTGCGCCCTGCTGCTTGCCGCCTGCGGCAAGAGCGCGGAAGCCCCCAAAGCGGCGCCCGCCCCGGCGGCACCGCCGCCGCCCGCGCCGGTGTCCGGCATCGACACGCAGTATTTCGACGACGGCGTCCGCGCGCAGGACGACTTCTACAAGCACGTCAACGGCAAGTGGCTGGCGACCATCGATATCCCGGTCGACCGCGGCGGTTATGGCAGCTTCGACATCCTCAACGACACCTCGCTCGAGCAGTTGCGCGGCGTGATCGAGGGGCTGCAGAAATCGGCCGATCCGGCCGATCCCGACCAGCAGAAGGTGGCCGACCTCTACACCAGTTTCATGGACGAGGCGGCGCTGGAGGGGGCGGGCCTGAAATCGCTCGAGGCGGAATTCACCCGCATCGACGCGATCAATGACCGCAAGGAGCTGCCGGCGCTGATCGCGCACCTGGCCCAGATCGGCGTCGACACCCCGTTCAGTCCCAGCGTGCACCTCGACGCCAAGGACCCGTCCCGCTACGTCGTCGACCTCGGCCAGGGCGGCCTGGGCATGCCGGACCGCGACTACTACTTGCAGGACGATGCGCGCCTGAAGGAGATGAAGCAGAAGTACGGCCAGCACATCGCCACCATGCTGGGGCTGGCCGGCGACAAGGCGGCGGCCGACGACGCCAAGGCGATCCTGGCGCTGGAGACCGACCTGGCGCGGGCGCAGTGGACCAAGGTGGAGAACCGCGACCCGGTGAAGACCTATAACAAGGTCGAGCTGCCCAGGCTCAACGCCCTGGCGCCGCGCTACGACTGGAAGACCTACCTGGCCGACGCCGGCATCGAAGGCAAAGTGGACTACGTGGTGGTCAGCCAGCCGAGCTACATCACCAGCCTCGACGGCGTGCTGCAGAAGGCGCCGCTGCCGGTGTGGAAGGCGTATTTCCGCTGGCACCTGCTGAGCGACTTCGCACCCTACCTGAGCAAGAGTTATGTCGACGAGCACTTTGCCTTCTACGGCACGGTGCTGCGCGGCATCCCGCAGAACCGGCCGCGCTGGAAGCGCGGCGTCAGCCTGGTGGAAAGCTCCATCGGCGAAGGCCTGGGCAAGCTCTACGTCGCCAGGTACTTCCCGCCGGAGTCGAAGGCGCGTGCCGACCAGCTGGTGAAGAACCTGCTGGCGGCCTACAAGGCGGACATCGACACCCTCGACTGGATGGGGCCGGAGACGAAGGCGAAGGCGCGGGAGAAGCTGGCCAGGTTCACCCCCAAGATCGGCTACCCGGCCAAGTGGCGCGACTACAGCTCGCTGCAGATCATCAAGGACGACCTGGTGGGCAACGTGATCCGCGCCCAGATCTTCGAGTACAACCGCAACATCAACAAGCTCGGCAAGCCGGTCGACCGCGGCGAATGGGACATGACGCCGCAGACGGTCAACGCCTACTACAACCCGGAGATGAACGAGATCGTGTTCCCCGCCGCGATCCTGCAGCCGCCGTTCTTCAACGCCAGGGCAGACGACGCGGTGAACTACGGCGGCATCGGCGCGGTGATCGGCCACGAGATCAGCCACGGCTTCGACGACCAGGGCAGCCAGTACGACGGCGACGGCAAGCTGCTCGGCGTGCCGGGCTGGTTCACCCAGGAGGACCTGCAGCGCTTCAAGACCAAGACGCACGCGCTGGTGGAACAATACGCCGCCTATGCTCCGGTGCCCGGCTACAACATCAACGGTGAGCTGACCCTGGGCGAGAACATCGCCGACAACTCCGGGCTGGCGATCGCCTACAAGGCATACCGGCTGTCGCTCGGCGGGACGCCGGCACCGGTGATCGACGGCCTGACCGGCGACCAGCGCTTCTTCATCGGCTGGGCCCAGGCCTGGCGCGGCAAGGTGCGCGACCAGACCGCGATCCTGCGCATCAAGTCCGATCCGCACTCGCCGTCGCAGTTCCGCGGCACCGTGCCGGAGATGAACCTGGCGGCCTTCTACGACGCCTACGGCGTCAAGCAGGGCGACAAGATGTACCTGCCGCCGGAGAAGCGCATCACCGTCTGGTAAGGCCGGCGACGCGGCACAGCCCCCGGCTTCAGTCGAGCAGGGGGCTGTCGCTGCCCGCGCGCCAGCCGAACCGGTCCAGATCCACGCGTCCCCGTACGAACACCACCCCCTCTTCGCGCAGGCGGCGGCGCTGCTCGCGCTGCCCCGGACTGTTGGGCGGCAGGGAGATGCGACCCTGTGCGTTGATCACCCGGTGCCAGGGCAGCGAGGCCGCCGGCGCCTCGTTGAGGGCGGTGCCGACCAGGCGCGCCCGGCGAGGCAGACCGGCGAGACGGGCGACCTGGCCATAGGTGGCGACGCGACCGGGGGGGATGGCCTTGACAACCTTCCAGATCGCAAGAAATGAGGCATTCAGAGCCATTTCGTGATAGTTTGCGTGCCGGCCTCAGGGCCTTGTGGATGGTCGTACAGGTTCAGATGCCATTAAGTCGGTACCAATGATACTTGCCACACCGGTTCGCTCCGCACCACGGATGAACGACGGTATTTTCATCACCTAGGAGATCACAATGAGTTCCAAGCTGCTGTCCACCCTGCTGGTGTCGGGCGCCCTTCTCGCCGCTGGCCAGGTCTTCGCCGCCGATGCCCCCGCTCCGGCCGCTGCCCCGGCTGCCGAAGCCGCCCCGGCTCCGAAGAAGGCCAAGCACCACCACCACAAGAAGTCCAAGAAGACCGAGGCCCCGGCTGCCGAGGCCGCTCCGGCCAAGTAAGCCGGCGCAAGCTGTTTCGAAAGCGGCCGCAGCCACCTGCGGCCGCTTTTTTTTGCCCGGCGCGGGACCAGAGCGGGCAGGATCGTTCAGTTCCGATTCAGTGGGACAGCTGCAGGATGGCGCCCGTCGCGGATCCCCCGACATTACCGACGTCGTACACGACGCATATCCAAAAAGGAGTTTTGGCAGCATGAATACGAAGCTGATTTCCGGCATGGCGCTGGCCACCCTGTTGGCCGCAGGCGCGGCCATGGCCGACGGCCAGGGGCTCGGTGCGAACCTGGGCGCCGCGGTGCAGGCCGGGGCGCAGGTCAACGGCCAGACCGGCGCCGGCCTCACCGACGCCGTCAAGAGCACGGCCACCGGCGCGGTGCAGAACGCCGCTCAGACCGGCGCGGGCGCAGTCAAGAACACCACGCAGGCCGCCACCGATACCGCCAAGCAGACGGTAACGGGAGCCGAGGACCACGCCAAGAAGGCCGCGCACAAGGTCAAGAGCAAGGCCGCCGATGCCAAGGCCGGCGCCAAGGCCAAGCTCGACGCGGCCGGCACGCAGGCGGGGTCGACCGTGAACGGGGCCGTATCCGGCGTCAACAACGCCACCTCCAACGCCGCGGTGAACGCCGGCGTGGCGGCGGGTGTCGATCTCGGCACCAAGAAGTAACCGCGGTTGTGTGGTACGGAAAACGGCCGGGTCGCCCCGGCCGTTTTCTTTTGAGCCTCAGTCGAGTTCGGACGGGGCGCGCGGTGTGCTGAGCAGCCGCACGAAGGCGCGCCACTGCGCATCGGAGCCGGCCTGACCGTCGCCGTGCTTTTCGACGTAGCGCCGTACCATTTCCTTGCCATAAGCGTAGTTGACGATGTAGGCACGGTAGTGGTCGAAGAACTGCACGCGCTGGCGCGCCCGTTCCGGCGAAGCCAGGGTGAAGTGCTGCAGCCAGGCGGCGGTGGATGCGGCATCCATCTGGCCGTCGAGGTAGCGGCGTGCCGCCTCGATCGTCGCCGGCCCCAGGGACTCGGCAGCCTGGCGGATGCGGTCGTAGGTCTCCAGCTGGCCGGTGTCGAGGCCGCTCAGGTCGAACAGTTCATGCTCGAAATCCAGCCGTTGCCGGCCGGGAAAGGTCAGTTCGACGCCGTAGTCGGCGCTGCCCTCGGCAATGAACGACTGCGGCGAATACAGCGCGTAGACCTGGTACTCGGGCCAGTTCTGGCCGCGCACCAGGTCCTTTTCGAGCAGGCTGTTGTAGACGTGGTGGCCCGGATAACCTTCGTGCGAGGCCAGCTCGACCACGCGGCTGATGGTCACCGGCAGGTCGGCGTTGACTTCGATGCGGCTGTAGTAGCCACCCTGGTACCAGTTGTAGGCGCTCCAGGGCTTGCCCCCCACCAGCGCCAGCTCGAAGCGTTCGGTCCGCGGCAGTTCGAGATGGGTGCGCACGCGCAGCTGCGCGTAGTTGATGGCGCCGCTCATCACGGACTGCAGCTTCTCCTTCGGCACCGCGAAACGCTCGATGTAACGGTTGTAGCGCTCCGCCAGGCTGCCCGGCTCGCGCGGCAACAAGGCGTCGAGCTGCTTCAGTGCCGCCTCGAAACCGGCTTCGGAGTAGTGCGGGGCGGCCACGTCGTAGAGGGCCAGGCACTCGTCGTCGAAGGAGAACTTGCGGCCGTTGAGCATGGCCGCGCGCGCCGACAGGGAACCGAGCTGGTTCTTCAGATAGCCCTTGCGCAGGGTGCCCAACTCCGGATCCGCCGGCGGATCCTCGGCCGGCGCGGCCAGCAGCCGCACCATCAGTTGCTGCGACTGCCGCTCGATCTCCCTGGCGTCGAGGTGCAGCGCCCGCGCCTGTTCGGCCCACTCGGGCGGGCCGTAATAGGCGTCGACGTACCCGGGATCGATCTCCCCCAGCGCCAACACCAGCTTGACGTAAGCCACCGCGATATCGTTCATGCTCATGGGAGGCAGGGTTTTCGGCGGCGAGGCCGGGATCTCCACCTCGGTGGCCTGGCCGGTGCCGAACACCAGCGGCGGCTCCCTTGCCGAACTGCACGCGGCCAAGGCCAGGACGGCCGCCGACACCACGGCCCGCATTGCATATCTGCTCACAGTGCCCCTTTTGTGTAGTCGCCGGTTCCGCTCGCGCGAGCAACCCGGCATCAGCCGGTTCTTATAGCACGAGCCTCCTCAGGTCCTGCAACAGCTTGACCAGCAGCACGATGAAGCGCGCCGCGTAGGCGCCGTCGATGACGCGGTGATCGTAGGACAGCGACAGCGGCACCATCAGCCGCGGCTGGAACTGCTGGCCGTCCCACACCGGCTTGAAGGTGGAGCGCGACACGCCGAGGATCCCCACCTCCGGCGCATTGACGATCGGCGTGAAGTGGCTGCCGCCGATGCCGCCCAGGCTCGACACCGAGAAGCAGCCGCCCTTCATCTCGTCGGGCTTGAGCTTGCCGTCGCGCGCCTTCTTCGCCAGCTCGGCGGTTTCCTGCGCGAGCTGGACGATCCCCTTGCGGTCCACATCCCGCACCACCGGCACCACCAGGCCGTTGGGGGTGTCGGCGGCGAAGCCCAGGTGCAGATACTTCTTCATGATCAGGCTTTCGCCGCCCGGCGCCAGCGAGGCGTTGAACTCCGGGTAGGCCAGCATCGCCTTGGCCAGCGCCTTGAGGATGAAGGGCAGCAGGGTCAGCTTGACGCCCCCCTCCTCGCTCTGCGCTTTGCGGAAGGCTTCCAGCTCGGTGATGTCCGCCTCGTCGGTCTGGGTGACGTGCGGGATATTGAGCCAGGAGCGGTGGAGGTGCGCCGCGGACAGCTTGCGGATGCGCGCCAGCGGCCTGGTCTCGACCGGCCCGAACTGGGCGAAGTCGACCGCCGGGATGGCAGGGATTCCTGCCCCCGTCCCTGGCGCGGCCGGCGCGGGCGTTTGTAGCGCCCGTTTCACGAAGGATTGAACGTCATCGCGCGTGATCCGCCCGCGCGGGCCGCTACCTTTCACCAGAGCAAGATTCACGCCGAGCTCGCGAGCGAACTTGCGGATCGCCGGGCTGGCGTAGGGGATCTCGGCCCCGTCCTTGACCGGTTGCGGCAGCGCCGAAGCCGGCGGCGCGGGCGGCGCCTCCACCAGATTGCCGGGTCCGGCGGGTGCGGTAGCAGCGCTCCTGTCGGCGGCGGGCGGCGGCGAACCGCCGGCGGCACCCACGGTCTCCAGGGTGCAGACGGGGTCGCCCTTGGAGACCTTGTCGCCTGCCTTGATCTTCAAGCCGCGCACGGTGCCCGCTTCCGGTGCGGGCACGTCCATGGCCGCCTTGTCCGACTCCAGCGTGAGCAGCGGCGCGTCCTTCTCAACCGTGTCGCCGTCCTTGACGAACACCTCGATCACCGGCACGTGGTCATAGTTGCCGATGTCGGGGATGGCGACGTCCAGGTGCGCGGGTACGCTGGAAGCGGGGGGAGCCTCGGCCTTGGGCACGGCCTGCGACTCGGGCTTGGTGGCAGAAGGCGGCGGCGGTTCGGGCTTAGGCTGTGGCGCTTCCGCGCCTCCCGCCCGCCCGCTCCCGGCTCCCGCATCCAGCTCCAGCACCAGCACGGCGTCGCCCTGCGACACCTTGTCGCCGACCTTGAGCCGGATGCTCTTCACCACGCCCGCCTCCGGCGCCGGCACGTCCATGGTCGCCTTGTCGGACTCCAGCGTGACCAGCGAGGCTTCCTTCTCGACACGGTCGCCGGTCTTGACGAATACCTCGATCACCGGCACGTCCTGGTAGTTGCCGATGTCGGGGACCTTGACCTCCATCTCCTTGGCCATCGCGCTCACTCCCTGGCCGGGTTGGGCTTGTCGACGTTGACGCCGTATTTCTGCAGGGCCTCGGCGACCCGCTTCTTCGGCACCGCGCCGATCTCCGACAGCGCGTGCAGCGCCTTCACCACGACCCAGCGGCGGTCGACTTCGAAGAAATCGCGCAGGCGTTCGCGCGAGTCGCTGCGGCCGAAGCCATCCGTGCCGAGCACGTGGTAGGGCATCGGCACGAACGGACGGATCTGCTCGGCGTAGGCCTTCATGTAGTCGGTGGCGGCAATGGCCGGGCCGGCCAGCCCGCCCAGGCACTCGGCCACGTAGGGCTTGCGCGGCGGCTGGTCCGGGTGCAGCAGGTTCCAGCGCGCAGCCTCCTGACCGTCGCGCGCCAGCTCGGTGAAGCTGGGCGCGCTCCACACGTCGGCGGTGACGTCCCAGTCGTTCCTGAGCAGCTCGGCGGCGGCGATCACCTCGCGCAGGATCGAGCCCGAGCCGAGCAGCTGCACGTGGCGGTCGCCCGGCTTCTCGCAGTGCTGCAGCAGGTAGAGGCCGCGCATGATGCCCTGTTCCACCCCGGGCGGCATGGCCGGGTGCTGGTAGTTCTCGTTGTGCAGGGTCAGGTAGTAGTACTCGTCGTGCTGCGCGCCGGTGTCCTCGGTGTACATGCGGCGCATGCCCTCGTGCACGATCACCGCGATCTCGTAGGCGAAGGCCGGATCGTAGGAGCGGCAGTTGGGCACGGTGGCGCTGAACTGGTGGCTGTGGCCATCCTGGTGCTGCAGGCCCTCGCCGTTGAGGGTGGTGCGGCCGGCGGTGCCGCCGAGCAGGAAGCCGCGCGCCCGCATGTCGCCGGCGGCCCAGCACAGGTCGCCGACGCGCTGGAAGCCGAACATGGAGTAGAAGATGAAGAACGGCAGCAGGGTGACGCCGTGGTTGGCGTAGCTGGTGGCGGCGGCGATCCAGCTCGACATGGCGCCGGCCTCCGTGATGCCCTCCTCCAGGATCTGGCCCTTGATGTCCTCCTTGTAGAAGGCGAGCTGGTCGGCGTCCTCCGGCTTGTACTTCTGACCAACCACGGAGTAGATGCCGAGCTGGCGGAACATGCCCTCCATGCCGAAGGTGCGGGCCTCGTCCGGCACGATCGGCACCACCCGCGGGCCGATCTTCTTGTCGCGGATCAGCGCCTGCAAACCCTGCACGAAGGCCATGGTGGTGCTGATCTCGCGCTCGCCGGTGGCGGCGAGCAGGCGCTCGAACACCGACAGCGGCGGGATCTCCAGCACCTCGCCGCGCCGGCGCCGGTACGGCAGGTAGCCGCCCAGCTCCTTGCGCCGCGCGTGCAGGTACTTGATCTCCTCGGAATCGTCGGCAGGCTTGTAGAACGGCGTCTTGGCCAGGTCCTCGTCCGGCACCGGGATCTGGAAGCGGTCGCGGAACTCCTTCAGCGCCTTCTCGCCCATCTTCTTCTGCTGATGGGTGATGTTCTGGCCCTCGCCAGCCTCGCCCATGCCGTAACCCTTGACGGTCTTGGCCAGGATCACGGTGGGGCTGCCGGTGTGCTTCACGGCGGCGGCGTAGGCGGCGTAAATCTTGTGGACATCGTGGCCGCCGCGGTTGAGCCGGCCGATGTCCTCGTCGGTCATGGTCGACACCAGCTTGAGCAGCTCCGGGTACTTGGCGAAGAAGTGGTCGCGGGTGTACTTGCCGCCCTTGGCCTTGTAGTTCTGGTACTCGCCGTCGACGGTCTCGTTGAAGTTCTTGATCAGCAGACCGGTCTTGTCCTGGGCCAGCAGCGGATCCCACAGCGAGCCCCACAGCACCTTGAGCACGTTCCAGCCGGCCCCGCGGAAAACGCCCTCCAGCTCCTGCACGATCTTGCCGTTGCCGCGCACCGGGCCGTCGAGACGCTGCAGGTTGCAGTTGATGACGAAGACGAGGTTGTCGAGTTTCTCGCGCGCCGCGATGTCGAGGGCGCCCAGGCTCTCCGGCTCGTCCATCTCGCCGTCGCCGCAGAAGCACCACACCTTGCGCCCGGAGGTGTCGGCCAGGCCGCGGTTGTGCAGGTACTTCATCAGCCGCGCCTGGTAGATCGCCTGGATCGGGCCCAGGCCCATCGACACGGTGGCGAAGGACCAGAATTCCGGCATCAGCCAGCTATGCGGATACGACGGCAGGCCGCGGCCGGGATCGGTCTCCATGCGGAACTTGTGCATCTGTTCGGCGCTGATGCGGCCCTCGAGGAAGGCGCGGGCGTAGATGCCGGGGGTGGAATGGCCCTGGATGTAGAGCAGGTCCTGCCCCTGCGGGTGCTCGGGTCCCTTCCAGAAATGGTTGAAGCCGACGTCGTAGAGCGTCGCCGCCGAGGCGAAACTGGCGATGTGGCCGCCGATGCCGGAGTGCTCCTTGTTGGCGTTGACCACCATCGCCATGGCGTTCCAGCGGATGATGGAGCGGATCTTCCACTCCAGCGCGTAGTCGCCGGGGGAGCGCTCCTCCAGGTGCGGCGGGATGGTGTTGATGTACGCCGTATTGGGCGAGAACGGGATGTAGGCCCCCGACAGGCGGGCCTTCTCCTGCAGCGCCTCCAGCAGGTAATGGGCGCGTTCGGGGCCGCCGTTCTGCAGCACGGCCTCCAGTGCCTCCAGCCATTCCCTGGTTTCCTGCGGATCGGCGTCGCCGACGGCCGGACCGGACTCGGATTTGGTCATTGCGGGTCCTCTCTTGTATCGCCCCGGGAAACGGCACCAGGGACTTTTCTGGTGCGCCGGTCCGGTTGCGGCTCGAACGGGGGCGCGGACCGCTAGCTTAATACAAGCTTTGTGGCATCAGTTCCGGCGCACGGGTCCTGCGCCACGGGCGGCGGCGCAATACGCCGCAGCATGGTGGGCCGCGATCACCGCGCGGCCGCGCGGTTGACCCGGGCGAATGCCGCCGGCAGCAGCAACAGGGTCAACAAGGCGGTGGACAGCATGCCGCCGAAGATCACCAGGGCCAGCGGCCGCTGCGCCTGTGAGCCGATGGCGTGGGAGAACGCCGCCGGCGCCAGGCCCAGCGCGGCCAGCAGCGCCGTCATCAGCACCGAGCGGAAGCGGCGGGTCGAACCCTCCAGCACGGCCTCCTCGAAGCTGACCTCCTGGTCGTTGGCCAGTTCGCGGATGCTGGTGATGAGGATCACCAGGTTCTGGATGGCGATGCCGAACAACGACAGGAAGCCGATGCCGGCCGAGATCGACAGGTCCTCGTGCGCCAGGTAGAGCGCCACCACGCCGCCGATCGCGGCATAGGGGACGTTGATCAGCACCAGCGCTGCGTCGTTGATCCGTCCGAAAGCCAGCACCAACAGCACGAAGATGGCGAGCAGGGCCGCCGGGATGATGATCGCCAGCTTTTGCTGCGCCAGCTTCATCTCGTTGAACTGGCCGTCCCAGTGGATCAGGTAGCCGCGCGGCAGCTTCACCTGCGCCGCCACCCGCGCCTGGGCCGCCGCCACGGCGCCGCCGAGGTCGCGGCCGCGCACGCCGAACTTGACCGCGATGTAGCGCCGTGCCGATTCGCGGTAGACGAAGAACGGACCGTCGGTCAGCTTCACCTGCGCCACTTCCGCCACCGGCACGCGGCTGCCGT
>JARLJS010000294.1 GCA_031291075.1 Nevskia sp. | reverse complement strand
GGGGTGTTTGGTGGTGGCGGCCCCCCCCCCCCCCCCCCCCCCCCCCCCCCCCCCCCCCCCCCCCCCCCCCCCCCCCCCCCCCCCCCCACGCAGCCTCAGGCGGCCTCGCGCGTGTTGACGACCGGAAAGTCGATCTCGGTCTTGAACACCTCGTTGACGTAGTTGGTCAGGGTGATTTCCGCCACCTGCAGCACGATCTCGACGAGCTGGGCGTCGTCGTAACCGGCCGCCTTGACGGCCGCGACCTGCTCGGCGCCCACCTGGCCGCGGTCACGCGCCACCGCCACGGCAAAGCGCACGGCCGCGTCGGCCTTGGGGTCGTTGGAGGCGCCGCTGCGGTTGGCGGTGATTTCGGCGTCGTCCAGCTTGGCGACCCGCTTGCCGATGAAGGTGTGGGCCGACAGGCAGTAGTCGCAGTGGTTCAGCTCGGACACCGCCAGGTTGATGCGCTCCCGGGTCTGCGCCGACAGCGAGGCCTTGCTCATGGCGCCAGCCAGCCCCAGCAGGCCTTCCAGCGCGGCCGGACTATTGGCGATCAGGCGGTAAATGTTGGGAACGGTGCCGATCTGCTTCTTGACCGCCTGCAACAGCGGCTGGGACGCCGCCGGGGCGGCTTCGATGCTGGCGGGCGTATTGATGCGGGACATGGGAATCTCCTTTCGGTGTTTGGATTCAGGTCGGGCTTGACCGACGGGGCACACGATATTTCCTTCCATATCGGGCAACCAGATGGTAATTTTTAGAATTACCCTACCGAAATACGGGAGGTACGATGGATCGTCTCGAAGCCATGGCCATCCTGCTGCAGGCGGTCGAGACCGGCAGCCTGTCTGCTGCCGGCCGGCGCCTGGGCATGCCGCTGGCGACCGTCAGCCGCAAGGTGTCGGACCTGGAAGCGCACCTGAAGACCCGTCTGCTGTTGCGCGGCGGCCGCAAGCTCCAGCTCACCGATGCCGGGCGCAGCTACGTCGCCGCCTGTCGGCGCATCATGGAGGACGTGGTCGAAGCCGAGCGCGCCGCCGCCGGCGAATACAGCGCCCCGCAGGGCGAGCTGGTGGTGACCGTCCCGGTCGCCTTGAGCCGCATGCAGCTGTTGCCGATCGCGACCGAATTCCTGCGCGCTTACCCGGACGTCCAGCTGCGGCTGGTGCAGAGCGACCGCGTGGTGAACCTGTCCGAGGAGCACGTCGACCTGGCGGTGCGCATCGGCCTGCTACCGGACAGCAGCCTGATCGCCACACGGGTGGGCGTGACCCGGCGCGTGCTCTGCGCCAGCCCGGCCTACCTCGCCGCGCGCGGCCAGCCCCGCACCCTGGAGGAACTGGAGCAGCACGACTGCATCGCCTTCGAGCCGATGATGTACGGCAGCCGCTGGGTCTTCGGTGCGGAAGGGAGCGCGCGCTCGGTGGAGATCCGCATGAAGCTGGCGGTCGATACCGCCGAGGCGGCGGTCGAGGGCGCGGCGGCGGGCCTGGGGATCGCCCGCGTGCTGTGCTACCAGGCCGCCGAAGCCGTCGCCGCCGGCCGGCTGCAATGGGTGCTGCCGGAATTCGACCCGCCGGCCTCGCCTATCAGCCTGGTCTATCCGAGCCAGCGCCTGTTGCCGCTGAAGCTGCGGGCGTTCCTGGACTTCGCGGCGCCGCGCTTGCGCATGAAGCTGCTGCAGGAGTGTTAGTGCGCTGTCCCGATGCATCGGCACAAAATCAGCATCCCTCTCCCTTTGGGAGAGGGGCAGGGGTGAGGGCGGCACAGCCGGAAGGATTTGACCTCGACTGATGCGGAGCGCCCTCACCCGCGCCTCGCGGCGCGGCCTCTCCCAAAGGGAGAGGCGAGATGAGATGCCGGTGAATTGACGGTACACCACACTAAGCCGTTGGCCCTGGGACAAGCCTCCTCACGGCCAGGCCTTTTCGACGTTTCGCCAGAGGCGGGCTTGTTGCACCCGGACCCGGACCGGACCCGCTACGATCGAATTGGTCTACAACAAGGGGGCGCCCGCATGGACTGCACCGCCGCGAACCTGACCAGCGCGCCGGAACCTCTGCATGCTGCGTGCAGATGACGGCATCCACTTTCGTTCTCCCCAAATTCCCCGGATGGAGCGGCTGCTTCGGATGTTTCCCACGCCCGCCATCGGCTTGGACCCGACGGATCATCTCCGTGTGGATTGTAGAGTGGGATGGCAACCGTTACGCAGATCACGGTTGCCACCGCAGGCCGAACGTCCCCCGCTGTGGGGACAAAGCGGGAAGAAACGCAGGCGCGGGAAATGAAAAGGCCCCGCGTCGCGAGGCCTTTTCCCACAGCCGACGCCGGCTTACTCGTCCAGGAACGAGCGCAGGTAGTTGGCGCGGCTCGGGTGGCGCAGCTTGCGCAGCGCCTTGGCCTCGATCTGGCGGATACGCTCGCGGGTGACGTCGAACTGCTTGCCGACCTCTTCCAGCGTGTGGTCGGTGTTCATGTCGATACCGAAGCGCATGCGCAGCACCTTGGCCTCGCGCGGGGTGAGGCTGGCCAGGATCTGGTGGGTGGCCTCGGCCAGCGACTGCGAGGTGGCCGACTCCAGCGGCGACACCGCGGCGCCATCCTCGATGAAGTCGCCGAGGTGCGAATCCTCGTCGTCGCCGATCGGCGTTTCCATCGAGATCGGCTCCTTGGCGATCTTGAGGACCTTGCGCACCTTGTCCTCCGGCATCTCCATCTTCACCGCCAGCTCTTCCGGGGTGGGCTCGCGGCCCATCTCCTGCAGCATCTGGCGGGAGATGCGGTTGAGCTTGTTGATGGTCTCGATCATGTGCACCGGGATGCGGATGGTGCGCGCCTGGTCGGCGATGGAGCGGGTGATGGCCTGGCGGATCCACCAGGTGGCGTAGGTGGAGAACTTGTAGCCGCGGCGGTACTCGAACTTGTCCACCGCCTTCATCAGGCCGATGTTGCCCTCCTGGAT
>JARLJS010000293.1 GCA_031291075.1 Nevskia sp. | reverse complement strand
GCCGCCGCCGGTGGCGCACGCGCCGCCGGCGCCCGCCGCGGTGGTGGCACCCGCGGCCGCGGCCCCGGCGACCAAGCCCGCCGACAACCGTCATACGATCAAGGCGCCGATGGTGGGCACCTTCTACCGCTCTCCCTCGCCGGGCGCCAAGCCCTTCGTCGAGGTGGGCCAGACGGTGAAGGCCGGGCAGACGCTGTGCATCATCGAGGCGATGAAGATGCTCAACCAGATCGAGGCCGACCGCGCCGGCGTGGTCGCCGAAGTCTTCGTCGACAACGAAAAGCCGGTGGAATTCGACCAGCCGCTGTTCGCCCTTGATCTGGTTTGAGCGAGTGAACGTCCTGTTCAAGCCCCGGCCATCCTTGGCCGGGACTATTCAAACAAGCGGTCGGCATATCTAACTATGTTTCAGAAGATACTGATTGCAAACCGCGGCGAGATCGCCTTGCGGATCCTGCGCTGCTGCCGCGAGCTGGGGATCAAGACGGTGGCGGTCCACTCCTCCGCCGACCGTGACCTGAAACACGTGCGGCTGGCGGACGAGACCGTCTGCATCGGCCCGGCGCCTGCCACCGGCAGCTATCTCAACATGGCGGCGATCATCAGCGCCGCCGAGGTCACCGAGGCCGACGCGATCCATCCCGGTTACGGCTTCCTGTCGGAAAACGCCGACTTCGCCGAGAGCGTGGAGAAAAGCGGCTTCGTGTTCATCGGGCCGCGCTCGGAGACGATCCGCCTGATGGGCGGCAAGACCTCGGCCAAGGCCGAGATGATCGCGGCCGGCGTGCCCTGCGTGCCCGGCTCGGAGGGCGTGCTGCCGGACGACGAGAACAAGTGCAGGGAGATTGCCGCCAAGATCGGCTACCCGGTGCTGATCAAGGCGGCCGCCGGCGGCGGCGGCCGCGGCATGCACGTGGTGCACCGCGAGGAGGACCTGATCCAGTCGATCAACCTGGCCCGCAACGAGGCGCAACAGGCATTCAAGGATGGCTCGGTGTTCCTGGAGAAATACCTGGAGGTGCCGCGCCACATCGAGATCCAGGTGCTGGCCGACGAGCACGGCCACGCGGTGTACCTGGGCGAGCGCGACTGTTCGATGCAGCGCCGCAACCAGAAGGTGGTGGAGGAGGCGCTCGCCCCCGGCATCACCCAGGAGCAGCGCGAGGAGATCGGCAAGCTCTGCACCGACGCCTGCCGCCGTATCGGCTATCGCGGCGCCGGCACCATGGAATTCCTCTACGACAACGGCCGCTTCTACTTCATCGAGATGAACACGCGCATCCAGGTGGAGCACCCGGTCACCGAGATGGTCACCGGTATCGACCTGATCCGCCAGCAGATCATGGTGGCGGCCGGCGAGCCGCTGCCGTTCCGGCAGGAGGACATCAAGCTGCGCGGGCACGCGATCGAGTGCCGCATCAACGCCGAGGACCCGTTCAAGTTCATCCCCTCGCCGGGCGAGATCAAGAAGTACCACGCCCCGGGCGGTCCCGGCATCCGCATGGATTCGCACGTCTACGCCGGCTACCGTGTGCCGCCGAACTACGACTCCATGATCGGCAAGCTGATCGCCCACGGCCCGACGCGCGAGTCAGCTATCGCGCGCATGCGCACTGCCCTGGCGGAGATGATCGTCGAGGGCATCAACACCAACATCCCGCTGCAGCGCAAGATCATCGAGGACGAAGTGTTCGCGCGCGGCGAGCACCACATCCATTATCTGGGCGAGCGCATCCCGGAATGGGCGGCTGAGAAAGCCTAGTTTCCGGTTGCAGGCCGGGATGAAGCGTAGCGAATCCCGGCATCGCGCCGGGCCCGCCGGGATTCGCTACGCTTTATCCCAGCCTCCCCACTGGCCACCGTTTCATGTGGATTGAACTCTCCCTAACGAGCCGGTACCCCGAATTCGCCGAGGAGGTGCTGCTGGCCCACGGCGCCGTGTCGGTGGACCTGAGCGACGCCGCCGACGAACCCCTGCTGGAGCCGCCGCCGGGCGCCACGCCGCTGTGGCAGCACACCACCACGCGCGGCCTGTTTCATCCCGAGACCGACTTCGAGAAGGTCCGCGCGGCGCTGCGCGAGCTCCTGCCGGACGGCGCCGCCCTGCAGGTGGAGCAGCGCACGGTCAAGGACGAGGATTGGATCAACGCCTGGCTGCAGCACGCCAAGCCCCTGCGCTTCGGCGCGGCCGGCAAGCCCGGGCTGTGGATCTGTCCCAGCGGCCACCAGGTCGACGAGCAGGATGCGACCGTGGTGCGTCTCGATCCCGGCCTGGCCTTCGGCACCGGCACCCATCCCAGCACCGCGCTGTGCCTGCAATGGCTGGCCGTACACGACGTCGCGGGCCGCAGCGTGCTCGACTTCGGCTGCGGCTCCGGCATTCTCGCCATCGCCGCACTGAAGCGGGGCGCGGCACAGGCGCTGGCGGTGGACATCGACCCGCAGGCTCTCGTCGCGACCCGCGGCAACGCGCAACTCAACGCCGTGGATCAGTGGATCCGCTGCGCGGACGCTGCGCAGTTCGCTGAACAAGCTGTGGATGACTCTGTGGACATCGTGTTGGCGAATATTTTGGCGCGGCCGCTGATCGAACTCGCGCCCACGCTGTCGCGATGCGTGCGCCCGGGCGGCAGCATCGTGCTCGCGGGTGTGCTGCAAACGCAGGCGGACGAAGTGCGCGCGGCATACGCGCCCTGGTTCGATTTCGACGACGATGGTTTGCGCGAAGACTGGGCCTGTCTCAGCGGCACCCGCCGCCGGCTGTAACGTGACGAACGGTGCTTTCGCCGAAGTCGCGAACTGAGTATGATCGCCTCCCTGTTTTTTTCGATCTGGCGAATTAATGTCCAAGGGTGCCGACCAAGCCAGACGACGAAGACGGACCATGCCGGTGCACGAGCATGGGATTGGGCAACTTCCCTGACGCTGCGACGCAAGCGGATTGCACCGAACCGAACGCGGGCACGTCGACCGCCGGTTCGAACAAGATTGTCCAACCGGTGTCGAGGAGACGCTGCAATAACAACCATGATGACCGGGGCTGCATTGCCAACCTCCATGTCCAGTATGTCCAAGACTGACAACAAGCCGCTGTGCCACTCCGTGGCCGACTGCCTCGACGAATACTTCAGCACGCTCAACGGGCATGCGCCGACGGACCTTTACGAAACCATCCTCGGCCAGGTCGAGCCGCCGCTGCTGCGCGCCACGCTGCGCTACTGCGAAGGCAACCAGTCGCGCGCCGCCGAGCTGCTGGGACTCAACCGCGCCACTCTGCGCAAGAAGCTGAGCCAGTACCGCATCGCCCCCAAATCCGAGTCGGCACAGCTGCGATGAGCAATCTGCGGCCGCGCCGAGCCCTGCTGTCCGTCTCGGACAAGCACGGCCTGATCGAATTCGCCGCGCAGCTGGTGGCGCACGGCGTCGAGCTGATCTCCACCGGAGGCACCTACAAGTCTCTGCACGCCGCGGGCATCGCGGCGCGCGAAGTGTCCGACGTCACCGGTTTCCCCGAGATCATGGACGGCCGGGTCAAGACGCTGCATCCGAAGATCCACGGCGGCATTCTCGGCCGGCGCGGCACCGACGAGGCGGTGATGGCCGAGCACGGCATCGCGCCGATCGACCTGATCGTGGTCAACCTCTACCCCTTCGAGCAGACCGTGGCCAGGCCCGGCGTCGGCGTCGACGAGGCGATCGAGAACATCGACATCGGCGGCCCGGCCATGGTGCGCGCGTCGGCCAAGAACCACGACCACGTCGCCGTGGTGGTCGACCCGCAGGACTACGCCCTCATCGTGCAGGCGCTGGACCGCGGCGGCATCGACACCGCCATGCGCCGCAGCCTCGCCACCAAGGCGTTCGCCCATACCTCGCGCTACGACGCCGCCGTGGCCGCCTACCTGTCGAGCCTCGCCGCGGACGGCACGCGCGACTTCTTCCCCGGCGTGCTGGGCCTGCAGTTCGAGCGCAAGCAGGCGATGCGCTATGGCGAAAATCCGCACCAGCGCGCCGCGTTCTACACCGAGCGCCACCCGCCCCCGGGCAGCATCGCCGCCGCGGTGCAGCTGCAGGGCAAGGAACTCTCCTACAACAACGTCGCCGACGCCGATGCCGCGCTGGAATGCGTCAAGTCCTTCGTCAAACCGGCCTGCGTCATCGTCAAGCACGCCAATCCCTGCGGCGTGGCGGTAAGCCTGGACGGCATCGGCAAGGCGTACGAGCTGGCCTACCAGACCGACCCCACCTCCGCCTTCGGCGGCATCATCGCCTTCAACCGCGAACTGGACGCCGCCACCGCGCAGGCCATCGTCGAGCGCCAGTTCGTGGAAGTGATCGTGGCGCCACTGGCGTCCGAAGCGGCGCGCAAGGTGGTCGCGGCCAAGCAGAACGTGCGCCTGCTCCAGTGCGGCGCCTGGCTCGACGAGCCGGAGCCGGCGCTGGACTTCAAACGTGTCGGCGGCGGCCTGCTGGTACAGGATCGCGACGATCACCGCATCAAGGTCGAGGAGCTGAAGGTAGTGACGCGGCGCGCGCCGACGGAAGCCGAGCTGCACGACCTGGTGTTCGCCTGGAAGGTGGCGAAGTTCGTCAAGTCCAACGCGATCGTCTACGCCCGCGACCGCCAGACCATCGGCATCGGCGCCGGCCAGATGAGCCGCGTCTACTCGGCGCGCATCGCCGGCATCAAGGCGGCCGACGAGAAGCTCGCCGTCGCCGGCTCGGTGATGGCCAGCGACGCCTTCTTCCCGTTCCGCGACGGCATCGATGCCGCCGCGGCCGCCGGCATCACCGCGGTGATCCAGCCGGGCGGCTCGATGCGCGACTCAGAGGTGGTGGCCGCCGCCAACGAGCACGGCATGGCGATGGTGTTCACCGGGGTACGGCATTTCCGGCACTGAGCGGCAGCCGGCAAGGGCCAGGTCGATCCTGCGGCAATCGTTCTCCCGCCGTACCGCCGCGAACAGCGTGGCCGCCTCGGCGTAGGCACGCGCCAGCCAGCCCAGCCACTGCTTGAGACGCCCCGGCGCGTAGGCCGCCGACAACTTGCGCCGCACCTGCGCCCAGAAATCCAGCAGCAGGGGCAACACTTCACTCCATCCCATCGGTGCCACCGGGACGCCGCGGCGCGCCGCCGCGATCTGGCGGGCCAGGTCGGGACGGACGATCAGGCCGCGGCCGAGCATGACGTCGTCCACGCCGCTGACGGCGCGGCAGCGGCGCCAGTCGTCCACGCTCCAGATCTCGCCGTTGGCGAACACAGTCGGCCGCACCGTTTCCTGCACCCGCGCCACCCATTCCCAGTGCGCCGGCGGCCGGTAGCCCTCGGCCTTGGTGCGGGCGTGTACCACGATCTGGGCGGCACCGCCGTCGGCCAGGGCGCGCGCGCAATCCAGCGCCCGCTGCTTGTCGTCGAAGCCCAGGCGCATCTTGGCGGTGACCGGGATCTCCACCGGCACCGCGCGGCGCACCGCGGCCACGATGGCGTACAGCAGCTCCGGCTCCTTCAGCAGCACCGCGCCGCCGCGCGAGCGGTTCACCGTCTTCGCCGGGCAGCCGAAGTTGAGGTCGATCGCCGGTGCGCCGAGGGTGCAGGCCAGGGCCGCGTTTTCGGCCAGGCAGGCCGGATCGGAACCCAGCAGCTGCACCCGCATCGGCGTACCGGCGCGGGTGCGCGCGCCGGCGGCCAGCTCGGGCGCCAGCTTGTGGAAGCACGACGGCGGCAGCAGGCGGTCGTTGACGCGGACGAACTCGGTGACGCACCAGTCGATGCCGCCGACGCGGGTCAGCACGTCGCGCAGGACATCGTCCACCAGGCCTTCCATCGGCGCGAGGGCGAGCTGCATGCGGGAACTCCCGGCGTCCGTGGAAAGCCGGCATTCTAGCCTGGATACACGACCGCCCCGGCTATTTCGCCGCTTCGGCACCCTGCTTGCGGTCCACCCGGATGTCGCCGCTGAAGGTGGACAGCTCCAGCTTGAGGCCCTTGCCATCGCCGAAGCGGTATTCCCGCCGCTTGTTGCCGGGGCTGCTCGACGCCTCGGTCTGCTGCGCGTCGCACTGCGCCTCGCCGCTGAAGCTCTTGAGCGCGGCGGTGCCCGAGGCGTCGGCGGGCAGGTGCAACGTGATGTCGCCGGACAGCGATTCGCCGACCACCGTGGCCGTGTCGGCGAAGCTCGCGTCCACGCGCACGTCGCCGGAAATCGACTTGAGCCGCAGCTCGGAGAACTTGCCGCCGCTGATCTGCAGGTTGCCGGACACGGTCTCGACCGCGGCCTTGCCCTGCAGGCCGCTCAAGCGCAGATCGCCGCTGACGGTGTTGACCTGGGTGCTCCGCGCCGGCACGTGCATGATGAGGTCGCCGCTGACCGTCTGCACCGACACTTCCGGTGACTCGGCTTCGAGCCCGACATCGCCGCTGACCGTCTGCACCTTCACCGCGCCGCGGGAACCCTGCACCGACACGTCGGCGCTGACCGTCTCCACCGCGATGCCCGCGGTGGTGGGCACCATCAGGCGCAGGTCGGCTTCACCGCCGCGGTGCACGAACTTGGGCAGCTTCACCGCCACGCTCAGGTTGTCCGCGTCGCCGCTGATTTCGAGGTGATCGACGCCTGAACCGAGCATGCCGGTGATGGCGATTTCGTTGCGGTCCCATACGCCGATCACCACCGTCCCCGACACCTCGTTGACGCTGACGCGGCCGTTGGCGTTGAGCGGCCGGCGCTCGTTGATCTGCGTATCGGAGCCGCCGCCGGAATCAGGACCGGCGGCCAGGATCCGGCCGGGCCAGGCGGCGAGCAGAGCGGCGAACAGCGCCGGACCCAGGCCACGCACGATGCCGGGCTGCCTCATCGAGCGTCCGCCAGGACGATATGCAGCTGCTGCTTCTGCTGACGGGTGCTGGCCAGCAGGCTCTTCAGGTAAGCATCATCCGGGTCGGCGGCCATGGCGCGCCGCAGCTGGTTCTCGGCGTCGTCCACCACCTTGAGATTGGTCTTCACCAGCGCCCGGGTCTCCGGGTGCAGGTGGTTGGCCGCGGGCAGCAGCGCGCCCTGGTCGACGGCGCCGACGATCGTGCCGGATCCGGAAGCCGGCTCCGCCGTCCTGCCGCGCAGCCCTTGAATGCCTACCGACACGCCCAGCACCAGCAGCGCCGAGGCCGCCAGCCCGACCGCCGCAAGCCAGGGTGCGCGCCGGCGACGGACACGGCGCGCCTGTACGCGTGCGGCGATGCCCGGCCACAGGTCGCGTGGCGGCACGCAGTCCTGCTTCAACACGGCCAGCGCCGGCAGCGGGGCTTCCTCGCCGCCATCCCGCCGCTCCTCGAACTCGTTCATTGCAACCACTCCTTCATCAATCGCCGCGCGCGGTGCAGCTGTGCCTTGGAGGTCCCGACCGCGATGCCGGTCAGCGAGGAGATCTCCTCGTGCCGATAGCCCTCGACGTCGTGCAGCACCAATACGGTGCGCGCCCCTTTCGGCAGCCGCGACAATGCTCGTTCCAGGTCCATCCCCAAGGCGGCATCCTCCTGCCGCGGCGGCGGTATCACCGCATCGGCCGGAGATTCATCTTCCGTGCCGACCCCATCGTCGAACGCCACCCACCGCTTGAGCAGGCGGTGCTCGCCCAGCACTACGTTGACCGTCAGCCGGTGCAGCCAGGTGCCGAAGCGACTTTCGCCGCGGAAGCTGTCCAGCTTCTCCCATGCCCGCACGAAGGCGTCCTGGGTGGACTGCTCGGCACGGGCCGTGTCGCCGTGACACAGACGGCAGCACAGGCCGTAGATTCGGTCCACGTGCATCCGGTAAAGGCGCTCAAAGGCGCGCTCGTCGCCGGCGGCGGCCAGCCGCACCAACTCCAGGTCCCCGCCTTCTCCCGCCGGGTGCCGTTCAGCCACGTCCGCCGCGGCGCCGGTCAAGCCCACCTCCATACTGAAGCATATATTCGCCGTCGTCATTTGCTCCTGGGATGCGCCAGCCGCGCGCAGGGTTTGAACACGTTACATAATGCGCCATCCCGAAACCAAGCGAGCCCCCCATGCCCCAGGCCCTTGCCGTCGCCTCGTCGGTGGTCGCCAGTTCGCTGCGCGGCTGGCGCGGCACCGCCGCATTCCGTCCGCGCACCCGCCAGCCGGAGCAGCCGCTCCAGCTCTATGAATTCGAGGCTTGCCCCTACTGCCGCCTGGTGCGCGAGGCCTTGACCGAGCTAGACCTGGACGCCGTCATCCACCCCTGCCCCCGCGGCGGCACCCGCTTCCGGCCGGAGGTGAAGGCGCGCGGCGGCAAGCTGCAGTTCCCCTTCCTGTTCGATCCCAATACCGGGCGCGGCATCTACGAATCCGCCGACATCATCGACTACCTGAGCCAGACTTATGGCGGCAGGCTACGCGCCGCCCGCGGTGCGGCGCGGCGGCTGGCGCTGGGCAGCGCCACGCTGGCCTCGCTCGCCCGCCGCGACCTGAAGCATCTGCCTGGCCTGCGCGCCCGCCCGTCCAAGGCGCCGCAGCAGCCGCTGGAGTTGTACAGCTTCGAATCGAGCCCGTACTCGCGCCTGGTGCGCGAGGTGCTGTGCGAGCTGGAGCTGCCCTACCTGTTGCGGAACACGGCCAAGGCGCGTTGGGAGGACATGGGCCCACCGTCGATGCGCCGCACCTTCTTCGCCGAAACGCCGGTGGAAGGCCGCAATCGCCAGCGGCTGCTGGAACTGGCGGGCCGGGTGCAGGTGCCGTACCTGGTCGACCCTAACACCAGCACCGCCCTGTTCGAGTCGGCGGACATCATCCGTTACCTGGAAGCGGAGTACGCGGCCTAGGAGCCTGTGCTCAGTCCCACGCCCTGCCGCTTTTTTTACAGGCCCGCAGGCGGCCGCGATCGGTGCCGCGGCGGTAGCGGCGTAGCGGCACTCGTTTCGCACTGCGCTGAAATGTGGGCAACCTCCGCCGGCTGAACCGGGGTGCGTTCGTGATTCCGGCCGGGAATCGTTGTTTTGGCCGACTTCTCCTGGGCACTTCGACTTTCGCCTGGAAGCCGCGTCCGCTCCGGGCCGGCGACGGAACCGGCAGCGCCGCAGCAGACAGCAATGCGGTGGATTTGACGACGCCGGGCACCGGTCCGCCGATGTTCCACCCGATGTTTCCGGATTCTGTCCCCAAATTTCGTCATTCGCGCCAATCGCCGCCGCGTGGCACTTCGTAGCATGCAGCCCGTGGTTCAACATTCAAGCACCACCGCCGATCCGACAGGATCCGGGTTCCGGCAATACCGCCGGGGCATCCAAAGCACAAGGAGAAACCATGGCATTCCCGACAGCAGTGAACGACCAGATCACCGACTCCGTCACCCAGGCCAATACCAAGGTGCTCGGCGACGCGCCGGCGATTGCACTGGGCAATCTGTACCAGGCGACGGCACAGGCGCTGGCCAACGCGGCGCACAACGCCACCAACGCACAGCAGCAGAGCTATGTCACCGCGCAGGCCGCCACCACCATGGGCGTGGCCACGCTGTACTCGCTCGACACGGCCTCCACCGGGGTGGCGACCAAGGACATCCTGAGCACCGGGGTCAAGGGTCTCGGCAGCTGAACACCCGGCGAGCACCGCTAACGACCGCACGCGGCGTCCGCTCGGCTCGACCGAGCCTGCCGGTCACTTAAAAGGAACCCGACATGGCATTTCCGACAGCAGTGAACGATCAGATCACCGATTCCGTCACCCAGGCCAATACCAAGGTGCTCGGCGACGCACCGGCGATCGCGCTGGGCAATCTGTACCAGGCCACGGCGCAGGCGCTGGCCAACGCGGCGCACAACGCCACCAACGCACAGCAGCAGAGCTTCGTCACCGCCCAGGCGGCGACCACCATGGGGGTGGCGACGCTGTACTCGATCGACACCGCATCCACCGGGGTCGCCACCAAAGACATCCTGAGCAGCTGAAGCAGCGGCGGTGCCGCGCCGGGCGTTGATGCCGGCGCCGGACCGAACACCGCCTAAACCGAGGAACCGCACACATGGCTTTCCCCACCGCCGTCAACAGTCAGATCACCGACTCGATCACGCAGGCCAACGTCCAGACGCTGGGGACCTCGCCCGCCATCGCCATGGGCAATCTGTACCAGGCCACGGCGCAGGCGCTGGCCAATGCCGCGCACAACGCGACGATGGCGCAGCAGCAGATGTTCGTCACCGCCCAAGCGGCGACGACCATGGGCGTCTCACTGCTGTATTCGCTCGATACCGCGTCGACCGGAGCGTCCACCAAGAAGGTTCTCGGCTGAGAACTCCGCCCGCGCAGCCGCAGCGGACCCCAGGTCCGATCAATTTCATCCGCACGCTTGACGATGCACACCACTAAGGAGGATTCACCATGGCATTTCCGACCGCTGTCAACAGCCAGATCACGGACTCCATCACGCAGGCCAACACCAAGGTGCTCGGCGACGCGCCGGCGATCGCGATGAGCAACCTGTTCGTCGCCACCGGCCAGGCCCTCGCCAACGCCGCGCACAACGCCACCAACAATCAGCAGCAGTCCTACGTGACGATGCAGGCTTCAACCACCCAGTCGGTATCGACGCTGCTGGCGGTGGACACCGCTTCGACCGGGGTGGCGACCAAGGAGATCCTGGGCCTGGTCTGAGGCGCTTGGCGCAGAGGTCGCTCCCGTCTGCTGCCGCAAGCCCGGCGCACCACCGCAGGCTGTGACGACAGCGGCCGGCACGGCGGAGCGACCTCTTGCCCGCTAGCGCGGCCATCGCGGGCCTGGCGCAGGCGGTCGACGCGGGATCGATTGCGACGGTCGGCATGGCGCCGGCCCTGGCGATGGGGATGACCTACGTCGTCATGGCCGACAGCATCGGCCTGGCGATGGAGAACGCGGTGGCGAACCAGCAGCGCGGGCAGGTGCTGGCCGACGCGGCGCTGGCACAGGTTCTGGCACTGATCATCGCGAAAGGAAGTTCGGGCTCATGAACGACAACGGCACCGTAAACAGCCAGATCGTCGACTCGGTCAGCAGCGTCGGCACCCTGATCACCGGCCAGTCGCCGGCCCAGTCGTTCGGCATGCTCGACGCCGTGCTGCTGGAAACCCTGGGCATGGCCATGCACAACGCGGTCAACCGGCAGCAGGGCGGCAGCGTGATCGGTGCGGCGGCAGTGGCTGCCGCCTGCGCCAGGATGCTGGGGGCACCGCTGCCGCTCCAGCCGCCGCCGCCGCCGGGGCCGCCGCCGACGCCGCCTGTAGTCAACCCGCTGCCCGGGCCACCGCCGACACCGCCGCCGCCCGCGGCAGTCATCGCAGCGGCTTTCGCGGAAGGAGAGGCGGCGATCCAGGTGCTGAAGGCGCAGGCGCAGAGTGCCACCACGGACGGCACCCAGGCGCAGAACGACCTCAAGCAACTCGCCACGGATGCGACGGCATCGTCCACCGCCGGTGGGACTGGCGCGACCGGCGCCACCGGCGCCGGATGAGACGCAGCGCCGCGGCCGCGACCCGCTGACACCAAGGAGACACCATGGCGGACAACACCAAGGTCAATGCCCAGATCATCGACGCGATCAACCAGGTCCAGCTGGCGACGATGGGGCCGCAGGTGGTGATCACCAGCGGTGCGGGCAAAGCCTACCAGTCGGTCGCGCAGTCGGCCGCCATCGCGGTGCAGGACGCGACCGACGCCCTGCGCAATATCTCGACCATCGCCACCACGGCGGTCGGCGTGGCGATGGCCCAATACCTGGCGACCGGAGAACAGAAATATGCCGACGTGCTCGACAAGGCGCAGACCGTGATGAAGGGTGCCACCGAGGACTACGGCAAGATCGGCGCCGCGGCGGCGACGGTCCTCAAGAATTTCCCGTCCGGCTGACGGCGGAGGACTCCGTACCATGACCGTGTTCGTCGCCAGCCGGCATATCCCCCACAGCGGAGCCCTGTCCGAGCTGGGGCGGCTCGCCCTGGCCTTCGTCGACGGCGGACCGGAGTGGCTCGCCTGGGCCGTCGCCAATCCGGCCTCGCAGTACGACTTCCCGGACGAAACCGCGTTCGTGGCAGGCGTCCAGCAGGGCCTCCACGCCTCGCCCCTCACTCTGCTTCCCCGGCTGGGGCTGCTCGTCAGCCCGGTCAAGCTGATGGCGCTGGGCCTAGCCGACCTGCGCACGCTCGCCAGGGCCGAGGGCGGCGACACCAGCGCGGTGGTTGCGGTCCAGACCGGGAAGATCCTCGCCGACCAGGGGCTGTTGACGCAGGCCGACCTGGGTGCCGGCTCGGCATTCCTGGCCGAGGCGGGGGTAGCCACCGCACCGGTGTTCCAGTCCATGGCGCTCGAGGACCAGTTGGCGGTCCACGGCCTGCTGCGCCTGTCGGAAGGGCAGAACGCCCAGAACCTGGAACTGCAGAAGGAGGCTGCCGCCTTTGGCGCAAAGCAGGCGCGCACGCCGCTCGAGTTCGTCGACTACTACAAGTGCTTTCTCCACCACACCGCCAAGCTCGGCGCGCTGAACGACACCGCAGAGCGCCGGGCGGAACTTGCGGAGCAGGCGCTGCAGACCCTGCTGCCGCTACTGTTCGGCGCACTCGACTGCCCCCAGGTCGCCGGGCTGGCCGCCGCCGCCGAAGTGTCGCAGACGGTGAATGCCTGGATCGCCCGGGGCAGGCAGATCGGCTTTGCCCGGCTTTCGCAGGGCGTGCAGCAGATCATCCAGTACACGAACTTCGAGAGCGAAACCGGCGAAGCGGCCAAAGCCGTCGTAACCGGATATCTCGGCGCAGCCCAGTCCCTGCTCGCCACGGCACAGCCGCAGCGCGGCGCATTGCGGCAGGACGGCGCGTGCCTGCGTTTGCCCTTCCAATCCGGCGAGCAGCAGGCCGAGCTGGAGCTGGCCGCCAGCGGCAGCATCACCCTGAGCCGGTTTCAGAAGGCGCCAAGTGCCCGCGCGAAACCCAAACCCGCTCCGGCCAAAAACGGTTCCAACACGGAGGTCGCACCATGACAGCGTCCAGGAAGCCCAAGAGCGAAGACATCGCGGACCGCCCGCAGGAGGAATTCGGTCTGCCCGGCGACGGCGAACCGCTACGCGTGCTGCAGAACGCCGTCGCCGCAGCCAGCAAGGCGGTGCGGGCCGCGGAAGAGATCACCGCCAAGGTCGGCCAGATCGAGCACGCGGTCAGCGCCATCGCCAAGACGCGGCAGGCGGTGGCTGCGGCACAGGAACGATCCGTGGCGGCGGCACAGGATCAGGCCAGCCGGGCCATCGCCACGGCCGAAGCCTCGCTGAGCAGAATCGCGAAGACCAATCACGGCAGCGGCAAGACGCAGCCCGGTTCGGACACGGCGGCTGCGGCGGGAACGGTGGCCCCGGGCCAGGACCGCAGCTTTGCGGCGGCACATGAACTTGCCGATCGCGCCATCGCCGCGGCCGAAGAAGCGGTGAGTGCCAGCACCAGGGACGCCCAGACCATCGTCGCGGCGCTCGGGCGGCTCGGCGTCGCCGACACCGCCGAGGCGCAGGAGGCGATGCGGCAGGCCGCGGCGGCACAGGAGCAGGCGACGGCGGCAGCGCAGGAACAGTCCAGCCAGGCCATCGCGGCAGCCGAGGCCGCCACCGCCCAATTGTTGCAGGCCGCCGCGCCAAAGAGCAGCTGAGCGCGGATGGTGACCAGACCCGGCCACAGCGGCAGCCCGAACCTCAATCCAAAAGGTGCATAGATGGCAAACACGTATCCGGCTGACGGCAACGCGGGCGCAGGCACCGCCAATCCCACGCTGGGCCTGCTGCAGGTGCAGCTCAGTCTCGAGCAGGCCTGGAACCAGCGCATGGGGATCGCGCTCACCGTCGCCGGCGACAACAACGCGGCGATGCTCTACGCAAGGCCCAGCGTGAACGGCGGCTACAACTGGTACTTCACGCGCAACCAGCAGGACGACCAGGGCCTGCTGCTCGACCCGGCCGGCAACGTCGCGTTCGCCAAGGACGTATCCGTCGCCGGCGGCGTTTCCGTTGGCGGCGCGTTGAAGATCAAAAACTGGGAGATCTCCGTCCCGGACTACGTCTTCGGCGGCGACTACTGCCTGGCCGGACTGCAGGAGGTCGCCTGCTTCGTGCGCCGCCACGGCCATCTCCCGGAGATACCGCCTGCCGCCGAGATCGAAGCCGAAGGGCTCGACGCCGCCCGCATGATCCTGCTGCTGCTGAAGAAGATCGAGGAGCTCACGCTGTACCTGCTGCAACACGAGGAGCGGCTGGGCGCGCTCGAAGCGAAGCTCGAACGCAGCGCCGGGCCGACGGCCTAGGCCGCAGCGCCGGCGGGTTGCGCAAGGAGGATGACTTGAACTTCAAGAAGAACGGCGCGAACGTGATGAGCCTGACGCCACTGGGACACGTGACGTTTGCGTCGTTCTACGAGGAGGAAAACCTCGCTGCGCAGGCGGCGGGATCGCTGCGCATCGCCGAGCCCGGGGGTTCTGCGCTGCTCGCCGCGCGCGAGGTGGCGACGGCGGCGGGCAACCTCACCGACGTGACCCTGCGCGGACGCTTTTCCGCGCCGGCGGTGTTCCCCGCGGGTCCCTGCCTGCGCATCCGGGAACCGGGCGGAACCCTGGTCGCCATGCTGACCGCCGCGGGCGACCTGCTCGTCAAGGGCCAGGACCAGACGATCCTGCCCGATCCCGGCGCGGCGGGGGCTTATCTTTTCGATACCGTGGTTTACGCGGCGCCGGGCCTCATTTATCCGGCGGGACTGACGGGGGAATACAACCTGTTCGAGAACCCGACTTCGGCGGACTACCAGACGCGGACCATCGACCTCTCCGACGTGTTCCCGAACGTGAGCACACCGAACGGGGGTGATCCCAACTACGCCTGGCCCTTCACCATCGCCGACGTGCCGATCAGCGGCATGGCGCGGATTCCGCAAGGCGCCGGTCCGTTTCCCCTGATCCTGTTCGCCCACGGCAATCACGACCCGACGGAAAACTCCACGCCCGGCTACATCTATCTGTGCGATCAGCTGGCTTCGCAGGGCATCATCGCCGCGACCATCGACGTCAACTTCCTGAACGGAGGACTGTTCGGCGAGAACGCCGCGCGCGCACTGGTGCAGCTCGAGCACGTCAAGCAATTCCGCATCTGGAACAACGCCGTCGGTCATCCGCTGTCCGGCAGGGTCGACCTCAGCCGCATCGTCATCGCCGGCCACTCGCGCGGCGGCGAGGCGGTGGGACACGCCTCGCTGTTCAATCGCATGGACAGCCTGGTCCCCGACCTGCCGCCGGACGACCGCCTGGTGCCGCTCGACGGCACCGGGCTGCAGCCGCTGGGGCCCTATCATTTCGCACTCCGCGCGGTGATCGCAATTGCGCCCACGGACGACCAGTACCAGCCGGTGGAACCGCTGCTGCCCTACCGCCAGTCCTCCACCATCGTCGAGCACACCAGCTATTTCCTGATCCACGGCACGATGGATGCCGACGTGGTGTCGTTCCCCGGTTACCGCGCCTACGACCGTGCACTGCCCTACGACGTCAACGACATGCGGCGCCCGGCCAGCGGCTTCAAATCCCTGCTGTGGGTCTACAACGCCAATCACAATTATTTCAACACCGCCTGGGGCTGGGACTACGGCCAGAACCCGCCCGGCGCTCCTGCCAACCTGATGCCGGCGGCCACGCAGCAGACCATCGCCAGGGTGTTCCTCGGCGGCTGGGCCCAGGTTCACCTGCTGGCGCGCTCGTCCTACTGGGCGCTGTTCCGCAACCCGCAGATCGCAGTGGGGCAGAACTGGGTGCCCAATCCCCTCACGCTCGTATCGCAGTACCACGACAAGGAACGCTTGTGGCTGCAGACCTTCGACAATGCCGGGCCGATCCAGCTGACGGCGCCCGTCACCGGCACCGTCCACGACGGCAACAGCACCGTGAGCAAGGAATACCTGGCGTTCGGCAACGATGCAAAGGCGTTCCTCTACGAACAGACCGGCGGCCTGCGCATCGAATGGGCCAACAACGGCGAGAGCTACAACGTCTCCCACCTGAACTTCCACGGCGATATCAGCCGCTTCCAGGTGTTGAGCCTGCGCGTCGGCCAGTCGCCGGAAGCGCAAAACCCGGTCAACGCCCCACAGGATTTCACCATCCGTGTCAGCGAAGGGGGAAACCACTTCAACGCGCATGCCTCGACCATTGCGGCGCTGCCCTACCCCGGCGAGCTGTCGATCCCGCCGGTCAACACCCTGGGGTGGGGCCTGGACGGGTTCGACCAGAAGATGGTGATGCAGACGATCCGTATCCCCTTGAGCGCACTCGCAGCCGCGGGACTGAACGTCCTGGCGATCGACGACGTCGCGTTCGTATTCGACGTGACCGGGCAGGGCGTATTGTATTTCGACGACCTGCAACTGTCGCTTTAGGAAGCCCGCAATGCCCGCCGCTCCGAAATGGCACCGCCTCAAGGCGATCACGGTGGAGAACCGCGCCCCGGACGACGCCGATACGCGGCGCCTGCTGCATCGCGCCGGCGGCGATCACGCCAAGGCGCAACGGGTGGTGCACCACGTCATGCTGCACCTGCCGGCGATGCCGCCGGTGCAGTCGACCGGCTACCATCTGTGGATCGGCGACAAGCGCATCCCGCAGTACTTCGAGTTCCCCGGCGGGATCTCGTTCAAGATGCACGATGCCTCAGACCTCGCGGAACTTTACCGCCAGCCGATCCGGTTCGTCTCCGACCGTGGCGAGGATCTGCACACCGGGGCCTCGTTCCCCGATCTCTCGCGACACCTCACGCGCACCGTCGGCCAGCGCTGGCACAAGGTCTACCGCCGCTAGCGCACAGCCGGCGGCAAGCTGCTGAAACGCCGCCCTACCGGCGGAGTTTCACGGCCCCCATGGCGTGGCGGAATTCGCGCGGGCTCTGCCCGACGATGCGGCGGAAGCTTTTCTCGAAATGGCTGAGGTCGGTGAAGCCGACACTCATCGCCACCTCGGTGATGCGCTGGCGGGCATTACCCAACAGGATCTCCTTGGCCTTATGCACGCGGATGCCCAGGAGAAACGGCTTGAACGCGGTGCCCAGCTCGCGCCGGAACAGATAGGTGAGGTGGGAGGGGCTGATGTGGGCCTGCCGCGCGAGCTCGCCGAGCGAGATGGACTCGGCGTAGTGCTTGCCCAGGTAAAGCAAGGCTTTGCCCAGGCTTTCGTGCAGCTTCTTGAGTTCGGTGAGATCGCCGGCGATGGCGCTGCGCACCCAGCGGTCGGGGATTGCCGCAGAGTCCTCCGTGTCGCAAGCCTCGTCCGCCCCGCAGTCCGTGCCCTCCCCTGTTTCTGGCGCCGCAACCTCCGCCAGCAGCCATGGAGCGTAGCGCTGCAGGTCGGCGCGGCCGATCGGGCGTGCGTCGGTCATCACGGCGAGGCGGGCGATCACCCGCTCGAGCTCGAACAGGTTTTCCGGCCAGGCGTGCGTTTTGCAGGCTTCCATCAGCACGCCGCTACACTTCTGTTCGGCGCCGTAGCCATGCCGTTCCAATGCCGACAGCACCAGCGCTTCGATGTCCGCGGTGCGCTGGCGCAGGGGCGGCACCGTGATCGAGAGAAAATCCAGCTCCACGAACAGCCGCCTGGAAAATCGCCCGTCCAGAATCCGCTCCGTCAGGTCGGCGGTGGTGGAGGCGATGACCCGGAGGTCGGCGGCGCCGGACGCGACCAGCCATTGCCCCAGGCGTGAGTGCATGTGCTGCGGTATCTGGGCCTGCAGCGCCGGGGCAAGCTCGTCGATGCCGCTGAAAAACAGCGTGCCGCCCTTGGCCTGCTCGAACCATTGTGCCGGCGAGCCCACCGGCTCGGCGCAGTTCACCTCGATGAACGGTCCATCGCGGGCGGGACCGCAACAGTGGATGGCCGCGGCGAGCAGCGCCTTCTCCGTGCCAAACTCGCCGGCGAGCAGCGTCGGCAACTCGCTGCGGGTCGCCCGCTCCACGAATGCCTCCATTTCCAGCAGGGGCTTGCTCGCCCCGACCAGCAGCAATGGACGGCCGAGCCTCCGCTCGGCCCAGCGCTGGACCTCGTATCGCTTCGCCAGATATGCACATGCGCGGGCGAATTGCCGGAACAGCGCCAGCTCCGCTTCGCGCGAATCCGCCTGGCATTCCAGGCGGATCTCTCCGATCGGCACTTCGGCGTACAGAACCGGCAGGACGATCGACATAACCCGCTTGGCGCCGGCCTGCAGCGTCGCGTTCATGTAATGGCCCGCAGGCGTTTCGGCGGCGTGCACCGCGTGATCGACGGAGCCGGCGCGCAGGCCGACCGCACCGTGGTCCGTGGCCGGGCCGGCGCTTGGAAAGCCGTCCAGCCAGTCCGCCCGAAGCTCACGGCCGGCGCGGTTCAGACCCAGGGTGCCGATGTCGCGCAGCCACAGCGTCCCATCCTGCAACCCGGTCCGCTCGACGAGCGCCTGCATGAGAGCCCTCAGCAATTCGCCGGGTTGTCGATGTCGACTGGCGACGCTCTGCAGCAAACCGTCCCATTCGTGGAGCTGCTGCGATGCAGCCATCGGTTCTCCCCGCCACAGCCGCTCTCCAGGCATCCCGCCGCCCGGTCTATGCGGTCAATTGGTCCCAGAACCACTGGAATGGATCACGATAGGAGGTTGGCGGCAGGACGGGCGTGACCGGTTTGGCACCGCGCCGCGAAATTTTGTGGCGGGGCGCCCGCATTCGGTGTTGCGCGGGCGGGGCCAGACCAGGGACAAATGGACCGCTGATCGGAGCAGATCCCGGCCTTCGATGTAATATTTATGTCATCCCGAATGTTCGAGCACGACACGCGCGACGGCACACCCGACGGTCGAATCAGAACATACTTTCGCTACACAACTCTCTTGCGAACATACAAGTGGCACGGGTGCGGCAGCCCGGTTGGTAAACCCGCGGGCTGCTTGAGGCTACGCGGCCTCTCCCTCTGGAGGGGCCGGAACTCTAGCCGCGCACCAGGCGCACCTGCGCCGGCGGACGTTCCGGCGAGGCTTCGGCGGGGGGCTCCGCTTCGCGCGTGAGCCGGAAGCGCGACACCACCTGCTGCAACTGGGCGGCACGCTCGCTCAAGGCGGTGCTGGAGCTAGCCACCTGTTCCACCAGCGCAGCGTTCTGCTGATTGACGTTTTCCAGCTCGCCGACGGACTGGCCGATCTGCTGCATGCCGCGCGTCTGTTCCTGGATGGAATGGGCCGAGTCCGCCACCAGCTTGGCGATGTTGTCGCTCGACTGGGTGATTTCCTGCAGCTGCCGGCCCGATTCCGACACCAGGGTATTGCCTTCCTTGATGCGTTCGAGGGCGTCGTTGATCAGGCCGCGGATCTCCTTGGCCGAGCCGGTGGTGCGGTTGGCCAGACTGCGTACCTCGGTGGCGACCACGGCGAAGCCGCGGCCATGCTCGCCGGCACGCGCTGCTTCCACCGCGGCGTTCAGGGACAGCAGGTTGGTCTGGAACGCCACCGAATCGATCAGGCCGATGATCTCGCCGATGCGCCGGCTGGACTCGGTGATGGACAGCATCGAGTCCCCCGCCTTGCGCACCACCTCGGCGCCCTTGCGCGCCGACAGCGAGGCCTGCTGCGTAATGCCGGTGGTCTGCACGCTGTTGTCGGCAGCTTGACGCGAGCTGCTGAGCAGCTCCTCGATCGCCGCGGCGCTTTCCTCCAGCGCGGCGGCCTGGCGCTCGGTGCGCTGCGACAGGTCGTGGTTTCCGCTGGCGATCTGCTGGGCACCCACGCTGACTTCCTCGGCGGTGGTGGCCACGTCGCGGATCACCGTCGCCAAACTGTCGACGGCGTGGTTGAGCGCCTCGGTGACAGTCTTGAGCGAACCGGAGAACTCGCCGCTGGTCCGCCGCGTGAGGTCGCCCTGGGCCAGCGCCTGCGCCGTCGCGCTGATCTCGCTGAAGGCGCTTTCCAGGCGTTCCATCGATTGGTTGAAGCCGTTCTTGAGGGTGCCCAGCGCACCGGGCAGTTCGAGCGCGATGCGGCCGCCGAAGTCGCCCTGCGACGCCGCGCCGATGGCGCTGCCGAGAGCCTCCAGCGAGGCCTGCAGCAGCTTCATCGCCTCGTCCACCTTGCGCCGCGACTCACCTTCCACCTCGTCGCTCATGCGCGCGGAGAAGTCGCCTGCCACCATGGCGTCCATCACCGCGTCAAGGGCGCGCATGGTGCGCTGTACGCTGTCGGCGCCGGCGTTGACGCCGGCCTTCAGCCGCGCCAGGTCGCCGGGCAGATCGGCGGTCACGCGCGACGAGAAGTCGCCGCGCCCCACCGCCGCCAGCACCGCATTGGTTTCCTTGATAGCCGCGTTGAGATCGGCGAGCAGGGAGTTGAAGGCGCGGCACATCACGGCCACCGCGTCACGCCCCTCGGCCTCGACGCTGGCACCGAAGTCGCCGCGGGCCACCTCGCCGATGGCCTGGTTGAGCCGCTCGATCGGCTGGCGGATAGCCTGGTCCACCAGCAGGGCGGCGACCATCAACAGCAGCGCCGCCAGGGTCGCGATACCGAGACCGATGCGCAGCGCTACGGTATTGCGCCTGACCGCACCCTGGATGGCCGAGGCGAAGGTCTCCTCGCTCTCCGCGGTCAATGCGTGCAGGGCGTTGTGGACCGCCTCATAAGCAGCCTGCTTGTCCTTGGCCAGTTTCTGCAGCGCCTGCATGTCGGTGGAGCCACCGATCTGGCCCTTGACCGCGTCGACACTGGTCTTGACGTACTGGTCCCACAGCTGCAGCAACTGCTGCACGCGATCGGCGTACTTGGGATCCTTGGCAGCAATGGCGCCGAGGGAATTGCGCACCCCAACCGCGCTCTTCTGGGCGTCCTCCAGCTCGAAGTCGTCCTTGTCGCCCAGCGCCTGGGTGAAGGTCGCCTGCACCTCGACCAAGCCGACATTGGCGGTATTGACCAGGGTCAGCACCGGCAGGGTCTGGTTGGAGAATTCGCCGAGGCTGCTGGTGGTGACGCGGGATTCGGCAACGGTGAACAGGCAATAAAGCAGGAACGCCGCCAGGGCAAAACCCGGCAACAACAACACCTTCGCGCGGATCGAAATGAAACGCAGCGGCCTCGCCCATTTCGACAGGGCGGCAGCAACGATATCCCGGATTCTTGTCCGGATGTTGTTAGTCATGTTGGGCGGCTCCGCTTGAGCGTCCGGTCAATCCGGAACACAAAAAGCACATATAAAGCACACATAGCGTGCCTACAGGGTATCGGCATGCGCAGCATCATCTTGAGCCAAGCCCGCACGTGCGGGGCTACCGTTTATGCGGATAAAACGACCGTTCAGCGTGCACGCATAAAGGTATCTGGTGGGGCGTCGATAAGACTGCGAGCATTCGACGGGCCTTGGGATCCGCCGAAGCCGATTATTCGACACCACTGGGGGATCAAATAGTGAACCATAAGCTTGCAGCCGCAGTATGCGCGGCGTCCGCAGCAATTTGCCTGGCGCCCGCCTACGCCTACGATTTCGGGAGCGTCAGGATCAACGGCTTCGGCCAGGTCGTGACCGGTTCCACGCTGGACAACAACCGGAAATTTGAAACCAACTCGAATCCCACCTACAGCTATGATGCGGATCCGAAATTCGACGAGGAATCGCTGTTCGCCCTGCAGGTGACCGCGCCTCTGACCAACAAGCTGACGGCCACGGCACAGATTGTTTCCCACGGCAACGACAACTTCAAGACCGAGTTCGAGTGGGCCTACCTCAACTACCAGTTCAACAGCGACTGGTCGGTGAAGCTGGGCCGGCAGCGCGATCCGCTGTTCTACTATTCCGACTACCTGGAAGTCGGCGTGGCCTATCCCTGGCTGCGCGTGCCGACGGCGGTCTACGGCAGCGTCGGTGGCTTCAGCAACATCGATGGCATCAGCGTCAACTACTCGCACAGCTTCGGCAAATGGGAGTTTGACCCGCAGTTCATCTACGGCCGCTATACCGGTCCGCTCCAGCTCGGTCCCGACAATACCGCCACCGCCAACCTCGACGACCGCAACCAGGTCGGCTTCTCGATGCACGCCGGTTACAACGACTGGCTGAACCTGCGCGCCGGTTATTTCGTGTCCCAGTTGTCGATCACCAATACGCCGGTCGATCCGCTGATCAACACCCTGCAGCAGGTGGGGCTCAAGCAGGCCGCCAACGATCTCGCCGCCAACGGCGACACCATCACCTTCATGGAACTCGGCACCGAGATCAACTACGCCAAGTGGGAGTTCATCAGCGAGTACGTGGAGCTCAAGTCCTACCACAATTACATCGCCCACTCCCACGACTTCTACGTCGGCCTGGGCCGTCACTTCGGCCGCTTCATGCCAATGTTCACCTATGGCCGGGTCAATGCCAGTTCGCCGGCGACGGATGAAACCAACGACCTTGCCAGCGGCACTGTTCCCGCGGGCGCCCTCGGACCCGGCACGCCTCCGGTTCCGGTACCTGGCACGGTGGTGTTCGGCAGCACGGTGTCCGGACTGCTCGCCTCGCAGACTTCGCACGACAACTTCTACCAGTTCGATCTGCGCTACGACCTAGCCAACAACGTCGCCCTGAAGGTCGACTACACCGGCTTCAACTCCTCGGTCCCCGGTCGGAACAGCTCCAACCTGGTGTCCGCTGGCGTCGCGTTCAGCTTCTGATCCGGAGACCACTCGCCATGAAACACATGATCATGTTTGGCTTGCTGGGTCTGGCCGCTGCGCAGGCGCAGGCCGGCGCGGTGGTGGTCGCCAAGGACTCGTCGCTGGGCCCCATGGACGCCGAAGAGGTGAAGAAGGTGTTCCTTGGCCGCGAGCCGCAGTTGAGTGGGCAGAGCCTTACCGTCGTCTACCAGGGTGAAGGTGCCCCGCGCACCGACTTCGAGACCAAGGTGCTGGGCAAAACCGGCGCCGACCTCTCGGGCTACTGGTCCAAGCTGATCTTCACCGGCAAGGCGCAGGCCCCGGTGGAGGCCGGCGGCGACGTCGGCGTAAAGACCAAGGTCGGCTCCACCCCCGGCGCCGTCGGCTACGTCACCGACGGTGCGGTGGATGCCTCGGTCAAGGTGCTGTTCAAGTACTGAAGGCCGCTATGCGGCAAAAGACCAGGCCGGCGTGTCCGAACGACACGCCGGCTTTTTCCTTGGCAGCAGCTTGATCCGGGTCAATTTCCGCCGCTCGACAATCTGGTAGCCTAACGGGCGCTTGGTATGGGCATGGATATATCGAGAAGCGCCTATGCACGACACGGGGACCACGCTCGCCGGACGACCGATCGCAGTGTGCATTCCAACGATCAAGCCCCACGTATCGATCACTCCGCGAGCAATCGACAGGTTTAGCGTTCCGCGAAAACATCGTCAGTCTGTCAAGGAGGAGCAATCATGAAATACATGCTACCTGCTGCACTTTGCACGGCACTGGGGGCGGCCTGCCTGGCGCCGGCGCAAGCCTATGACTTCAACAGTGTCAGGATCAACGGCTTCGGCCAGGTCGTGGGCGGCTCCACGCTGGACAACAACCGTCAGTATCCGACCAACTCGGTCCCGCTTTACGCCTATGACGCCGATCCCAAGTTCGGCGAGGAGTCGCTGTTTGCGCTGCAGGTCAGCGCCCCGCTCACCGACAAGCTCACCGCCACGGCCCAGATCGTGTCCCATGGCAACGACAACTTCAAGACCACGTTCGAATGGGCCTACGTCAACTACCAGTTCAACAGCGACTGGTCGGCGAAGCTGGGCCGGCAGCGCGTGCCGTTCTTCTATTTCTCCGACTACCTGGAAGTCGGGGTGGCCTACCCCTGGCTGCGCACGCCGACCGCGGTCTACAACACGGTTGGTGGCTTCTCCAATTTTGACGGCGCCAGCGTCAACTATTCGCACAGCTTCGGCAAATGGGAACTGGACCCCCAGTTCATCTACGGCCGCTATACCGGCACCCTCTTCCTCTCTGCCAACACCTCTCCGGCCAATACCGACATCCGCAATCTGGTCGGCGCCTCGCTGCACGCCAATTACAACGACTGGCTGAACCTGCGTGCCGGTTATTTCGAGTCCCAGCTGACGGTCACCAATACGCCGGTCGACCCTGTGGTGGCCGGGCTGCAGCAGTTGGCGACCCAGCTGGGCCAGCCGATCTACGCACAAGCCGCTTCCGACCTGGCCGTCAACGGCGACACCGTCACGTTCATGGAACTGGGCAGCGAGATCAACTACGCCAAGTGGCAGTTCATCACCGAGTACATCGAACTGAAGAGCTACCACAACTACATTGCCGACACCAAAGCTTTTTACGTAGCCCTGGGCCGTCACTTCGGCAAGTTCCTGCCCATGTTCACCTACGGCCGGCAAAACGGCAGCACCTCATCGCAGCTGCTCGGCGAGATTCCGGATGTTCCGGTTCCGCCCTACCCCGCGGCCGCAGAGGCCGGCGTGCAACAACTCCGTGCAGGTGCGGCGGCGGTGCTCGCATCGCAAACGGCGCACGACAGCTACTACCAGTTCGACCTGCGTTATGACCTGGCCAACAACGTCGCGCTGAAGGCGGACTTCACCACCTTCAACTCCTCCGTGCCGAGCCGGAACAGTTCGAACCTGCTCTCCGCCGGCATCGCGTTCAGCTTCTGATCCGGAGACCACTCGCCATGAAACACATGATCATGTTCGGGTTGCTGGGTCTGGTCGCCGCACAGGCGCAGGCCGGCGCGGTGATCGTCGCCAAGGACTCGCCGCTGGGGCCCATGGACGCGGAAGAGGTGAAGAAGGTCTTCCTCGGCCGCGAGCCGCAGTTGAGCGGGCAGACCCTTACCGTCGTCTACCAGGGCGAAGGCGCCCCGCGTACCGACTTCGAGACCAAGGTGCTGGGCAAGACCGGCGCCGACCTCTCGGGCTACTGGTCCAAGCTGATCTTCACCGGTAAGGCGCAGGCCCCGGTGGAGGCCGGCGGCGACCTCGGCGTGAAGACCAAGGTCGGCTCCACTCCCGGCGCCGTCGGCTACGTCACCGACGGTGCGGTGGATGCCTCGGTCAAGGTGCTGTTCAAGTACTGAAGGCCGCTGCGCGGCAAAAGACCAGGCCGGCGTGTCCGAACGACACGCCGGCTTTTTGTTTACGGCACGGTCGGCTTGGCGATGGCCCGCCACAGCATGTCGAACAGCACGTTGGCCTGCTTGGTCAGCGGCTCCTTCTGGCCGCGATGGAAGTACATCTGGATCAGGCGGTACATCACGCCGAAGATGTAGTCGAGCAGGATCTTCTCGTCCACCTGATCGTTGAGCACGCCGCGGGCCCGGCCCTCGCCCAGCACCTTCATGAAGGTGCCGAACAATTCCGGGTTCTGGAACGTCTCCTGCTTGCGCCAGGTATTGAGATACACCGAACTCATCATCAGCTGCATGACCTTGGGGTTGCGCTCGAAGAAATCCAGCGAAACCCAGAACACCTTGCGGAACTTCTCCTTGTAGTCCTCCAGCCCCTGCAGGTGGTCGATCAGGCGTACGCCAAGCTTGCCCAGCCAGGAGTCGAGGCTGCTGAACAGCAGCGCCTCCTTGCTGCCGTAGTACTTGTAGATGGTCTGCAGCGAAACATTGGCGCCGCGCGCGACCTCGATCAGGCCGACGCGGTGGAACTCGCGCTCCGAAAAGATATCCAGCACAGCCTGTTCGATACGCCGGCGCGTCTCCGGGTCGAGCTGCGAACGGTCAATGGCGGCCGGTTCCCGCCCGGTGCGTGTGTTGCTGTCGTCCAAATCCATATCCAAGCCTCTACTCGATCGAAGTGTAATCTTAGTTACTAGCCAAAAATCTCTTATCCATCCGAACCATACGGATGCGTATTGACCTGCATCTCCAATATCAGTATGCTGAGTTGGTCAAAATCTTAGCTCGGAGCGCAGCGCAGCCTTTGCCGCCAGCTTCAATTCCGGCGCCATGCCGCAATGCGATAGTAATCTACATTACCACAACCTTCAACGGCCCCACCCAGGAGCGCCCCCGATGACCGAAGCCTTTGTGTTCGATGCCGTGCGCACACCGCGCGGCAAAGGCAAGAAAGATGGCAGCCTGCACGAAGTGACCCCCGTGCACCTGCTCGGCACGCTGTTCCACGCGCTGCAGGAGCGCAACCACCTTGACACCACCCAGGTGGACGACGTGGTGCTGGGCTGCGTCACCCCGGTCGGCGAGCAGGGCGCGGACATCGCCCGCACTGCTGTGCTCTATGCCGGCTGGGCGGAGAACGTGCCGGGCGTGACGCAGAGCCGCTTCTGCGCGTCGGGCCTGGAATCGGTCAACCTGGCGGCGATGAAGGTGATGTCCGGCCAGGAGGACCTGGTGGTGGCCGGCGGCGTGGAGAGCATGTCGCGCTGGGCGATGGGCTCGGACGGCGGCGCCTGGGCGATGGACCCGCGCGTCAACCACCAGCTCGGCTTCGCCCCGCAGGGCATCGGCGCCGACCTGATCGCGACGCTGGAAGGGTTTTCCCGCGACGACGTCGACGGCTTCGCCGTGCGCTCGCAGCAGCGCGCGGCCAAGGCCCGCGACGCCGGCCATTTCCGCAAGTCGGTGGTGCCGGTGAAGGACCTCAACGGCATGACGGTGCTCGACCACGATGAGTACATCCGCCCCGACACCACCGTGGATGGCCTGTCCACGCTCAAGCCCTCGTTCGAGCAGATGGGCCAGATGGGCTTCGACGCCACGGCGCTGCGCAAGTACACCACGATCGAGAAGATCAACCACGTGCACCACGCCGGCAACTCCTCGGGCATCGTCGACGGTGCATCCCTGACGCTGATCGGCTCCAGGGACAAGGGCAAGGCGCTGGGCCTCAAGCCCCGCGGGCGCATCCGCTCGGTGGCGGTGGTCGGCAGCGAGCCCACCATCATGCTCACCGGCATCGCACCGGCGGCGCAGAAGGCCTTGAAGAAGGCCGGCATGAACGTCAAGGACATCGACCTGTTCGAGATCAACGAGGCCTTCGCCGCGGTGGTGCTGAAGGCGGTTCGCGCGCTCGACATCGACCTGGACCGGGTCAACGTCAACGGCGGCGCCATCGCCCTGGGCCATCCGCTCGGCGCCACCGGCGCCATGATCCTCGGCACCGCGCTCGACGAGCTGGAGCGCAGCAACAAGTCCACCGCGCTGATCTCGCTGTGCGTCGGCGCCGGCATGGGCATCGCCACCATTATCGAACGAGTGTGAGGAGTGAGGGGTGAGGTCGCTCGCTACGCTCTCTGTGAGGAGACAAACGCCGCTTTTCCTCACTCCTCACAGCCCCGAAGGGGCGACCTCACAGGCCGCGCAGCGGCCGACCTCACGTCTTCCCAAGGAACCGGAACGCAAATGAACCACCAAACCCAACCGAGCGCAGTGAACTTCGCACAAGACGCCGACGGCATCGTCACCCTGACCCTGGACATGCCGGGCCGTTCGATGAACGTGCTCAACCCGGAGCTGACCGGCCCGTTCGCGGAGGCGCTCAAGCGCATCGAGTCCGACGCCGGCATCAAGGGCGTGATCATCACCTCCGGCAAGAAGGAGTTCCTCGCCGGCGCCGACATCGAGGGTATCTTCGCGATGAAGGAGCCGGCGGCGGCCTACCGGCTGGCCGAGGAGTACAAGGGCTTCCTGCGCCGGATCGAGCTGTGCGGCCGGCCGGTGGTCGCCGCGCTCAACGGCACCGCGCTCGGCGGCGGCCTGGAAATGGCGATGGCCTGCCACTACCGCATCGCCATCGACAACCCCAAGGCCAAGTTCGGCCTGCCGGAAGTGAAGCTGGGCCTGCTGCCCGGCGGCGGCGGCACCCAGCGCCTGCCGCGCCTGATCGGCATCCAGGCTTCGCTGCCGCTGATGCTGGAGGGCAAGGAGCTGCGTCCCGACCAGGCCAAACAGCAGGGCATCCTCAACGAGCTGGTCAAGGATCGCGACGAACTGCTGGCGCGCGCCAAGGCCTGGTGCCTCGCCAATCCGAAGCCGGTGCAGCCCTGGGACGACAAGAAATTCAAATGGCCCGGCGGCGACTCGAAGTCGCCCGCCAACGCCCAGATGTGGGCGATCGCGCCGTCGATGGCAGACGCCAAGAGCTACGGCAACTACCCGGCGCTGACCAACATCATGAGCTGCGTGTTCGAGGGCGGCATCGTCGACTTCGATACCGGCTGCCGCGTCGAATCGCGCTATTTCGCCGACCTGGTGGTAAGCCAGGTGTCGAAGAACATGATCGGCTCGCTGTGGTTCCAGCTCAACGCCATCAACAAGGGCAAGTCGCGCCCCGAAGGCTTCGACAAGTCCACTGTGAAGAAGCTGGGCATTCTCGGCGCCGGCATGATGGGTGCGGGCATCGCCTACGTATCGGCCAAGGCCGGCATGGACGTGGTGCTGCTCGACACCTCGCAGGAAGCGGCGGAGAAGGGCAAGAGCTATTCCGCCGGCCTGCTCGACAAGGCGATCAAGAAGGGGCGCGAGACCGCCGCCGGCAAGAGCGCGCTGCTCGAGCGCATCCGCGCCACGACCGAGTTCAAGGACCTGGAAGGCTGCGACCTGGTGATCGAGGCGGTGTTCGAGGACCGCGCCATCAAGGCCGACGTGACGAAGAAGACCGAGGCCGTCATCCCGTCGACGGCGGTGTTCGCGTCCAACACCTCGACCCTGCCGATCACCGGCATGGCCCAGGCCAGCGTGCGCCCGGACCAGTTCATCGGCCTGCATTTCTTCTCGCCGGTGGACAAGATGCCGCTGGTGGAGATCATCGTCGGCGCCAAGACCTCCAAGGCGACGCTGGCCAAGGGCTTCGACTACGTGCAGCAGATCAAAAAGACGCCGATCGTGGTCAACGATTCGCGCGGCTTTTACACCTCGCGCGCCTTCGCCACCTACATCATGGAAGGCATGGCGCTGCTGCTGGACGGGCAGCACCCGCGCTCGATCGAGATGGCCGGCCTGCAGGCCGGCATGCCGGTCGGACCGCTGGCGCTGCACGACGAGGTTTCCCTGTCCCTGTCGATGCACGTGATGGAGCAGACCAGGAAGGACTTCGCCGCCGAGGGCAGGGCCTATGTCGGTCATCCCGGCGAGGCGGTGATGGTGAAGATGGCGAAGGAGCTCGACCGCCCCGGCAAGAAGGCGGGCAAGGGCTTCTACGAGTACCCGGCGAACGGACAGAAATCCATCTGGCCGGAACTGACCCGGCACTTCCCGCTGTCGAAACAACAGATGAGCCAGCAGGAGATGATGGAGCGGCTGATGTTCGCGCAGGCGAACGAGGCGGCAAGGTGCTACGAGGAGAAGGTGGTCATGACCGTGGCCGATGCCAACATCGGCTCGATCTTCGGCTGGGGCTTCGCGCCCCACCAGGGCGGCGCGCTGCAGTACATCAACGCGTACGGCGTGGCCAGGTTCGTCAAGCGCGCGGAGGAATTGGCGGCCAAGTACGGCCCGCGGTTCAAGCCGGCGGCGGTCCTGCTGGACATGGCCGGCTCCGGCAAGACCTTCGCGTAGGAGAGCATTTCCGCAATCAGCTTGTGAGGTGACGCCATGTTTGGATTCCTGCTCAACCAGATGAAGGCCCGCAAGGTCCTGCCGCAGATCTCGGACACCGAGCGGCAGGCGCTGGAAGCCGGCGCCGTGTGGATCGACGGCGGGTTCTTCTCCGGCAGCCCGGATTTCAAGAAGATCCTGGCGGAGGCCTACAACAAGCTGCCGGCGGAGGAACAGGCCTTCCTCGACGGCCCGGTGGAAGAGTTGTGCCGCATGGTGGACCGCTACCAGATCGGCCGCACCAAGCGCATGCCGGAGGAGATCCTGGACTTCATCAGGAAGTCCGGCATGATGGGCTTCCTGATCCCGAAGCAGTACGGCGGCAAGCAGTTCTCCACCCTGGGCATCAGCACCATCCTGGCCAAGCTCGGCCCGGTCAGCGCCACCGTCGCCACCTTCGTGGTAATCCCCAGCTCGCTGGGCGCGGCGGAGCTGATCATCCACTACGGCACGCAGGAGCAGAAGGATCACTATCTGCCCCGCCTCGCGGCGGGCGAGTACATCCCCTGCTTCGGCCTGACCGAGCCCACCGCCGGCTCCGACGCCGCCTCGATCAAGGCCGAGGGCGTGGTGTTCAAGGACACCGACGGCGAGCTCAAGCTGCGCCTCAACTTCCGCAAGCGCTACATCACGCTGGCGCCGATTGCCAACCTGGCCACCATCGCCTGCCGGCTGCACGATCCGCACAAGCTGCTCGGCTGCGGGGAAGACGTCGGGATCACCTGCGTGCTGGTCCACCAGGGCACGCCGGGCTTCAGCAACGGCGACCACCACGATCCGATCGGCGATCCGTTCTACAACGGCCCGCTGCTCGGCAAGGACGTGGTGGTGCCGGTGCGGAACATCGTCGGCGGCGCCGCCGGCGCCGGCCAGGGCTGGCGCATGCTGATGGAACAGCTGGCCGGCGGCCGCATGGTCAGCCTGCCCGCCGGCGCGGTGGGCGGCGCCAAGAGCGTGGCCGCCGTGGCCGGGCCCTACTCGATGGTGCGGCAGCAGTTCAACATCCCGATCGGCCGCATGGAAGGCGTGGAGGAGAAGGTCGGCAAGATCGCCGCCCTCACCTACATGATCGACGGCGCCCGCATCTTCGGCTGCTCGGCGGTGGACGCCGGCGTGCAGCCGCCGGTGGTGTCGGCGGTGATGAAGGCCTACACCACCGACATCGCGCGCGAGCTGGTCACCGACGGCATGGACGTGTTCTCCGGCTCGGGCGTGATGCAGGGCCCGAACAACATCCTCGGCATGGGCTACAAGTCGGCGCCGGTGGGCATCACCGTGGAAGGCGCCAACATCATGACCCGCACCCTGATGGTGTTCGGCCAGGGCGCGATCCGCTGCCATCCCTACGCACTCAAGGTGGTGGAGGGCGTGGAGAAGAATGACGTCGCCCTGTTCCGCAACAACCTGCTGGGCTGGATCGGCCACTTCCTGCTCAACATCGGCCGCGGCTGGGTGCGCTACCTCACCCGCGGACACAGCTTCGGCGCCCCGGTGGGCGGGCCGACGGCGAAGTATTACCGCCGCCTCGGCTGGAGCGCGGCGCGCTTCGCGGTGCTCACCGACCTCGCCATGTTCACCATCGGCGGCAAGCTCAAGGTGCGCGGCAAGCTCACCGGCCGCTTCGCCGACGTGCTGGCCTGGCAGATCCTGGCCACCGGCGCGCTGCGCCGCTGGGAGGCCGAGGGCCGCAAGCAGGAGGACCTGCCGCTGCTGCACTACGCGGTGCAATACGCCCTGGGCCGCGTGCAGGAGGCTTTCGCCGGCATCTATGCCAACTTCGGCGGTGGCTTGCTCGGCTTCTGGCTGCGCACGGTGGGGGCGCTGCTGCTGCGCGCCAACCCGGTCGGCCACGCGCCATCGGACCGGCTCAGCCACCAGGCCGCCCTGGCGATCCAATCGCCCAGCGAGCAGTACCACCGCCTGACCCGCGACGTGTTCCTGCCCGCCGACGAGAGCCTGGGCGCCGGACGCCTGCTCAAGGCGTTCCGGCTGGGGCACGAGGCCGCACCGGTGCTGGCCCGCATCCATGCCGCGCAGAAGGCCGGCCAGCTGCCGCGGGGCAGCGCCGAGGAGCTGGCCCAGGTCGCCGCCAACCAGGGCATCATCGTCGCCGAGGACGCGGCCCTGGTGCGCAAGGCCCTGGCGGCGCGCCTGGAGGCGATCGAGGTGGACGTGTTCACGCCGGAGCAGTATTTCGCCACGGCCGCCGCGGACGGCGCGCTGCAGCTTGGGCCGGCGCCCATGAAACGGGTCGCCAACGCCTGACCCGACCGGTCCCCGAACCCGGCGCGAGCGGGCTCGCGCCGGGTTTTTTGCGTTTTGGCGCGCCGCCAAGCAACCAGCCGGCGGTTTGGGTACGATTGCCGCCTCAGGTCACACCAAATCGAAGCCTGGGCAGGCGGTTTCCGCCCTGCCCAGGGCTACAAATCGAGGGAACGATGAGCGACATGCTGAATCCGGTACAGATGCTGCTGCACAGGGCGGAAAGCACCCCGTCCACCCCTTTCCTGCATCAGCCCGGCCAGGGCACCTGGCGCAGCTACACCTGGTCCGAGGTGGCGGACCAGTCGCGAAGCATGGCCGCGGCCCTGCAGGCCCTGGGCGTGCCGGCCGGCAGCGCGGTGGCCATCACCGGCATGAACACCGCGCACTGGTTCATGGCCGACTTCGCCGCCGGCCTGGGCGGCTACGTCGGCGTGGGCCTGTACCCGAAGCAGTCCGATGACGCGGTGCGCTTCATCATGCAGCACTGCGGAGCCAAGGTCGCCTTCATCGGCCCCATGCCGGACATCGAGGCCTTCCTGGCGGCCCTGCCCAAGGACGTGATCCGCATCGCCCTGCCCTATCCGGGCGTGCCGGCCTGCGACCATAGCTGGGACGAGCTGGTGAAGCGTCACGCGCCCCTGCCGCAAGCGGTGGCACGCGACCTGGAACGGGATCCCTGGAGCCTGATCTATACCTCCGGCACCACCGGCAACCCAAAGGGCGTGATCATCACCGGCCGCAACCTGATGTTCAGCGTGCAGGGCCTGCTGCGCATGATGCCGGCCCGCCCGGAGGGCGAACACTTCCTGTCGTACCTGCCGCTGGCGCACGCCTTCGAGCGCGGGGCGGTGGAGTGCGCCAGCGTCTACCTGGGCGCGCAGGTCTGGTTCCTCGAGGCGCTGGACAAGCTGGGCGAGACGCTCAAGCAGGTGCGGCCGACGCGCTTCTACGGCGTGCCGCTGGTGTGGACCCGTATCCAGGGCGAAATCCTCAAGCAGCTGCCGCAGGCCAAGATGGACCGCGTGCTGCGCATCCCGCTGCTGTCAGGCTACGTCAAGCGCAAGATCCGCAGGGGGCTCGGCTTCGACCGTTGCTGGCTGCGCGTGAGCGGCGCGGCGCCGCTGCCGCTGCCGGTGCTGAACTGGTACACCAGGCTGGGCATGGACATCTACCAGGGCTACGGCATGACCGAGAACTCGATCTATGTCAGCTGCAACCTGCCCGGCTCCAACCGCAACGGCAGCGTCGGCAAGCCCTTCTTTGACTCGCTCATCCGCATCGGCGACGGCGGCGAAATCCAGAACAAGCACGCCGGCGTCACCATCGGTTACTACAACGATCCGCAGAAAACGGCCGAGTTGTACACCGCGGACGGCTGGCTCCATACCGGCGACGTCGGCCGCCTGGACGACGACGGTTATCTGTACATCACCGGACGCGTCAAGGAAATCTTCAAGACGCTCAAGGGCAAGTACGTCACGCCGGCGCCCATCGAGGGCGCCTTCAGCGAGAACAAGGACGTCGACCAGATGTGCCTGGTCGGCTCCGGCCTGTTCCAGCCGGTGCTGGTGGTCTCGCTCACGCCGGAGGCGTACAAGAAGGATCGCGCCGCGGTGGAAGCCGGCCTGCTGCAGACGCTGGAAACCGTCAACGCCACGCTGGAAGCGCACGAGGCGATCGCCAAGATCTTCGTCACCCGCGAGAGCTGGAGCATCGACAACAACATGATGACTCCAACCATGAAGGTGCGCCGCAACGAGGTGGAGAAGCGCTTCGGCGAGCGCATCCAGGCGCAGGAAAGCAAGCGCGGCGAGAAGGTGGCCTGGGAGTAGCGGCGCAGGGCGCGCGGGCACGCCTGCCGTCATCTCTCCCGCGGGCGGAAGGGCTTTTTATGTAGGGCTTGCCATGCCCGCCAAAGTTTCCTTAATGGCGGGCACGGCCCGCCCTACAAGCCCGATCCGGCCGCCCGGTGTCGGTGGCTCGGGCCGGCACTCAGGAACGATGCGGGTTAGCCATCCGTATCCGGCGGCGTGCTGCCGTCGGTGTCGACCGGCTGCGGCGTGCCGAGGAACTTGGGCGCCGTGTGCAGCACGTAGATGTCGAGCACCACCCGCATCCGCGCCAGCACCTCGCGCAGCATGGTCCGGTTGAAATAGCCGATCTCGTCGGACGGGGCGGCGTAAGCCGCCACCTTCATGTGCAGCTTCTTGGCCACGAACACGGCGCGGTAGGCGTGATAGCGCTGGGTGATGATGGTGACCCGGTCCAGGCCGAAGACGACCTGCGCGCGGGCCACCGAATCGAAGGTGCGGAAGCCGGCGAAATCCATGTAGATCGCCTGCGCCGGGACCCCCGACTTCACCAGCTCGCGGCGCATCGCGCGCGGCTCGTTGTAGGTCGAGTCGGGGTTGGCGCCGCTGACGATGATGCGCTTGATCTTGCCCAGCTGGTAGAGCTGCGCCGCCGCATGGATGCGGCCGTAGAACTGCGGATTGGCGCCGCCGCCGCGGGTCAGCGGGCTGGTGCCGAGCACCAGCCCGACCTCGTTGTCCGGCAGCAGCGACCAGTCGTCGTAGACGTAGGCATAGGTGTTGTTGACCACCCAGTTGTTGATCAGGGCCAGCAGGCCCAGCGCGACCACCGCCGCGATCAAGGCGCCCCGCCGCAGCCTCCGTCCGAGATGCCGCCCGAACTTCAAGCCGCGTGCCCTCCGAGCAGGCCGTAGATCATGTAGAAGAACAGTACCAGTTGCGCCCCCCAGAAGCCGGCGCGCAGCATCACCAGCCAGTGGTTGACTCCGATCAGGTGCACGACGGTCTGGCACAGCCGCGCATACAGCACGCAACTGGCGTAAGGCGTGGTCAGCGCGAGCTTGCCGGTGGCGGCGGCGGACAGCACGATCACCGCGAACACCGGCAGGTTCTCCAGGCAGTTCAGGTGGGCGTGTTCGATGCGCTTGACCAGCCCCGGCGAGTCGATGGCCGCGCCGCGGGTCCAGGAATCGGCTTTCCTGCCGCGCAGCAGCTCGATCCCGCGCCAGGCGAACACCAGCACCACCAGCACCAGCGTCCATGCGGCAAAGCCGACCAAAGCCTGTATCGACGTCATCGTCAGTTCCTCCCTTCGCGTTGATTTGCGGGCGGTGCTCCGCCTATGAGCGGCCGCCAGAACGTGTTGTTCCCCTCTCCCGCTTGCGGGAGAGGAGACAAGTGTACGCACCTGCGCAGAAAAAGCTCTAGAACCTAATGGCTGAGCCGGCGGATGCCGCGGTCCAGCCCGGCCAGGGTCAGCGGCACCATGCGGTCCTCGCCGATGAGCTGCTGCGTCACCTGGATCGAGGGCGTGTATTCCCAACGGTCCTCGGGCTCGGGGTTGAGCCACACGGCGCGCGGATAGACGTCGATCAGGCGCTTGAACCAGACCGCCCCGGCTTCCTCGTTCCAATGCTCGACACTGCCGCCCGGGTGGAGGATTTCGTACGGGCTCATGGTGGAGTCGCCGACGAAGATCAGCTTGTAGTCGGGCGTGTAGCGGTGCAGCACGTCGAACAGCGGGATGCGCTCGGAATGGCGGCGCCGGTTGTCCTTCCACACGCTTTCGTAGACGAAGTTGTGGAAATAGAAGTATTCCAGGTGCTTGAACTCGGTCTTGCAGGCGGAGAACAACTCCTCGCAGACCTTGACGTGCGGGTCCATCGAGCCCCCCACGTCGAGGAACAGCAGTACCTTCACCGCGTTGTGGCGCTCCGGCATCATGCGCAGGTCCAGCCAGCCCGCGTTGCGTGCGGTGGACTCGATGGTGCCGTCCAGGTCCAGTACGTCCGGCGCGCCCTCGCGGGCGAAACGGCGCAGCTTGCGCAGGGCGATCTTGATGTTGCGGGTACCCAGCTCGATGGAATCGTCCAGGTTGCGGTACTCGCGCTTTTCCCAGACCTTCACCGCCTTCTTCTGGCCGCCCTCGCCGCCGATGCGCACGCCCTCGGGGTTATAACCACCGTGGCCGAACGGACTGGTGCCGCCGGTGCCGATCCATTTGCTGCCGCCCTGGTGGCGCCCTTTCTGCTCCTCCAGGCGCTGCCGGAGTGTCTCCATCAGCTTGTCCCAGCCGCCCAGGGCCTCGATCTTGGCGCGCTCCTCCTCGCTCAGCAGGCGCATCGCCTCCAAGCGCAGCCACTCCTCGGGGATGGCCTTGTCCAGGCCGGCGAACACCTGCTCCACGCCCTTGAAATAGGCGGCGAAAGCGCGGTCGTAGCGGTCGAACTGGGTTTCATCCTTGACCAGGGCGGTGCGCGCCAGGACGTAGAAGTCGTCCAGGCTGAACATGATGACGTGCTGGCGCAGGCCGTCCAGCAGGGCCAGGAACTCGCCCAGCCCGGGCTTGAGACCGGCGGCGCGCAGGGAAAGGAAAAATCCGAAAAGCATGGTCCGGATTGTGACTTTATTTGCTGTGCAATGTCGATACGCCGTCCCAGTGCGCCGGCGGCGGGTTGACGGCGTAGTTGTTGCAACGTTCCAGGTAGATGCGCGAGGGCTCGTCACCCGGATGCAGCGCCAGCGCCGCCTGGAACGCCTCCGCCGCCTCCCGCCAGGCGCGCAGGCGGTAGGCGCGCAGGCCCTCGGCGTAGGCCGCCAGGCAGGCGTCGAGGTTGGGGAACACGCTGTCGTCGCAGTGGCCCAGGGCTTCGTAGACGGTGACCGGCTGGTCCTTGCCCTTGACCCGCAGCAGGTCGATCTCGCGCAGCGGGGTGGGCACGGTCAGCGACTCGGCGGTGGCCTGCGACAGCAGTACCTTGACGCGGTAGGCCTTGGTCGCCCCTTCCAGCCGCGAAGCCAGGTTCACGCTGTCGCCGATCACGGTGTACTCCATGCGGCGCGGCGAGCCGATGTTGCCGACCACCACGTCGCCGGTGGCGATGCCGATGCCGATCTCGATCGCCGGCAGCCCGGCGGCGGTGCGGCGCCCGTTCAGCATCGACAGCCGCCGCAGCATGGCGTTGGCCACCGCCACGGCGTTGTCGGCGTCGCGGGCACCCTGGAACGGCACGCCGAACAGGGCCATCATGGCGTCGCCGATGTACTTGTCGAGCACGCCGCCGTACTGGAAGATGGCCTCGACCATCTCCTCGAAATACTCGTTGAGCAGCGCCACCGTGCCGCGCGCGCCCAGCGTCTCGGCGATCGTGGTGAAGTTGCGGATGTCGGCGAACAGGATGGTGCTGCGCTGCATCTGCCCGCCCAGCATCGCCTCGCCGGCCTCCAGCAGCTGGTCGGCGACTTCCTTGCTCATGTAGCGCGCCATGGTGCTGCGCACGCGCTTTTCGCGGGTCTGGTCCTCGAACGACAGGATCACGCCGATGGCCTGGCCGGAGGCATCCTTCAGCGGTGTCGCGGTCAGGTTCACCGACGACAGCGTGCCGTTGGCGTGGGCCAGCTCGGCGTCGGCGGCGAAGTCGGCGCTGCCGCTCTGGCGCACCCGTTCCACGCTACGCAGCACCCAGCCGTTGACCTCGCCGAACATCTCCGTCTCGTACCGGTTCAGGGTGTTGGCGGCATCGCGTCCCAGCATGCGCAGCGCGGCACCGTTGGCGGTGACGACGCGACCGCCGTTGTCCAGGGTGACCACGCCGTTGGTGGTGCTGGCGAGGATGTTCTCGTTGTAGTTCTTGACCGACAGCACCTCGTTGAAGAGCTGCGCGTTCTCCAGCGCCACCGCGATCTGCGCCGTGAACGCGCGCAGGCGCTGCTCGTCGCGCAGGGTGAAGCTGCCCTCGCGCTTGTTCAGCACCTGCGTAACGCCGAGCCGCTCGCCTTTCTTGTTGACGATCGGCATGCACAGGATGGAGCGGGTGCGGAAGCCGGTGCGGCGATCGACCTCCGGGTTGAAGCGCGGGTCGCGGTAGGGATCGACGATGTTCTCGGCGCGACCGCTGCCGAACACCGCGCCGGCGATGCCACTGTTGTACTCGAAGCGGATCTCCAGCGACTGCAGCCCCACGCCGAACTTCGACCACAGCTGGCGGCGCTCGGGGTCGTAGACGAACAGGGTGCTGCGCTCGGCGTCGAGCAGTTCGGCGGCGGCGCTCATGATGCGGCCGATCAGCACGTCGAGATGCAGCTCGCCGGCCAGGTCCTGCGCCACCTCCAGGATGCGCACCTCCTCGCGCAACCCGTCGGTCATCAGGTTGAAGCCGCGGGTGAGGTCGGCGTATTCGTCGGTGTCCAGCACCTTGAGATCGATTTCGAGGTTACCGCGCTCGACCTCGTTCATGCCGGCGATCAGCCGCGCCGCCGAGCGCGACACCTCCTGCGCGGTGAGCAGTGACATCGCCACCGCGGCGGAGATCGCCACGGTCAGCGCACCGCCGATCCAGGCCCACAGCGGCAGCTCCAGCGGGTAGGCGTCCACGCCCTGGCTGCGCAGCATCTGGTCCACCTTGAACTCCACCGTGAAGGCGATGAACAGCATCGGCACGGCGGTGATGAACAGACCCAGGTAGAGCAGCTTGCTCTTCAGGCGCACCGCGATCAGGCGCCGCTGGTCGGCCTTTTCGAGGTCGGTGCAGTACCGCCACAGCCGCTCCACCACCGGCACCATGTGGCGCGCCGCGACGAAATACTCCACGGCGGCGTAGATCGGGCAGGCGAACAGCCCCACCAGCGCCGGGAACATCACCATCTGCCAGGGCGCGAAGCCGCCGTGCCAGAACAGGTTGCTGACATAGAGGGAGCAGAACGACACCAGGGCGCCCAGGCTGCCGCGCACCAGGGTCACCCGCAGGAAGGCGTAGTACGGCAGGTTGAGCGCCCGCACCAGGCTGTCCGAGACGCGGGCCCGCGGCACCGCGGCACCGGCGTTGAGGAGGTCCCACACTTCGCCCAGGGGGCGCAGATAGCGCCGGATCAGCAGCAGCTCCGGTACGATGTAGACGGCCACGTAGGGAGGAATCTGCGGCGTCAGCAGCAGCCATTGCCGGCCGGAGAACTGCAGGCCCAGGAAGCACAGGAAGATGGTGACCAGCGTGGCCGGCACCGAGCCCTTGACGAACAACAGGTAGAGGCCGCGATAGAGGGCGCGCGCGGTTGCCGGAGCCTCCCGGGCCGCCCCGGTCTGCGATACCACGGTCGTTGCAGCCGCGGAGCTGGTGAACATGTCGTGCATGGTAATCCAGCGTTTTCCCGTTACGCCACGCCGGGCCGGGACCTCCGTCACATCCGGATTCCCGCTGTACCGGCTCGACAACCAGGGCTGTTAACACTACTTTGACCGGTCAGTAGTGTTAACGGGCCCCATGGGCATCCTACCAGTGTAAGCGGGAGCACCGCGTGATTGACCAGGAAATCCTGCGCGGCGCGGAAGCCCATCTGCGCCGCCGCGACAAGAAGCTGGCGCGCCTGATCGAGGCGCACGGCCCCTGCACCCTGGGCGAGCGCCGCCGCGATCCCTTTCACGTGTTGTGCTGCGCCATCATCGGCCAGCAGCTGTCGTCGCGGGCGGCCGACACCATCGAGTCCCGCGTGGCCGCCGCCGCCGGGGCGCGGGCGCGTTTCCGCCCGGCGCATTTCCTGGAGATGGCGCCGGAATCGCTGCGCCTGTGCGGCCTGTCCAACGCCAAGGCACGCTGGCTCAAGGCCCTGGCGGAGGCCTGCGCCGGCGATCCCGCCTATTTCCGCAAGCTGCGCCGCATGGACGACACCGACGCCATCGAGGCGCTGGACGCTTTGCCGGGCATCGGCCGCTGGACCGCCGAGATGTTCCTGATCTTCGCCCTCGACCGCCTGGATATTTTTTCGCTGGGCGACGCCGGCCTGCGCCGCGGCCTCAACCGGATCCACAACGGCGGCGAAAAGCTCGACGACGATGCCAGCCTCGTGATCACCGCGAAGTGGGCGCCCTACCGCTCGGTGGGGAGCTGGTACCTGTGGCGGGCGGCCGACACCAAGGCGCTGCCGACGGAGGTGTAGGTTCCCTAGTTGCGCTTCGCCATGAAGGCGATGCGCTCGAACAGGTGCACGTCCTGCTCGTTCTTGAGCAGCGCGCCGTACAGCGGCGGCAGGGACTTCTTCACGCTGGTCTCGCGCAGCACCGACGGCTCGATGTCCTCGGCCATCAGCAGCTTGAGCCAGTCGAGCAGCTCCGAGGTGGACGGCTTCTTCTTCAGGCCGGGCAGGTCGCGCAGCCCGAAGAACACCTCCATCGCTTCCTTCAGCAGGTTCTTCTTCAGGTCGGGGAAGTGCACGTCCACGATCTTCTGCATGGTGTCGCGGTCGGGGAAGCGGATGTAGTGGAAGAAACAGCGGCGCAGGAACGCGTCCGGCAGCTCCTTCTCGTTGTTGGAGGTGATGATGATGATCGGCCGGTGCCGGGCGGTGATGGTCTGGCGCGTCTCGTAGACGTAGAACGCCATCTGGTCCAGCTCGCGCAGCAGGTCGTTGGGGAACTCGATATCGGCCTTGTCGATCTCATCGATCAGCAGCACCGGCTGCACTTCGCTGTCGAAGCACTCCCACAGGCGGCCCTTGACGATGTAGTTGGCGATGTCCTTGACCTTGGCCTCGCCGAGCTGCGAATCGCGCAGGCGCGACACCGCGTCGTACTCGTACAGGCCCTGCTGCGCCTTGGTGGTGGACTTGATGTGCCACTCGAAATACGGGCGCTGCAGCGACTGCGCCACTTCCTGCGCCAGCCGGGTCTTGCCGGTGCCGGGCTCGCCCTTCACCAGCAGCGGGCGCTGCAGGGTGACGGCGGCATTCACCGCCAGGGTGAGATCGTCGGTGGCGACGTAGGATTCAGTGCTGGCGAAACGCATGGGTGTGTTCCTGTGGGCGCGATCCCGGAACTTACAGGATAACAGGAGTGTTGGGCAGCTCGTTGGCGCCGCGCGGGGCGCCGGGCGGATACCGCGCCAGCACGTCCGCCACGGCCTCGATCCCGGCCACTACGCCGTCCTCGAACTCGCCCTCGGCGAAGTACTTGCGCATCAGGGCGCAGGCGGCCTCCCATTCGCCCTCGGCGACGCGGCCGCCGGCCACGCCGCGGTCGGCCACGATCTCCACGCTGCGGTCGGCCAGCAGCAGGTAGATCAGCACGCCGTTGTTGTGCTCGGTATCCCACACCCGCAGCAGGGAGAACACCTCGATGGCCCGCTGCCGCGCGCTCAGGCCGTGCCAGAGCTGGGCCGGGTGCAAGGCGGCCTCCACGGCGAAACGGATCTCGCCCGCATGGCGTTCCTCGCAGGCGGCGATCTCGCGCTCGATGCGATCCAGGCTGGCCTGCGGAAAACACCGCCGAACCGATCCGTGGGTGACGAAGAGGTGCCGCCAGAGTCTTTGCCAGCGTGACATATCACCAGTTCCCCGAGGCGCCGCCGCCGCCGAAGCCGCCGCCGCCGCCGGAGAAGCCCCCGCCACCCGAAAAGCCGCCGCCGCCCCAGCCGCCGTAGCCGCCGCGCCCGAAGCCGCCCGACAGCAGGGCGATGACGAAGGCGATGAAAGCCAGCACCAGGGCCACCATCAGGATCCCGCTGAGGTACCAGGCCAGCAGTCCCGCACCCAGCCCGGTCAGCGCCGAACCGAGCGGGCGGCCGTGGCCGGAGCCGAGGGCCGGCCGCGCCGGGGGAGGCGGCAGCGGCTCGCCTGAGACCACCTTGATCATGCTCTGCACGCCGGCCTCGATGCCCTGGTAGAAGCCGCCCTGGCGGAACTGCGGCGTGATGGTTTCGTCGATGATGCGCTTGCAGGTGGCGTCGTTGAGCGCGCCCTCCAGGCCATAACCGACTTCGATGCGCAGGTGGTGGTCGTTCTTGGCCACGATCAGGATGGCGCCGTCGTCCACGCCCTTGCGCCCCAGCTTCCAGGCCTCGCCGACCCGGATGCCGTATTGCTCGATGGTCTCCGGCTCGGTCGTCGGCAGGATCAGTACCGCGATCTGGCTGCCCTTCTGCTGCTCGAATGCGGCCAGTTCCCGCTCCAGGGCGGCGGCCTGGCCGGGATCGAGCGTGCCGGTCAGGTCGGTGACGTGCGCCCGCAGCGGCGGCACCGCCACCTCGGCCTGCGCCGCCGGCGGCCCCAGGCACAGGGCCGCCAACAGCACCAGCGTGCGCAGGATCGCAGGCATGGAGCGCGGTTCAGTGCGCCGCAGGGGCGCTGAAATCGACCTTCGGCGGCTCGGCCAGGGCCTTTTCGTTGTCCACCGTGAAATTCGGCTTGATCTGGTAGCCGAACGCCTTGGCGGTGAGGTTGCTGGGGAAGCTGCGCACGGTGACGTTGTAGTCCTGCACCGCCTGGATGTAGCGGTTGCGCGCCACCGTGATGCGGTTCTCGGTGCCCTCCAGCTGCGCCTGCAGGTCGCGGAAGGCGGCGTCGGACTTGAGCTGAGGGTAGTTCTCGCTCACCACCAGCAGGCGCGACAGCGCGCCGGTCAGCTCACCCTGGGCCTGCTGGAACTTGGCGAAGGCCTGGGGATCGTTGATCAGCTCCGGTGTGGCCTGAATGCTGCCGACCTTGGCCCTGGCATTGGTCACCTCGGTCAGCACCCTCTCTTCCTGGGCGGCGTAGCCCTTGACCGTATTAACCAGGTTGGGTACCAGGTCGGCCCGGCGCTGGTACTGGTTTAGAACTTCGGACCAGGCTGCCTTCACCTGCTCATCCTGCCGCTGCATGGTGTTGTACCCGCAACCGGACAGCAGCAAAACCGCCAAAACAGCGGCTAACGTCCACGAACGTCGCAACATGAAGGCTCTCCTGGCTCGGACCGGCCAACCGGTCGTTTGCTAAAGTATCAGTTCAAAGGCAAGGCTGCGACGCGCAAGGCACCGGCCTGCCCTCCCTTGATATTGGAGCATCCATGAAAAAAACAATCATTGCAGCCCTCGCCCTCGGCCTGGCGCCAGCCGTGTTCGCCGACGATTCCGCCGCCGGCGGCATGGTGGACTCACTGGCCCCGCCGGCCTGCAAGAAGCCCATGCTGCCGAACACCATCCGCAGGGCGGACGACGACAGCGAGTTCGTCGCCAAGTACGACGCCTACGCGCAGTGCATCAAGGACTACATCGCGACCCAGCAGGCCCTGTCGCAGAAGCACATCGACGCCGCCAACGCCGCGGTGACCGATGCCAACGCCTTCCGTGACAAGGTCAACGAAGCGCGCGCCAACAATGCCAAGTAGCGGCCGCAGGCGCGCGCCCGGTCACTTCGCGGCGCGCGCCTCCAGCGCCGCCACCGCCGGCAGGGTCTTGCCTTCGAGGAACTCGAGGAAGGCACCGCCGCCGGTCGAGATGTAGGACAGCTTGTCGGCGATGCCGAACTTGTCGATCGCCGCCAGGGTGTCGCCGCCGCCCGCCAGGGAAAACGCCGGGCTGGCCGCGATGGCCTCGGCGATCGCCTTGGTGCCGCCGGCGAAGGAATCGTACTCGAACACGCCGACCGGGCCATTCCAGACGATGGTGCCGCAGCCCTTGAGCAGGCCCACCAGCTTGGCGCGGGTCTTGGGACCGATGTCCAGGATCATCTCGTCCGGGTGGACCTCGTCGACCGGGCAGGTGCGCGCATGCGCCTCGGCGGAGAACTCGGTGGCCACCACCACGTCCTCCGGCAGCGGGATGTCGCCGCCGCGGGCCTGGATCTTCTTCTGCACCGCCCGCGCGGTATCCAGCATTTCCGCTTCGTACAGCGATTTGCCGACCTTGTAGCCGGCCGCGGCGAGGAAGGTGTTGGCGATGCCGCCGCCGATGATGAGCTGGTCGGCCATGTCGGCCAGGTTGTTGAGCAGGTCCAGCTTGGTGGAAACCTTGGAGCCGCCGACGATCACGGCCAGCGGCCGCTTGGGCTGCTTCAGCGCCTTGCCGAGCGCCTCCAGCTCGGCCGCCAGCAGCGGGCCGGCGCAGGCCACCGGGGCGAAGCGGGCCACGCCGTGGGTGGAGGCTTCGGCGCGGTGGGCGGTACCGAAGGCATCCATGACGTAGACGTCGCACAGCGCGGCCATCTTGCGCGCCAACGCCTCGTCGTCGTCCTTCTCGCCCTTCAGGAAACGCACGTTCTCACCGATCACGATCTGGCCCGGTTGCAGCTTGATACCGTCGATCCAGTTGCTGACCAGCGGCACGGTGCGCCCGAGATGCTCCGAGAACCACGCGGCCACCGGGGTCAGCGACTGTTCCGGATCGAACTGGCCGGCCTTGGGCCGCCCCAGGTGCGACACCACCAGCGCCGAGGCGCCCTTCTCCAGCACCAGCTTCAGGGTCGGCAGCGAGGCGCGCAGCCGCGCGTCGGAGGTGATCTTGCCGGCGTGCACCGGCACGTTCAGGTCCTGCCGGATCAGCAGCTGCTTGCCAGCAAGGTCGAGGTCGGACATTCGTAGCACGGAAGCCATCTTCATCTCCTGAAAACGTGAGGGGTGAGGTCGCTCGCTCCGCTCGTTGTGAGGGGTGAGGAGACAAGCGGGGCTCTTGCTTGTCTCCTCACAGCGCCTCAACGGCGCGACCTCACTCCTCACAGGGCGCGCGCAGCGCCCGACCTCACTACTTGGCCGCCGCGAAGGCGACGGTCGTATCCAGCATACGGTTGGAGAAGCCCCACTCGTTGTCGTACCACGAGGAGACCTTGACCAGCCGTCCGGACACCTTGGTCAGCGTGGCATCGAACACCGACGACGACGGATCGTGGTTGAAGTCGCTCGACACCAGCGGGCCGTCGCTGTACTTGAGGATGCCCTTGAGGGGGCCCTCGCTGGCCGCGGCCTTCATGATGGCGTTGATTTCCTTCACGTCGGTGTCGCGCGCGGCGATGAAGGACAGGTCGACGATCGAGACGTTGATGGTCGGCACACGGATGGCGTAGCCGTCGAGCTTGCCGTTCAGTTCGGGCAGCACCAGGCCGACCGCGGCGGCGGCGCCGGTCTTGGTGGGGATCATGTTGTGACCGGCGGCGCGGGCGCGGCGCAGGTCCTCGTGGAACACGTCGGTCAGAACCTGGTCGTTGGTGAACGAGTGGATGGTGGTCATCAAGCCGTTGACCAGGCCGATCTTGTCGTGCAGCGGCTTGACCAGCGGCGCCAGGCAGTTGGTGGTGCAGGAGGCATTGGAGATGACGGTGTCGCTGCCTTTGAGCGCCTGGTGGTTGACGCCGTAGACGATGGTGGCGTCCACGTCTTTGCCGCCGGGGGCGGAGATCACCACCTTCCTGGCGCCGCCGGTGAGGTGGGCGCCAGCCTTGGCCTTGCTGGTGAAGAAGCCGGTGCATTCCATCACCACGTCAACACCGAGCTGGCCCCAGGGCAGCTTGGCCGGATCGCGCTCCGCCAGCACCTTGATCCTGTCGCCGTTGACCACCAGGTACTCGCCTTCCACCGCCACCGTGCCCGGGAACTTGCCGTGCGTGGTGTCGTAGCGCGTCAGGTGCGCATTGGTCTCGGCCGGGCCGAGGTCGTTGACCGCGACGATCTGCACGTCCTTGCGGCCGCTCTCGTAAAGGGCGCGCAATATATTGCGGCCGATGCGGCCGTAACCGTTGATGCCAACTTTGACTGCCATGGTGGGTCCTCTATCTGGATGCGGTCGGGCGGGGGAGCCCAAAGTACGGGCGGGGCCGCCCGGGGTCTATGACCTGGATCAATCCGCTGCGGCAGCCCCGGCCGCGGCGGGGAAATGCCTGGACGGCCGGCCAAAATGAAAACGGCCGGCGCCACTGGCGCCGGCCGTATTTTACGCGAAGCCCGGCCTAACCGCCTTCGGTCAGGTGGAAGCTGATCGGCAGATCGACCTCGAAGTCGGTCACGTCCGGACGCACCGAGGCGGGAACCCCCGGGAACTTGACGATGCGCTCGAACACGTTGTGACACTCGGCGTCGAGGGCGACGAAGCCGGTCTTGTCGGTGATCGTCACCTTCTCGATGGAGCCGTCGCGGGCGATCAACACCTTTACCTGGCAGGTCCCCTCCTCCCCGGCCCGCAGCGACTTGACCGGGTACTGGGTCTTGCCCTGGATGATCTCCTGCAGCGTGCTGTAGTACGCCGAGGGCACACCCGTGCCGACCACCCTGGGTGGCGGCTGCGGCGGCGGTGGCGGCTGCGGCGGGGGCGGCGGCGCGACCGCCGGCACGTCCGGCGTCGTCACCGGCGCCTGCGTCACGATCTGCTGCGGCGGGGGCGGCGTCGCCTGCGGCGTGGGGGGCGGCAGGATCTTCGGCGGCGGCGGCAGCGGCTTCGGCGGCGGCGGGGGCGGCGGCGGTGGGGGTGGCGGTGGCTGCAGCGTGATGGTGGCGATCACCTTCTTCTGCGGCGGCACGAACATCGTCGGGTGCACCAGGTGCAGCAGGTACAGGATCAGTACCGTGTGCAGGATGATGGAAACGATGGCGCCCGGGCCAAGCGCCCATGACTTTGGTTTCTCGTTCACGGTGGCTCGCTCCGGCGCGTTACTGCTGTGCCTGCGACATGAGCGACACCCTGTAAAAGCCCGCCGCGGCGGCCATTTTCAGGAGATCCCGCACCTTGTCGAACACCGCGCCCTTGTCCGCCCGGATGTACACCAGGTTGTCGGGCTGGGCCACCGCGATCTCGTGCAGACGCCCCGGCAGCTGCGCCAGCTGGAGTTGCTCGGTATGACCGCCGCCGGATTCGATGTAGTAGTTGCCCTGCAGGTCGAACGACACGATCAGCGGGTCGCGCGGTTTGCCCATTTCCTGCAGCGCGGCCTTGGGCAGCGTGATCGGCACCTGCGACAGCATCAGCGGGGCGGTGACCATGAAGATGATCAGCAGCACCAGCATCACGTCCACCAGCGGCGTGACGTTGATGGCGGCGATGGCTTCACCCAGGTCGTCGTCGTCCTCGGACGCGGCCGTCGTCTTGACGTTCATGCCCATGACGCACCTCCTGCGGCCGGACGGCTGCCGGCCGCCCGCCTGTTGGGGATTACGAGGTTCATGGGCATAGCGACACCTTGAAGAATCCGGCGCTGCCGACGATCGCCATCAGGTCGACCACGCGGTCGTAGACCGCGTCCTTGTCGGCGCAGACGATCACCAGTTCGTCCGGGTTGGCCTGGGCCAGGGTGCGCAGGCGCGCCGGCAGGTCCATGTAGGCCACCGGCTCCTTCGGACCGTCGGTCTCCTGGACGAAGTAGTTGTTCTGCAGATCGAAGTCCACCGTCAGCTTGTGCGGCGGCTTGTCCGACTGGAACAGGCTGGGTTTGGGCAGAGTGATGGGCAGTTGGTTCATCATGAGCGGCTGCGTCACCATGAAAATGATGAGCAGCACCAGCATGACGTCCACCAGCGGAGTGACGTTGATCTCCGCCACGGGCCCCATCTCCCCTTCGCTCCCGCTGGAAGAGGATTTGACGCTCATGGCCATGTTCAGGCCCCCGCGGCAGGAGCGAAGCGCTTGGAGAGGCGGCCGGCGTAAATGCCGATGGCGGTGTTGAGTCGGCCGACGTAGCGGCCCAGGTTGGTGGCGAAGCCGTTGTACGCCATGATCGAGGGGATGGCCGCCGCCAGGCCGATGCCGGTGGCGATCAGCGCCTCGGCAATGCCGGGAGCGACCGTGGCCAGGCTGGTGTCATGCGCCGCGGCGATGCCGGTGAAGGTGTTCATGATGCCCCACACTGTGCCGAACAGGCCGATGAAGGGGGCGGAGGAGCCCACCGTGGCCAGGAACGGCAGCCGCTTGTTGATGCGGCGGGTCTCGTTGGACAGTTCCAGCCGCATGGCGCGCTCGACACGGTCGCGCACTTCATGCAGCGCCTCGTGCGCGTGCTCGCCCGATCCCTCGCGCCACTCCTGGTTGCCGGCGGCGATGATCTTGGCGATCGGGTGCTTGTCCTGGTAGTTGATCATGTCCTCGAGATTGCCGCTCTCGAGCGTGTTCTCCAGCCGCTTGGCGGCATTGAGCGCGCCGATCATGGCGAACAGCTTCTCGAACATGACGGTCCAGCACCAGAACGAGAAAAACACCAGGATCACCAGCACCACCTTGACCACCGGGTCGGCCTGCGAAACCAGGTGCTGGATGGAAAGGTCGGCCGGGTTGATGACCGCGACGGAATCTGCGGCGTCAGCCGCGATATTGATCAAGGACACTGACACAGGGATGGCTCCGAGTTGGGGCTCCGGCGCGAAAACGCGGTACGGGCGCGGCACTTTTTACGGAATGCCCTTGCTTATCCCGCGCATCCTGCCAGGAAAGTGAGGAATGGTATCGAGCCGGCACCCCCCTTGCAAGCGGCACTGCCGCGGGGTGCCAGCGTCCGGCGGCGGCTCAGGCGAGCAGGGCCCGCAGCCGCTTGACCACCCCATCCACGGTCAGTCCGAACTGGGCAAAGACCTTGGACGCCGGCGCCGAGGCGCCGAAATCGTCCACCCCCAGCACGTCGCCCTGCGGCCCGGCCAAGCCGCGCCACAAGGCGGTCACGCCGGCCTCGACCACCAGCCGCCGCGACAGGGCGGCGGGCAGCACCTGCTCGCGGTAGGCGGCATCCTGCGCCTGGAACACTTCCAGGCAAGGCATCGACACCACCCGCACCGCCCGCCCTTCGGCTTCGAGCGCCTTGGCCGCCTGCACTGCCAGGTCGAGCTCGGACCCGGTTGCCACCACCACCGCCTCCGGCGTGGCGGCCGGCTCGCGCAGAATGTAGCCGCCGCGCTCCGCCAGCGCGGCATGGCCGGCGTCGTGCTGCTGCGGCGCCAGGTTCTGGCGGCTCAACGCCAGGATGCTCGGACCGTTGCTGTGCTCCACCGCGACTTTCCAGGCAACCGCGGTTTCGAAGGCGTCGCCCGGACGCCACAGCCGCAGGTGCGGGATCAGGCGCAGCGCCGACAAATGCTCGACCGGCTGGTGGGTGGGGCCGTCCTCGCCCAGGCCGATCGAGTCATGGGTGAAGACGAAGATGACGCGCTGCCGCATCAGCGCGGCCATGCGCACCGCGTTGCGTGCGTAGTCGGAGAACACCAGGAAGGTGCCGCCGAACGGGATGATGCCGCCGTGCAGGGCCATGCCGCTCATCGCGGCGCACATGCCGAACTCGCGTACGCCGTAGGACAGATAGTTGCCGCTGACGTCACCCGGCACGATGGTCTTGGCGCCATGCCAGAGGGTGTTGTTGGATTCGGTGAGGTCGGCCGAGCCGCCCACGAATTCCGGCATCAGGGGCGCAACATCGTTCAGCACCGCCTCCGATGACTTGCGCGTCGCCACCGGCTTGTCGGCCGCGGCGCCCTTGGCGATGGCGCCGGCGATCGCCGCGGCCCACTCCGCCGGTAGTTCGCCGCGCATGCGGCGGCGCAACTCGGCGGCTTCCTGCGGATAGCTGGCGGCATAAGCTTCGAACAAATCGTTCCATGCCCCCTGCCGCTCGCGGCCGCGGCTCCGTGCATCCCAGCCGGCATAGATCTCGGCCGGGATCTCGAACGGAGGGTGGGTCCAGCCCAGCTTCTCGCGGGCGAGCTGCACCTCCGCCTCGCCCAGGGCAGCGCCGTGCGCCTTGGCGGTGCCCTGGCGGTGCGGTGCACCGAAACCGATCACCGTTTTGCAGCAGATCAGGGTCGGACGGGCGGTCTGGGCCCGCGCGGTCTCGATGGCGATCCGCACTTCGTTCGGGTCGTGGCCGTTGACGTTGCGCACCACCTGCCAGCCATAGGCCTCGAACCGGCCCGGGGTGTCGTCGCGGAACCAGCCGCGCACCTCGCCGTCGATGGAAATATTGTTGTCGTCATAGAAAACGATCAGCTTGCCCAGCCCGAGCGTGCCGGCCAGCGAGCAGGCCTCGTGCGAAATTCCCTCCATCAAGCAGCCGTCGCCGACGAAGACATAGGTGTGATGATCCACCACCGGGAAGCCGTCACGGTTGAAGCGGGCGGCAAGCAGCTGTTCCGCCAGTGCCATGCCGACCGCGTTGGCCAGGCCCTGGCCGAGCGGGCCGGTGGTGGTCTCCACGCCCGGCGTTTCGCCGTGCTCGGGGTGGCCGGGGGTCTTGGAGTGGAGCTGGCGGAAGTTCTTGAGCTGCTCCAGCGGCAGATCGTAGCCGGTGAGATGCAGCAGCGCGTACAACAACATCGAGCCGTGGCCGTTGCTGACCACGAAACGATCGCGGTTGAACCACTGCGGGTCGGCCGGGTTGTGGCTCAGGTAGTCGTTCCACAGCACCTCCGCCAGATCGGCCATGCCCATCGGCATCCCCGGATGGCCGCTGTTGGCGCGCTGCACGGCGTCCATGGCGAGCGCGCGGATGGCGTTGGCGAGTTCGAAACGGGTGGGCATGGGCGTAGTCGGGATGCGGTGAAAGGGGGGTTATTGTCCACGTTGCGGCGGACTGCTGCAAAACAGTGAGGGGTGAGGGGTGAGGGGTGAGGTCGCCCGCTTCGCGGGCTGTGAGGAGATAAGCAGGAAATCCGCCTTGCTTTTCCCCTCACAGCGCCGAAGGCGCGACCTCACCCCTCACTCCTCACTGCCTCACCCCTCACGCCCGATGGTAAGGGTGCCCGGTCGACAGGCTCCACGCCCGGTACAGCTGCTCCGCGATCAGCACCCGCACCAGGGGATGCGGAAAGGTGAGCCTGGACAGCGACCAGCAGGCCGCGGCCTGCTGTCGGCAGGCGGGAGCCAGTCCGTCGGGTCCGCCGACCAGCAGGGCGACGTCGCGGCCGTCACGCTGCCACTGCTGGATCGCCCGCGACCAGGCCACCGTGTCGAGCAGCTCGCCGTGCTCGTCGAAGGCGATGAGCCGCGCGCCGTCCGGGACCGCCCGCAGCGTTCTTTCGCCCTCCGCTTCGCGCAGCCGCGCAATGTCCGCGTTCTTGCCGCGCGGCTGCAGCGGAATCTCCACCAGCTCCGGCTTGAGTTCGCGCGGCAGGCGCTGCGCGTATTCGGCGAAACCGGCCTCGACCCAGGCCGGCATGCGGGTGCCGACCGCGATCAGGCGGAGACGCATGAGAGGCGGGGATTGTGAGGTGGGAGGCGGGGGGCGGGAGGCGCAAGAACAAACGGCGAAAAGCGCTGGCCCTCCCCGGCTTGTTGCCTCCCGCCTCCCGCCTCCCGCCTCACGGCTTCAGGTCCCGGTCTGCGCCTGCGGGTGGCTCATGTCCCACAGTTTTTCGAGCTGGTAGAACAGGCGCGCCTGCGCCTGCATCACATGCACCAGCACGCCGTTCAAATCGACCAGCACCCACTCACCTTCGCCGAGGCCTTCCACGCCGATCGGCTTGATGCCGCGCTCCCGCGCCTTCTCCACCACGTGTTCGGCCAGCGACTTGACGTGCCGGTTGGAGGTACCGGTGCAGATGACCATGGTGTCGGTGATCGGCGTCAACTCGCGCACGTCGAGCGTCTTGACGTCGACCGCCTTGAGATCCGCCAGCGCCGCCAGCACCAGCGCCGCCAGCTCGGCCGAGGGATCGCGCGCCGGCTGGGCCTTGCCCTTGGCCGCCGCTTTCGGCTTGGCCGGCGCGGCGCGCTTGGCGGCGGTCGTGGTCTTGGCGGCGGGCCTGGCCTTGGCCGGGGCCTTCTTCCGCGCCGGCGCGGCCTTGCCCGCGGCGGTCTTGGACTTGGCTCCGGTGGAGGTTTTGCTGCGGGCGGCTTTAGTCTTCGGCTGGGTCTTCATCTTTGGTCAGGGCGCGGACGTCCTCGGTGGCGAGTGACTGGATCACCGCATCGGGCACCAGGCCGCGGATGCTGCGGCCGGCCTTGAGCAGCTGGCGGATGCGGGTGGAGGAAATGGCGAGCGGCGGGATGCTGGCGGCCATCCAGTTCCCGGCCGGGCGCTCCAGCAGGGCCTGGGCCGCGCCGACACGGCGGCCGCGCAGGAACGAAGCCAGCTCGGGTGCCGGCGCGGAGGGCTCGTAGGGCCGCTCCACGAACACCAGGTGCGCGAGATCGAACAGCTCGCGCCAGCGATGCCAGGTGTGGAGCTGGTTGGCGGCGTCGTCGCCCAGCAGCAGGGCGATCGGCGCCGCCGGGCCGAATTCGGCGCGCAGACCCGCCAGCGTGTCGTAGGTGTACGACGGCCCGGTGCGGCGGATTTCGCGGTCGTCCACCACCAGCCCGGGCTCGCCGGCCAGCGCCAGCCGCGCCCACTCCAGACGCCGCTCCGGCGGCACTTCCGGTGCCGCACGGTGCGGCGGGTGCGCGCTGGGCACGATCAGGACACGGTCCAGGCGCAGGCGCTCGCGCAACTCGACCGCGAGACGGATATGGCCGTGATGGATCGGGGCGAAGGTGCCGCCGAAGACACCGATGCCGGTCGCGGCTGTGGGTTCAGTGGACAAGTTAGAGCTTGTACGAGCCGCGATCCGCAGTTTCCGGTTTGCGGTTTCCGGTTTTCAGAGAACCGCGAAGCCCTGATCCTGCTCTTACTGGAAACTGGAAACCGGAAGCCGGAAACCCGCTGTTAACGCACATTTCCATCGCCCAGCACGATCCACTTCACCGAAGTCAGCCCCTCCAGCCCCACCGGGCCGCGGGCGTGGAACTTGTCGGTGCTGATGCCGATCTCGGCGCCGAGGCCGTATTCGTAACCGTCGGCGAAGCGGGTGGAGGCGTTGATCATCACCGAACTGGAGTCCACCTCGCGCAGGAAGCGGCGCGCCTTGGTGTAGTTCTCGGTGACGATGGCGTCGGTATGCTGCGAACCGTGGCGGGTGATGTGGTCGATGGCCTGGTCCAGGCCGTCCACCACCTTGATTGCCAGGATCGGCGCCAGGTATTCGGTGTCCCAGTCCTCGGCGGTGGCCGGCCGTGCCTGCGGCAGGATGCGGCGGGTGCGTTCGCAGCCGCGCAGCTCGACGCCGTGGCCGGCGTAGATGCGACCCAGCTCGGGCAGCAGCGCTTCCGCGATCGGCGCATCCACCAGCAGCGTCTCCATGGTGTTGCAGGTGCCGTAGCGCTGGGTCTTGGCGTTGACGGCGATGGCGATGGCCTTTTCGAAGTCGGCCTCGGCATCGATGTAGACGTGGCAGTTGCCGTCGAGGTGCTTGATCACCGGCACGCGGGCGTTCTCGGCGACAAAGGCCACCAGGCCCTTGCCGCCGCGCGGGATCACCACGTCGACGAACTGCGGCATGGCCAGCATGTGGCCGACCGCGGCGCGGTCGGTGGTTTCCACCACCTGCACCGCGTCGGGCGGCAGGCCGGCGGCGCGCAGAGCGCGATGGATGCAGCGCGCGATGGCCTGGTTGGACTGCAGCGCCTCCGACCCGCCGCGCAGGATGCAGGCGTTGCCGGACTTGAGGCACAGCGCCGCGGCGTCGGCCGTGACGTTGGGCCGCGACTCGTAGATGATGCCCACCACACCCAGCGGCACGCGCATGCGGCCGACCTGGATGCCGGAGGGGCGCATCTTGAGATCGAACATCTCGCCCACCGGGTCGGGCAGCGCCGCCACCTGGCGCACGCCGTCGGCCATCGCCGCCACCCGGCTCTCGCTCAGTTCCAGGCGGTCGAGCAGGGCTTCTTCCAGGCGGTTTTCCTGCGCCAGGCGCAGGTCGCGGGAATTGGCCTCGATGATCGCGCCGCCCTCCTCCTCGATCACCTTGGCCAACGCGAACAGGGCGGCATTCTTGGCCCCTGTGGTGGCACGGGCCATGTCGCGCGAAGCCGTGCGCGCGCGCTGCCCGACCTCGCGCATGTACGCGGCGACGCTGTCCTTGCGCGCCCCCTTTTTGCCCTCTTCCTTCACCGAAGCCGCCGTCATGACGCGTTCATTGCCGCACTGCGGCAAGCCTGCCCTTTGCGGCGCCGCTCGCCGCCAGCACCAATGTTAGCAACTCTTCCCAGGCCGCGGACTGGGTGCCGCTGGACTTGGCCAGGGCGTCGATGGCGGCGCAATCGCGCAGCCAGCCCAGGACCTGCCCGTAACGGCAGCGTTCCAGGGCCCGCCCGAAGGCGGGCTGGTTGGTCCTGAACACCCCGGCCGCCTCCAGCGCCGCCGCCGTGTTGCGCTGGCGGGCATAGGCGGCAGCGGCTCGCGCCAGCTGGCGCAGCCCGTTGGCCACCACCGCCAGGATCGGCAGCAGGTCCACCCCCTCGCCGCGCAGGCCGTCCAGCCCGCGCACCGCGCCGCGCGCGTCGCCGGCCATCACCTTGTTGAGCCAGCCGAACACCTCGTAATGGGCGGAATCGGCCACCGCCGCGTCGATCTGTTCCAGGCCGACGGCCTGGCCCGGGTACAGCAGGGCCAGTTTCTCGACCTCCTGCTGCGCCGCCAGCAGGTTGCCCTCGGTGCGTTCGGCCAGCAGGCGCAGGGTGTCAGGATCGGCCTGCAGGCCCGCCGCGCGCAGGCGGGTGCCGATCCAGGCGGGCAGCTCTTCCGGCTTGAGCGGCCAGACGTACAGGCTGACCCCGGCCGCGTCGAGCGCCCCGTACCAGGCGCCGTTGCGCGCGCGCGATTCGAGCTTGCCCAGCGCGACGATCAACAGCACGTCCGGCGCTGGATCCTGCGCCAGGCGGGTCAGCGCCGTCGCGCCCTCGGCGTCGGGTGCGGCGCTGCCGCGCACTTCGACGATCCGCCTTGGCGCGAACAGCGACGGCGTGTTACAGGTGTCGAGCAGGCGCTGCCAGTCAAAGCCGCGCTCGGCATCCAGCACCTCGCGTTCGGCGTAACCCTGGGCGCGCGCCGCCGCGCGCACCGCGTCCAGCGCCTCCTGCAGCAGCAACGGCTCCTCTCCCGCGATCAGGTACACGGGGGCGAGCGAACGCTGCAGCTGGGCCGCCAGCTGGGTCGGGTTATTCAGGCGCATGGCCCAGTTTACAGTGAGGTGTGCGGCGTGAGGGGAGACCGGACGCCCTGCTTTTTACTCCTCACCCCTCACCGCCGATGAAATCGGCGATCGCCTGCGCCGTCGCCACCGGCGCATCGAAGTGCAGCATGTGGCCGGCGTCCGGGATCACCACCACCCGCTGGTCGCGGAAGGCCTGGCGACGGCGCGCGCGCTCCTCGGGCGGCAGGGCCGCGCCGAAACCGGGGTTGCCGGCGTCGATGAACAGGGTCGGCGCGGTGACCTGGCGCCAGATCTCCTCCGCCTCCGCGGCGCGGTACAGCTGCGGGCCGTTGAGACGGTGCTTGGGGTCGGCGCACAGGGTGATGCGGCCATGGCCGTCCTGGTGCCCCCAGCAGCGTGCCACGAACAGAGCGTGCTCCTCACTGAGCTGGGGATGCTGTCGGCGCACGCGTTCGGCCAGTTCCTCGAACGAGGCATAGAACCTGGGCGGCGGCGACTCACGGATCTGGTCCAGCCAGCGGCGCCCGCTGTGGGGCGCCCGCGCCGTCGGCATGTCCGGCAGGCCGATGCCATCCAGGCAGACGAGACGGCGCACCCGCGCCGGACGCAGGCCGGCATAAATGCTGGCGGCCTGCGCACCCATGCTGTGTCCGGCCAGCAGCACCGGCGCATCGGGCGAATAGTGGTCGAGCAGCGCCTCGAGGTCGCCGATGTAGTCGTAGAACCAGTAACCGTCCTGCGGCCACTCGCTGTAGCCGAAACCGCGCCAGTCCGGCATCAGCACCTGCCATTGCCGCGCCAGCCGCGCCGCCACCGGCTCGAAGGTGGCGGACACGTCGAGCCAGCCATGCGTCATGAACAGCAGGGGCAGGCCGGCCTCGCCCCAGCGCCTGACGTGATAGCGCAGGCCGCGGACGCGCAGGAACTCGGAGCGGGAGGAGCTCAACGATTCAGGCGGCGAGCTTGCCGCACAGGTATTCCTCCAGCAGCACCAGCCGGTCGTTGCCCCAGAACAGGCGCTCGCCGACGAAGAAGGTGGGCGCGCCGAAGGCACCGCGCTTGACCGCTTCGTCGGTGTTGGCGCGGAGCTGGTCCTTGACCGGCTGCTCCTGCGTCTGCGCCAGCAGGGCGGCACCATCCAGTCCCACCACGGCGGCGACCGTCGCCACCGCGTCCGGCTGGCTGACGTCCAGCCCATCGGCCCAGTAGGCTTTCATCGCCGCCTTGGCGAACTCGGCCGCCTTGCCGTGAGTGGCCGCCGCCACCGCGGCCCGCAGCGCCAGCACGCTGTTGAGCGGGAATATCTTGGGCATGTTCACCGGCACGCCGTAGTGCTGCGCCCAGCGCTGCACGTCGATGAACAGGTGCTTGCCCTTGGCCGGCACGGCCGCGGGCATGCGGTTGCCGGTGGCCTCGAACACCTTGCCAAGCAGGAACGGCTTCCACTCCAGCCGCGCGCCGGCGCGCGCCGTCAATGCTTCGATCTGGGTCGACGCCAGGTAGGTGTAGGGACTTGCCGGATCCCAGAAGAATTCAACCGTTTGCTGCGTCATCGGGCTCCTCCAATTTTTGTGTTCGCAGTGTGCCCGGCAGCGCCCGCTGGCACAAGCCGTGCTTGCCTGTACCGGGCCGGCGTGACGCTCGACGAAGAAGACCCCTACAATATTTGGCCCGCCGGCTGCGATCCGCTCTCTTACCCCTTACCCTCGAAAAATGACTTACTGCGTCGCCATCAAAGTCAACGAAGGCCTGGTCTTCGCTGCCGACACGCGTACCGCCGCCGGGGTCGACGACGTGCGCACCTACAACAAGATGCACACGTTCGAGTTCCCGGGCGACCGGGCGTTCGTGGTGCTGTCCGCCGGCAACCTGGCCACCACGCAGCACGTGCTGGCCCAGGCGCAGCGGGAGATCAACGATCCCAACGCCGCGGTGAGCCTGCGCAACGTGCGCCACATGTTCGACGCGGCCGACTACCTCGGCCAGCTGTCGGTGCGCGCGCAGAAGCAGGTGACCCAGCAGGGCACGATCGGCGTCAACGTCGAGACGACCCTGATCCTGGGCGGCCAGATCCAGGGCGAGGAGCCGGCGATCTACCTGATCTACCCGCTCGGCAACTGTATCGCGGCCAGCCCGGAAACGCCGTTCCTGCAGATCGGCGAGATCAAGTACGGCAAGCCGATCCTGGACCGCTTCGTGCGGTCACACGTGACGCTGGAGGACGCGGCGCGCTGCGCCCTGGTTTCGCTGGACTCGACCATGCGCTCGAACATCTCGGTGGGCCCGCCGGTGGACCTGGCGCTGCTGCCGCGCGACGCCCTGCGCATCACCCACGCCCTGCGCCTGGACCTCGACACGCCCTATTACTCCCAGCTCAAGGAGACCTGGGCCCGCCAGCTCGAGTACGCGGTGCGCAGCCTGCCCAAGTTCGAATGGGAGCTGCAACCGCAGCTGCCGCTGCAGGCGCAGAACCAACTGCAGCAGTCGCAGCCGCAAGCACCCCAGCCGGGTGCCGCCAGCGGCCAGAACGCGGTGGCGCAGTTGCAGCCGCAGGCACCTTCGTACGCCGGGCCGCCGCAGGGGCAGACCTCGACGTAACTGCAGGCGCTGGACGATCAGCGCCGTCCCCCCGCCCGCTGCGGGAGGTTCTCCCTAGCTGGTCTTGAAGTACGCCTCGCTCAGCGCCTCGTGCAGCTCGCCCAGGCCGATCTGGATCTCGTCCATCAGCCGCGGCACGCCGTCGTGCGCCTTGAGCAGCGCGTCGATGTTGGCGTCCCGCACCAGCGCACGGGTGCGCTCGATGGCCCGCTCGGTCTTGCGGCTCTCCGGCAGCGTGGGCAGCGAGGACGCGATCGAGGTCAGACAGAACATCACGCTGCGCGGGAAGTCGCGGTTCTGCAACAGGAAACGCAGCACGCCCGGCCCGCTGACGCGCGACCGCATGTGCCGCCGGTACATCTGGTAGGCGGTGAGCGAGCGCAGCACGCTCATCCAGATGATGTTCTCGAACGGGGTCAGGTCCGGTCCGCTCGGCTCGCGGCCCAGACGGGTGGCGCGCACGTCGAGGATGCGCGTGGTCATGTCGGCCTGCTCGAGGTTGGTGCCAAAGCGCAGGAACTGGTAGCCGACGTCACGGCTCATGCTGCTGTTGAGCACGCTGTAGATCAGCAGGGTGGCATCGATCACCTCGTTCAGGAACACCTGGCGCTGGGCCGGCCCCGCCGCGCCCACCTCGCCGCGCTCCTGCACGTGGAAGTAGATGTCGTTGAGCTTCTCCCAGGCGTCGTGCGGCATGGTGTCGCGCACCGTTCGCAGGATCTCGCGCGCGTTATAGAGGGACGACTGGATCGAGCCGGGGTTGCGCGGATCGGTGATCATGAAGCGCACCACGTTCTCCTCGCTGGCCCGGTCGTAATGCGAACGGAACACCGAATCCGCGCCCACGATCTCGATCAGCGGCCCCCAGCCCAGCGTCATCCGCCGCGGCAGGTCCAGCATGAGGTTCGCGTTGACGTTGATCAGACGCGCGGTGTTTTCGGCGCGGTGCAGGTAGCGGCCGAACCAGTACAGGTTGTCTGCCACGCGGGACAGCATCAGGCGCTCCCTCCGCTCATGTCTTCTGCCCTTGCCCTTGCACCTGCTCCGCCTCCTCGTCGAGGTCCACCACCCAGGTATCCTTGCTGCCACCGCCCTGCGAGCTGTTGACCACCAGCGAGCCTTTCACCAGTGCGACGCGGGTCAGCCCGCCGGTGGTGACATACGTATTGTCCCCGCGCGACAGGATGAACGGCCGCAGGTCCAGGTGGCGCGGCTCCACCCCCTCGTCGGTGATGGTCGGCCCGGTGGACAGCGACAGCGTGGGCTGTGCCATGTAATTGCGCGGGTTCTTCTCGATCAGGCCGCGGAACTTCTCGCGCTCCTCCTTCGAGGCCCGCGGTCCGATCATCATGCCGTAGCCGCCGGACTCGTTGGCCGGCTTGACCACCAGCTTGTCGAGGTTGGCCAGCACGTGCTTGCGCTGCTTGGGGTCCATGCACAGGTAACTGGGGACGTTGGGGAGGATCGGTTCCTCGTCCAGGTAGTACTTGATCATGGCGGGGACGAAGGCGTAGATCACCTTGTCGTCCGCCACGCCGGCGCCCGGCGCGTTGGCCAGGCCCACCTTGCCGCGGATCCAGGCGCGCATCAGGCCCTTCACGCCCAGGATCGAGTCGGGACGGAAGGTCTCCGGGTCCAGGAACAGGTCGTCGATGCGGCGGTAGATGACGTCGACGCGCTTGGGGCCGTAGATAGTGCGCATGTAGACGCAGTCGTCGTCGCCGACGAACAGGTCGCTGCCCTCCACCAACTCGATGCCCATCTGCTGCGCCAGGTAGGCGTGCTCGAAATAAGCCGAGTTGTAGATGCCCGGGGTGAGCAGCACCATGGTCGGCTGGTCGGCGGAACGCGGGCTCAGCGCGGCCAGGGTGTCATACAGCTGCGCCGGGTAGTCGTCCACCGGCAGGATGTTGCTGGTCTCGAACAGCTCCGGCCATACCCGCTTGATCACCATGCGGTTTTCCAGCATGTAGGAAACGCCGGACGGCACCCTCAGGTTGTCTTCCAGCACGTACAGCGTGCCGTCGCGGTCGCGCACCAGGTCGCTGCCGCAGATATGCGCCCAGACACCGTATTTCGGCTCCACCCCGACGCATTGCGGCCGGAAATTGACCGAGTCCACCAGGACCTCCGGCGGCACCACCTTGTCCTTGACGATCTTCTGATCGCCGTAGATGTCCTGGATGAACTGGTTCAGGGCGTTGACGCGCTGCTTGAGGCCGCGCTCGGTCCGCTCCCACTCCTTGCGCGAGATGACGCGCGGGATCATGTCGAAGGGCCAGGCGCGGTCCAGCAGCTTGCCCTCCGAATAGACCGTGAAAGTGATGCCCATCACCTTGATGGCAATTTCGGCGGCGAGCCGGCGGTCGGCCAGTTCCTTGGGTGACAGCCGCTGCAGGTAGCTCAGCAGCGGGCGGGCGGCGGGGCGGGGCACCCCGGGCCGCTCGAACAGTTCGTCATAAACGTCCTCGCACCGGTACTGGAGCCATTCGAAGGCCATTTGCGCGTCTGTTTTCCTGTATTGGACCGGGTTCAAGGTGCCGGTTTCGTACCGGCGAATTGATCTTGCGGGCGTTGCTCTCTAACCTAACAGGAACGCAAAGCAAAACCCAAGCCATACCCTGCCCGGCCACCTGATGACCCGCTCCCGCACTGCCCTGGAATTCAAGGGCCGCATGTTGTCGATCACGCGCGTGCGGGTGCTGGAGGCCGACGCCGCTGCCATCCGTTCCCAGATCGAACTCTTCGCCAAGCAGATGCCGCAGGCGGTCAAGGGCATGGCGGTGGTGATCGACAGCGAGTTCGACCTCGACCTGCCGGCGATGCTGGAGGCGATGCGCGGCGTGGGCATGCAGCCGCTGGCGGTGTCCGACGGTCCGCTCGCCGATGCCGCCCGCGGCCTGGGCCTGCCGGTGGTGTCGAAGGATTCCGGCAAGGCGGCCGCGCCGTCCCCCGAGCCCGCCAAGCCGGCACCGCCGGCCGCGCCGGCGCGCCGTCCGGCACGGATCGTGTCGGAACCGGTGCGTTCCGGGCAGCAGATCTATGCCGAGCACGGCGACCTGGTGGTGCTCAACACCGTCAGCCCGGGTGCGGAAGTCATCGCCGACGGCTGCGTGCACGTCTACGGCAAACTGGGCGGCCGCGCCGTGGCCGGCGCCCGCGGCGACGAGAGCGCCCGCATCTTCTGCCGCAAGATGGAAGCCGAGCTGGTCGCCATCGCCGGGATCTACGCCGTGGCCGAGCAGATCAAGGAGGGCCCGCGCGGCGTCGCCGCGATGGCCTATCTGGACCAGGGACGGCTGCGGATCGAGGCGCATAAGGCGTGAGCACTGAAAACGTGAGGAGTGAGGAGTGAGGTCGCTCGCTGCGCTCGCCGCAAGGGGACAAGCGCCGCCGTTCCTTACTCCTCACAGCCACGAAAGGGCGACCTCACAGGCCCCGCAGGGGCCGACCTCACTTATTTGCAGTTCAGCTTCCAAGGAGCACCGTTGGCTAAGATCATCGTAGTAACCTCCGGCAAAGGCGGCGTGGGCAAGACCACCACCAGCGCGTCGTTTGCCACCGGGCTCGCCATGCGCGGCCACAAGACCGCCGTCATCGACTTCGACGTGGGCCTGCGCAACCTCGACCTGATCATGGGCGTGGAGCGGCGCGTGGTGTTCGACTTCGTCAACGTCATCAACGGCGAGGCCACGCTGAAGCAGGCGCTGATCAAGGACAAGCAGTTCGACAAGCTGCACATCCTGGCGGCCAGCCAGACCCGTGACAAGGACGCCCTGACCCAGGAGGGGGTGGAGCGCGTGCTGAACGAGCTGGCGCAGGACTTCGACTACATCGTCTGCGACTCGCCCGCCGGCATCGAGAAGGGCGCCTTCATGGCGATGTACTTCGCCGACGAGGCGCTGGTGGTGACCAACCCGGAAGTCTCCTCGGTGCGCGACTCCGACCGCGTGCTGGGCATCCTGTCCAGCAAGGCGCGGCGCGCCGAGCGCGGCGAGGACAAGGTCAAGGAGCACCTGGTGCTGACCCGCTACAACCCGACGCGGGTGTCCAAGGGCGAGATGCTGTCGGTGGACGACGTCAAGGAGATCCTGGCGATCCCGCTGCTCGGCGTGATCCCGGAATCGCCGAGCGTGCTCACCTGTTCCAACAGCGGCGTGCCGGTGATCCGCGAGGAAGGTACCGACGCCGGCGCCGGCTATCGCGACCTGGTCGGCCGCTTCCTGGGCGAGGATCTGCCGCACCGCTTCATCACCGAACAGAAGAAGAGCCTGTTCAGCAAGCTGTTCGGAGCGCCCTGATGGACTGGCTCAAGTTCTTCCGCGGCGAGAAAAAGACCAGCGCCCAGACCGCCAAGGAGCGGCTGATGCTGGCGGTGGCCTACCAGCGCTCCGGCCAGGCCAATGGCCCGTCCTACCTGCCCAGGCTGCGCGAGGAGCTGCTGGGCGTGGTGCGCAAGTACATCCAGGTACCCGACGACGCGGTGCAGTTCTCGGTGCAGCGCGAAGATGGCCTGGAAGTGTTGGAACTGAACATCACGCTGCCGGATCAGTAAGGCCGGGGCGCGCCACGCCGGCCTGCCGGCTCCGCACCGCGCTCCAGGCCTCGGCGCCGCCGCGCAGCGCCATCGCCCTGACGTAGCCACGGCGGCGCAGGGCGCGCGCGGCGCGCACCGCCGACACGTCATTGGGACAGGCGCAGTAGGTGACGATGTCGCGGTCGTAGGGCAGCTCCATGCCTGAGCGCTCGATCCTGTCCAGCTCGGCCGCGAGCGCCCCTGGAATGCCGCCCTCGGCATCCCGCAGCAGCGGCGAGCGCAGGTCCAGCACCACCGGCTGCGGCTCCGCCGTCAGCAAGCGCAGCAGTTCCTCCACGCCGATGCGCGGCACACCACGGCCCTGCGCGACCACCCACCGCTGCACCGCGCGGTAGGCGACGTACAGCAGTACCAGGGCGGCCAGCACGTGCAGCACGACCTGCAGGTGACGGCGGCCGTAGTCGAACACCTGGTCGATCTGGTCGCGGAACAGGTAGCCGAGGGTCAGGTAGACGCTCGCCCAAAGCAAGGTGCCGGCCGCGGATGCGGCGACGAAGCGCAGCAGGGGCATGCGCACCGCGCCGGCGATAGGCGGCGCCACCAGCGAGATGCCGGGCAGGAACTTGGACAGCAGCAGCGATGCCAGCCCCCAGCGCTCGAAGATCGACTGCGTCATGCGCACACAGGTATCGGGCGACAGCGAGACGCGACACAGCAGGCGCAGCACGCGCTGACCGAAACGCAGTCCCGCGCCGTACCAGGCGACGTTGGCCAGCAGCGCTCCGGCCACCGCCGCGGCGAGCACCGATGCGCCGGTCACCATGCCGGCCGCGACCAGCGCGCCGGCCGCCACCACCACGCCGAACGACGGCAGCGGCAGGCCGGCCTGCTCCAGCAGCACGGCGAGGAACACCAGCAGCATGGCGTGTTCCGGCAAACGATGGATGAAGGCGGTCACGGCGCGATCTTGGAAAGCCGGCGCATCATACGCCTGCGCGGCGCCGCCGTCAGCGCCGGCCGGCCGGCAGTGTCTTGCGCAGCTCCAGGCCGTCGGCGCCGTCCTCGTAAAACCCCGGCAGCGGCCGCATCTCGCTGAAGCCGAGCTTGGCGTACAGCCCGCGGGCAGCCTGGTTGTCGGCGCGCACCTCCAGCTTGATCTGGTGCTGGCCCAGCCGTCGCGCAGTGGTCTCGGCCGCCCGCACCAGCCGCTCGCCGAAATGGCGGCCGCGCGCAGGCGGCGCCACCACCACCGAGTAGATGCGGGCGACGCAGCTGTTCTTGCGCAGCAGCAGGATCAGGTTGCCGACCACGGCGCCGTCCAGCTCGGCCACCCAGGTGTGAGCCGAGGGTGACTTGAGGAAGCGCCGCACCGAGCGCAGCGACATGCGGTCGCTGGGGAACAGCTCCTCCAGGGTGAGGATCGCGCCGTCGTCCTGGTGGCGCGCACGCCGCACGCGTCCTTGTTCGCTCATGCCCGGCACGGAAAGTTATGATGGAGACCGATCATGCCACGGCCGCCCGCCGCGCACCCCACAACATCTACGACGCATCTGCCATGAGACTCTTCGCCAGAGCCGCAAGCGGCGCCCTGTGCGCCTGCGCCGCGCTGCCGGGCACGGCCGCGGCGGATACCGCCGGGACCGGCGACGCCAGCCCGCCGCTATGGGAGGCGGGCATCGCCGGCGCGGCCGGGACCCAGGCCGACTACCCGGCCTCCGACCGCTACCGCCCGCGCTTCATCCCCTTCCCCTATTTCGTCTACCGCGGCAGGCTGTTCCGCTCCGACGAGAACGGCGCCCGCCTGCACGCCGAGATGCGCTCCGACGTCGAGCTCGACATCAGCGCCGGTGCCTCCTTCGCCGCGCACTCCGACCAGTCCGGTCCGCGTGCCGGCATGCCCAACATCGGCTACCTGTTCCAGGTCGGCCCCAACCTGCGCTACATCTTCGCCCGGCCGCGGCCGGGGTTGCGCTGGCAGGTGGAGCTGCCGGTACGGTCGGTGCAGTCCATCGACAGCTGGCACATGACCTACCGCGGCCTGGTGTTCGAGCCCGACATCGGCCTGCGCGACCGCTCGGTACTGGGCAGCGGCTGGAACGGCTACGCCTCGCTGGGCCCCGAGTTCGCCAGCGCCCGCCTGGAGCAGTACTTCTACCAAGTAGACCCGCAGTACGCCCGGCCCGACCGCCCGGTCTACTACGCCCACGGCGGCTATGCCGGCTCGCGCCTGGAACTGGGCGGCAGCCATAAGCTGGGGCGGCAGTTCCGCGTGTTCTTCTACACCCGCCTCGACGAGCATGCCCGCGCCCGCAACGAAGGCAGCCCGCTGTTCAAGGCCAACGAGGAACTGAGCGCCTTCGCCGGGGTGAGCTGGGCTTTCTGGCACTCGCGCGGCGCGGCGACCGCGCCGGAAGATCTGCCCTGAGACAGCCGCTTAGCGCGCCTCCGGCTCCCGCGCGCGCGTCTGCTGCTCGAGCTTGCGCAGGAAATATTCCATGATGCGGCGGTAGATCTGCTCCTTCAGCACCAGGTCCTCGACGCCGTAATCGATGTTGGGGTTGTCGTTGACCTCGATCACCTTGACCAGCTTGCCGAACTGCTTGAGGTCCACGCCGTAGAGGCCGCTGCCGATCGCGCGCGCGGCCTGCACCGCCACGTTGAGAACCTGCCTGGGCACGTCCTTGACGTCGAGGGTCTGGTGGTCGCCCTCGCGCTTGGCGCCATTCTTGTCGCGCTTCACCACCTGCCAGTGGGCCGGCGCCATGAAATAGCGGCAGGCGTAGAGCGGCTGGCCATCCAGCACGCCGACGCGCCAGTCGTACTCGGTGGGCTCGAAGTGCTGCGCCACCACCAGGTCGGAGCGCTCCAGGAACTCGCGCGTCTCGCGCTTGAGGTCGGCCTCGGTCTCGATCTTGACCACGCCCTTGGAGAACTGCGAGTCCGGCTGCTTCAGCACCAGCGGGAAACCCAGCTCCCGCACCACCTCGGCCAGGTTGGCACGATGCACCAGCAGGGTCTTGGGCTGCGGGATGCGGTGGCGGTCCATCAGCTGCGCCAGGTAGACCTTGTTGGCGCAGCGCAGGATCGACTCGGGGTCATCCACCACCACCAGGCCCTCGCGCGCGGCGCGGCGGGAGAAACGATAGGTATGATGGTTGACCGCGGTGGTCTCGCGGATGAACAGGGCGTCGTACTCGGCGACGTGGCCGTAGTCGGACTTGTCGAGGAAATCGACCGAGAAGCCGAGATCCTCCGCCGCCTTCTCGAAGTGCTTGAGCGCGCGGGCGTTGGACGGCGGCTCCTTCTCGTCCTCGTTGACCAGGATGGCGAGGTCGTAGCGGGTGGAGTCACGCTTGCGGCGCGGCCCGCGCCGCCGCGTGAAGTACTCGCGTGCGGTCTGGTAGAGGAACTCGTGGTGCGCCGCCGGCACTTCGCCCAGGGCCACCGCGTTGAGGGTATCCACGCGCCAGGCGTCGCCGCGCCAGACGAACCTGGCCTGGATCAGCGGCGCCGGGAACAGGTTGAACAGGGCCCGCGCCAGCCGCTCGTGGCGGAGGTAGGGGCTGTCGCCGAAATACACGTTGAGCACGTACTCGTTCGAGCCGAGGCGGGCCAGGCTCTGCTGGATCAGCTCCTCAATCTCATCGTTGAGCACCGACGGGCTTTCCGCCAGCTTGAGATCCTGTACCGTTGTGATGTCCGGCAGGATGCGGTGGCCGCGGGCGCCGGCCAGCAGTGACACATAGTAGCCGGTGCTCTGGTAGCTGAAGGTGCGGCACAGGTTGTAGACGCGCGCGCCACGCAGGCGAGTGAACGAATCCTGGGTCAGGTAGTCCCAGGCCGTCACCACGTCCACCCCGGGGATGTCGACCGGCCAGTCGCCGGCCTGGTCGACCACCACGATACCGCTCACGCCGCCTCCTTGCGGACACGCAGGCACGTGCAGGGCGATCGCGGCGAAAGCTGTTGCGGGTCCGGCTGTTCGGTCATTGACTGTTGGGCTTGCAGCGTGGCATCGGGCTCCCGCCGCACGCGGAAATGCTAACACGCCGTCGCGCGCGCAATGCGCGGCGGTTCACAAAAAATCGGCGTCGGAAAAGCCGGCGCGCGATCCGCCGGCCAACCCTGCTGACAGAAGGCTGTCAGCAGCGCTCGCGCAGGATGAGCAGCGTGCAATCCGCACCTGCCATCCATCAACGCGAAAGAGAGAATCGACATGAGCCGCCAAGAACAGCGCCGCAACCTGCCCGTCTGGTTCGAGATCCCCGTCAGCGACATGCCACGCGCAGTGAAGTTCTACGAAACCCTGTTCCAGTCGACCCTGATCCGCGAGCGCAGCGGCCCGGTCGACATGGCCATCTTCCCGCGCCGCGACGAGGGCGGCACCACCGGCTGCCTGGCGCAGGGCGGCTTCCTCAAGCCGGGCCAGGACGGCACGGTGGTCTACCTCAACGCCGATCCACTGCTGGACCAGGCGCTGGAGCGGGTCCGCGCCGCCGGCGGCGAAGTCGTGGTGCCGCGCACCGAGCTGCCGGACGACATCGGCTGCTTCGCGGTGTTCCGCGACAGCGAGGGCAACCGCGTCGGCCTGCACGCCCTGCACTAAAAGGAGAGCGCCATGATCCTGGGACTGCGCTCCGCCATCTACCCGACGCCGGAGCTGGCCGAGGGCAAGGCCTGGTACAGCCGGGTGCTGGGCATCCCGCCCCATTACGACCAGCCGTACTACGTCGGCTTCAGCGTCGGCGGCTTCGAGCTGGGGCTGATCCCCGATGGCCGCCCCGGCGCGCTCGGCGCCCAGCCCTACTGGGGTGTGCCGGACCTCGACTCGGAGCTGGCGCGGCTGATCCGGCTCGGCGCCAAGCCGAACGAGCCGGCGCGCGAGGTCGGCGAGGGCATCAAGATCGGCTCGGTGCTGGACCCGTTCGGCAACGTGCTGTCCCTGATCCAGAACCCGCACTTCGATCCGAAGACGGTGAACTAGGGCCTGTCGAAACGCGGACTCCTCGTCCGACCAAGAGCAGGGGGCCGGATTTTTCCGGCCCCCTGTGCAGCTGGGAAACCCGCGTGACATTCAAGGAGCTCACCATGAATCCGATCCACGCCCTGCGCTTCTGCGCCAGGCTGGGCTACGTCGCTGTCACGGTCCTGGCGCCGGACATCGCCCTGCTGGTGTTGCCGGCCCTGGGGCTGCTGAGCCGCACGGCGACCCGCACCGCGCCAGCGTGAGGCCCGTTATGCTTGTGGCCTCATGAGACGTGCTGACCGGCTGTTCCAGATCGTCCAGTACTTGCGCGGGCGCCGGCTCACTACCGCCGCCCAGCTTTCCGACTGGCTCGGCGTATCCGCGCGCACCGTCTACCGCGACATCCAGGACCTCGAGCGCACCGGCGTGCCAGTGGAAGGCGAGGCCGGCGTCGGCTACCGCCTGCGGCCCGGGTTCGACCTGCCACCGCTGATGTTCACGTTCGCCGAGATCGAGGCGCTGGTGGCCGGGGCGCGCATGATCGGCGGCTGGGGCAGCCCGGAGCTGCGCCAGGCCTCGGAACTGGCCCTGGCCAAGATCGCCGCGGCCCTGCCGGAGCACCGCCGCATCGAACTGGAGCGCACCCGCCTGTACGCACTGAACTTCGCCCGGGACGGCGGCAAGGACGGCGACGTGCTCGACACGCTGCGCCACGTCATCGCCGGCCGTGTGGTGACGCTGCTCGACTACAAGGACGCCGTCGGCCAGGCCAGCACCCGCCACGTGTGGCCGCTGGGCCTGTATTTCTGGGGTCACGTCTGGGCGCTCGCCGCCTGGTGCGAGCTGCGCCAGGACTTCCGCAACTTCCGGCTCGACCGGATTGCAGGGGCATTCTCATCCGAGCGGCAGTACCCGGACCAGGCCGGGCGCCGGCTGGAGGATTTCGTGCGGGCGATGCGCGGCAAAGACAAAGATTAAAGTCTGAGTTAGGCTCGGCCAGGGATCGACCCGGGGGCACCATGACCGACACCCTGCTCGCCACGCGCGGCGCCGGCTCCATGCTGATCGAGGCGGGCTACGCCCTGGCCGGCGTGCCGCTGCACGTGGAGTACGTGGATTACACCCAGCCCGGACCGGGCCTCGACCACCTGCGCGCACTGAACCCGCTCGGCCAGGTGCCGACGCTGCAGCGCGCCAACGGCACGGTGATGACGGAAAGCGCGGCGATCCTGCTGCAGCTTGCCGAAGCACATCCCCACGCCGGCCTGGCGCCGGCGCTGGGCGATTCCCAGCGGGCGGACTTCCTGCGCTGGCTGTTCTTCCTGGTCTCGGCGGTGTACCCGACCTTCACCTATGGCGACGAGCCGCAGCGCTGGGTACTGGACGAGATCTCGGCTCGCCAACTCCGGCGCAGCACCGACCAGCGCCGGGCGGAGGCTTGGCAACAGCTCGAGCGCAGCCTGGATCCGGCGCCCTGGCTGCTGGGCGAGCGCTTCTCCCTGCTGGACGTGTACATCGGCGTGATGACCCGCTGGCGTCCGCGCCGCGCCTGGTTCGCCGAGCGCTGCCCCAAGCTGTACGCGGTGGCGCTGGGCGTGGACGCCCGGCCGGAGCTGGCGGAGGTGTGGCGGCGGAACTTCGACTAGAGCATTTTCTCTTTACGTGCACACATTCTTTCCCCTCTCCCGCTTGCGGGAGAGGGTGGCCCGCAGGGCCGGGAGAGGGCTTTGCGTCCGGCCAAAAGCCCCTCTCCCCTACCCCT
>JARLJS010000292.1 GCA_031291075.1 Nevskia sp. | reverse complement strand
GCGGGAGATTCTCCAGAGCCTGGTTCGGCAACTCGGCTTTCTTGTTTTTCTTCGGTTGGCGAATGACCGGCGGCTTCTCGCCCGCGCCAATCTGCATCGCTGGGCAGGAGGCCGCAAACGCAAATAACGCGAACAGCGCGAGCCCCAGAATCGCAATCCGCCGATGCATATCGTGACTCAACATCCTATCAAACGAGTGCTTCGCCCGAGTGGATTGATCCAGGTAGGCCAAAGTGGTATGGTTTGGTTCTATGAACCGGTTGCCGAAGCTCGACGCAAGGCTCGAAGAGCCGCTCTACCGGCAGCTGTTCCAGTTCTTTCGCGACGAGATTCTGTCGCGCCGGATGCCGCCGGGGAGCCGGATGCCGCCGACGCGCGAGCTGGCCAGCCAGATCGGACTGAATCGCATCACCATTTCTTCAGCTTACGACCTGCTGGAAAGCGAGGGGCTGATCCGCACGCATGTCGGGCGAGGCAGTTTCGTCGCCATCCCCGGGCAGCTCTTTGAAGAGGCGAGCCAGTCAGCCGCAGACTCCGGCCTGGATTGGGAAGAACGTCTGAGCGCGTGGCCTCCAGCCGAGCAGCCAGCCGGCCCGGCGGGCGAGATTTCGATCAGCTTCGCCACGGCCCGTCCAGCCGAACAGCTTTTCCCAGTAGAGGCCTTCCGCGAGACCTGCCGGGAGGTCCTGAACAGCGGGGAAGCCGCATCGATTCTACAGCTTGGCTCGCCCCACGGCTATCCGCCGCTGCGCCATCACCTGATGGACCAGGGCCGTTTGCGCCACCTGTTGGGAGAAGACGACGACCTGATCGTGACCAACGGCTGCCAGCAAGCGCTCGACCTGCTGCAGCGCCTGCTGGTAAAGCCCGGCGAGGCCGTGCTGGTCGAGGATCCGATTTACCCAGGAATGCGTAACGTCTTCGCCCGGGCTGGGGTCCGGTTGCTGGGCGTGCCGGTCGGCTCGCAAGGCGTGGACCTGGACGTGCTCGCCCGCCTCGCGCGCAGCGAGCGTCCGAGCCTGCTGGTGGTGACGCCGAATTTCCAGAATCCGACGGGCGTGACCATGCCCGAAGCCGCGCGCCGCGAACTGCTGCGAATTGCCGCGGCGGCGGCGCTGCCGATCGTCGAAAACGACATTTACGGGGAGCTGCGCTACGTCGGCGAAGCGGTGCCGACGCTCAAGGAACTGGACCAGGCCGGTCTGGTCATCCAGGTGAAGAGCTTCTCCAAACTGGCCTTCCCCGGCCTGCGGGTGGGCTGGGTGACGGGGCCGCAGCCGGTGATCCGGCGGCTGGCGGAGTTGAAGCAGGTGACCGATCTGCACACCGACCATCTGTCCCAGGCCGTCCTGCTGCACTTCGACCGCTCCGGACGTCTGGAGGAGCATCGCGGCAGGATTCTGGAAGCGGGGCGCATCCGGCTGGCGGCGGTGCTCGCGGCCTGCGCCCAATACCTGCCCGCCGGCGCGAAGTTCACGCGTCCCGAGGGCGGCATGAATCTGTGGGTGCGATTGCCCGAACCGCTGGACGCAACCGCGCTCCTGCCGGCGGCGCAGCGGCTCGGCGTGGCGTATTTGCCGGCGCCGGTTTTCGAAGTATCGCAGCGGCAGCCGGGCGGGTTCCGCCTGAGTTTCGCCGGATTGGCCGTGGAGCGCATCGAGCGCGGGCTCATGCTCCTCGGCAAGGTTTTTCAGACAGGTCTGGAGCAGGCGCGGGCGTCGCGCCGCGAGGATCCAGCTCCGGCCATCGTGTAAGGGTTTACCAAGAAAGGGGCTTTGAGCCATGAGTTATC
>JARLJS010000291.1 GCA_031291075.1 Nevskia sp. | reverse complement strand
GGCACGTTCCGCATCGGTCATTGCAAGCTTCGTTGCTGGGCGTCCCGTTCTGGCCATCGCTGTAGTTTCCCGCACTTGGAAAGTCATGCGACAGCCATGGGTCTATTTAGTTCACGTTACTTTTGAGACATGACACTAGTGCCTGATCGTCGAAGGCGTTCCAGATCTTCAGATACGCTTCGCTGAATTCCGCCAAGCTCTTCGGCAGGGGGATTTCCTGCTTCAACGTCTCGGTCTGCTTCGTGTCGAAAATGTCGAGATGGTAATGGACCACAGTGTCAAGCCGTGCCACGTTGTCCTTGGCGTTGGTCACCTGATCGATGGATACGGCGTAGTTCAAGTTCTCGTTGGCCGACTTGGCGCGGACGATCCCGACCACCTTGCCGTCCTTGTCCAGAAGCGGGCCCCCGCTGTTGCCGGGCGACGCCGCCGCTGAAAAGCGCAACCACTTCCAACGCCCATCGCGCTCCTCGGGAGTATCCGAAGTGTAGAGTCCGTCGCGGATCACCACCCCTTCCCCCAAGGCGTTGCCGACTGCGTAGACTGTATCGTTGATGGCGGGATGCGGACCTTGCTCCAGCGGTTCCACGGCGGGATCGCCGACCAGGGAAAACACCGCGAAATCCTCGTCGGACGAGACCTTCAGGATTTCCTTGATTGCATAGACATGGCCGCTGCCGTCCCTGACGGCCGGAGCGCCGAGTTGGCTGCCGATCCCGCTCCCAAGGACATGGGCAGCCGTGACGTAACGGTGTGCCCCAAGTGCGAAGGCCGTCCCGATGGAATAGTACTTGTCGTTGCGGAACTGGTAGGGCAACAGGTCAAGCGGCAAGGGCTTTTCATAAACGACGGGATCTTCCGCCGGCTTGGGAATGACGACCTCGAACGTCGCTGCGCGCACCTTCTGCTCGATCTCACGGCCGAGCGATTGCGCCTGCGCGCCCGTCCAAACCAGACAGCAGGCGCCGAACAACGCGCCCCGAAGCCAAAGACGGCCCCACCGCACGCCACCCGCCCGTTCCGCCACAGTCTTCATGAACACCCTACGACAAATATGAATACGCTTCCCAGGCATTCCACGGGCATGCCCCCAAAAAACGGGATCTGCAGCGCACACAATGTGATCTGCGCCTCATACGCGGGTTCGCTGCACCATTCAAAACGCATCAATATCCCCCAGCGCCCTGATCAACCGCCGCGCCCGCCTGTCCGGCTTGGTCGCCGGCCTGGTGTAGCCGGTGGCGGCGAAGCGGCGCTGCTCCGCCGCCGCCTCGCGTGCGGCGCGGCCGGACTCGGTCTCGCGGTAGCACTGCTGCGCCACCGACGCCGGTCCACGCTGCGCGCGCAGCGCCACCACGTCGATCTCGTAGCGGTCCTGCCCGCGGGTGATCTCCAGCCGGTCGCCCACCCGCAGCAACTTCGACGGCTTGCCCGCCGCGCCGCCCACTTTCACCTTGCCGCCCTCGATGGCCTGCTTGGCCAGCGCCCGGGTCTTGAAGAAGCGGCTCGCCCACAGCCACACGTCCAGGCGCACCGCTTCCTGTGCCTCCACTGCTGCCGTCATCAAGGATCGCCGCCTCCGGCGGGCAGAAAGAATGGAGTTAGCATAGCGCGCCCGCGCGCGAGGGTAGTGCCCTGGCCCCTGTCAGCCGCTTTCATCCTCGGCCGCGTCCTCGTTGTCGTCCTTGGCGGTCTCCGCCTTGGCCGCAGGCTTCACCTGCGGCCAGTCTTCCGGCCTGAACGGATCTCCAAACGCCGCCCGCTGGCTGACGTCGGTCCAGAACTGCTTGCGCCGTTCCAGGGTGCGGGGATGCTCGAAACCCAGCTTCTCCGCCAGATCAGGCAGGTACAGGTCGAACGCCGCCTTGACCCAGCTGCCCCAGGCCGGAACACTGGCGAGCGCCCACCAGTGCGCGATGAAAGCCACCGCCACGCTCCCCGCCAGGGCGGGGCCCACAACGCAGAAATCGACACCGCGGGTGAACACGGCCAGGTGCTCATGCAGCGGCATCGCCGCATTCAGGCTGCGCCAATCCAGGTCCCAGCCCAGTTGCACCAGCACCGCCGCCGCGAACAGTATGGCCAGCACGCACAGGTTCAGGAAGAAATCCACCTGGGCCCGCGCCGCATCGATGAAACCCAGGTAGTCCTTCGACGCCACCGCCATCAGGTGGAACCAGACCGCCACGGCATCCGCGCCGTGGATGTCGACGGCATACACCTCGAAAGCCCGGATCGCGTTGCCGAACCGGGTGGGCAGAAGCCACTCCTCCCTGCTGGGGAAGGAGTTGAACAGCGCGATGCGCAGCCACGCCTCCTCCACCGGGTCGGCGGTGCCGTCGAGCCGCCGGTTCAGCTCGCGGAAGCGCCTGACCTGCCGGTTCCGCAGGAATGGAATGGCGGAGATCGGCCACAGGTACCCTTCGAAGAAGCGATACAGCCAATAGTTGACCGCCAGCAGCAGCACGCCGCACAGCCACACCGTGACCACCACCCCGGTGATGTCGCCCAGCTTCTCGGTGGAACCAAGCTCGCCATGGGGGTACTGGAACCACGGCACCTTGCCGAACACCGCCAGCGCCGCCAGCACCGCCAGCAAGGTGGGCAGGAAGAAGCCGACCACGAAGTTGCGGTCGGCGAGCTTGGACAGGCTCGCGAACATGCTAGCGCCGGGGGCGCTTTCCCCACCTCGTGACCACGTCTCCCGACAGTGGTCCGACTTCGAGCGTGCCGGACTTCGGCCGGATGACCACATCGTCCGGCAGTAGTGGCGCCGCCTTGGGCTTGCGGGGCTTCGGCAGGATGACGGGGTTCCCCGGCAGCGGCGAGGCCATCAGGTCCGCGTGGCCACCGACCGAAAGCGAATCGTTCGGACCGACCGACAGCCACTGCAGCGGCTCTGTTCCGGCGTCTGCGTCGACGCCCCAGCCATGCGGGCGCCGGATGCCCTCCAGTGCCACTCCGATCACGACGACATCCTTCGACAACTTGCCGCCCGAGGTTTTCGACACGCTTCGGACCGGCACCACCACCGGCGCCGCGGTTGCCTGGTTCCGGCCGGCTCTCGCGGCCGTCCGCTTCTTCGTCACCGCTTTCTTCTTGAGCTTGACCGCCGGTTTCTTCGCCGCGGGCTTGCCGCGGGCGGGCGGCTGGTGCGCCTTTGCCGGCGGAGTCCTGGCCGCCGCGGACTTCTTCTTGGCGGCCGCCGGCTGCCACGCCTTGGCCGTGCGCACGCCGGCCTTTGCAGCGGGCTTCTTCTTCGACTTCGCAGAGGACTTCTTGCCGGACGGTGCCATCGCCTGTCTCCCGTCGACCCCGATAGCCGATGCTAGCCGAAACCACGTTGCCGCAGCGTGACTTCCGTCACTCCGCGCGTCAGCGCGGAACCGGCTTCAATCTCCGAACAGCGCCGGATTGCTCTTCTTCAACTCGCTGTACGGCACCAGCGACCAGTCGACATCCGCACAGGCGCGCGCCGCACCTTCGAAATCCGGGCTCAGGAACAATCCCTTGTCGGTGAGATACCAGGACGTGGTGCTCCACGGCCCGGCGTCGGAATAATCGCAGCCGTCGTCGCCTGCCGGCTTCATGTGGTCCGGGTAGAGCCGCTTGAACAGCGCCACCACCGCCGGCCCGAACACCTCGTTGCGGTACTTGAACCAGGCGTCCGACATCGGCGCCGGCCTGGCGCCGGAACCCAGCCACCACAAGTCATCCAATCCCAGTTCCTTGCCGGTGCGGGCGTCGACGGCGGTCCCGTCCACACCCATGCTCGGATGCGCCGTGCCGCTGCAGGACCAGCTGCTGGACACCGCGTAGCCCGCCAGGCGGTCGGTCAGCACGCGGCTCGATACCTTGATCTCGGCGCCCGAACCCGAATTCTCCCCGCTGCCACAGGAGAAATAGCCATCCAGCGCGGCGTAGAAATCACGCGCCACCACCCGGTTGATGCCCTTGGCGACCGCCTCGGGATAGCCATCCACCACGCGGAACATCTCGAGCTTCGACAGCGGCTCCGAATACCACTGGATGGTGTACTTGCCCACCGTCTCCTTGCGGCCGTCGACGAACTTCACATCCGCCAGCCGCAGCCGCGCGTAGTCCGACAGCGGCTGCCTGAACGCCAGGTCCGGCTGCGGCTCCGGCACGCTGCCATGCGCCACCCGCGCCAGCGTCACCGGCAACTTCACGCCCTTGGCGGTGGTGAAGGTGCCGGTGTAGCCGTCACCGCCGCGGCTCAGCACGAAGTGATCGCCGGTGGACTCCGAGGAAAGATCGACCTTGTCCTTGCCGGCGCTGCCCTGCAGGACGATGTCCTGCTTGAACTTCACATAGAAGTAATTGCCGGTGGCCCCGTCCGGGGAAGCGTCGAACTGCATCACCACCGGATGCGTCCCCACCGTCCCCTTCAGCACCACCTCGTCGGCCCACGCGGAACCCGCAACGAGGGAGAAAAGCACCCCCACGAAAAACAACCGTATCCCCATAACCCGCTCCCACGGTAGGGTGGGTTAGCTCCGCAGGAGCGTAACCCGCCGTTCACGAAAGTCCAGATCACCCGAGCGGGCTCAGCCTACCGCACTACCAGAGGTTCCTGCCATCGATCGCCGTCAGCGGCACCAAAGCACAGCCCCGGCAGCCCAAACTTATATAAACTTTAAATCAATAATATGTATTGACTACAAGTTAATAACCGCTTAGCATCTACCATATGCGCTATGAAGTTCGCTACACCAAGGATGCGCTCAAAGCGTTGTCCAGGATGCCGCGCAATCAGGCGCAGCTCATCGCAGCGAAAATCGACCAGTTGGCCGATGGCGGCAAGGCATTGGCCAACAATGTCAAGAAGCTGCAAGGTCGTGAAGGCTACCGCCTCAGGATCGGCGGCTACCGGGTGATCTATACCGTGGACAAGGGAAAGCTCATCGTCACCGTCATCGCCGTCGGCGCACGCGGAGGTATTTATGACTAAGGCACAGATCATCGAACTCGGCGGCAGCAAGGCCGTCGTCCTCCCGTTAAAGGTCTATGAACGACTGCTCGAACGCGCCGAGATGCTGGATGACATCGAATCCTTCGACCGTGCCATGGCCCGGCTGCGCAAGGGAGAGGAGACCTTCCCGGCGGAGATCGCCCGGCGCATTGCTGCCGGCGAATCCAAGGTGCGGATCTTCCGCGAATACCGCGGCCTCTCGCAAAACGACCTGGCGCAAGCGGCGGGCATCAGCGTGGCCGGGATCTCAAAGCTGGAGAAGACCGGCAGCGCCTCGATCGATACACTGGCCGCGATCGCGGAACGGCTGGACCTTGCCGTCGACGATCTGATCTAGCAGGGCCCGCGCCTTGCGCGCCACTGCTTCAACCGGATTTGCCCCCCTCACGGATCCTTGCAACACCGGAACCCCAGGTGGTAATTCGCATGGCTGTGCGTATCCATCACCCGCGTGCCGTGCCAGAACGGCGCGCGCCAGCGGCACCAGTCCTCGTGGGCGCGGATGGTATCGAACACGAACCAGCTTCCCTTCATCTCGGTGTAGCCCAGTTCCCTGCTGCCGCGGCTGGACATCTGCGATTCGTCCAGCGGCAGGTTCATGTGCTCGGCGGCGTTGCCGTTGAGGTCGTACACGCCCAGCGGGCTGTGGCAGGCGGGGAAGTCGCCGGTGGGATAGGTGTTGGAGCCGCACAGGTTCCAGCCGCCGCCGGGACAGCCGGGCGTCTTGTGGCTGGCGGTGCCGCATACGCCGGTGCGGTACTCCGGGCCGTAGCTCCAGCTCTTGCTCGCCTGGTACTTTTTGTTATGCGCGGCGCGCATGCGGTGGATGTCCTCCTCCGGGCTCACCCCGCGCGCCAGGTCGAAGCGGTAGTCCGGCGGCTCCAGGCTGCCGGCGCAGGCGCCCTCCCACTCGTGCGCGTCGCACAGTCGCTTGCCCTCGGCGGCGCAGATCTCCGCCGCCTCGCGCGCCTTCACCCACACCACCGGGTAGGTGCAAGGGATGTCCGGAAACTCGAACTGGTCGATGCAGGCCTTGGCCTCCTCCGGCTTCTGCGTCTTCGGGTCGTACAGCGGCGCCATGTACTTGGCGTGGCAGATGCGCTCGAACACCGGGTTGGCGTACCTCACCGATGCGTCGTCCAGCTTGCGCTGGCAGCCCTGCGGCGTGTCCGGGTGCTCGCTGATTGCCGGGTTGCCCTGGCCGACGTAGCCGGACGCGGCGAAGATGGCGCGGATGCGCTCCATCTGCGCGTCGCTTAAACCCTGCACCTGCTGCAACTGGCGGAACAGCGCCTCGTTCTGCCGCGCCAGCCCGCTGTCCGCCGCCAGCGTCACCGTGCCACAACACAGCACCAGCAGCGCGGCCAGCCGCGCGAGCTTTGCGTTCATGGGGAACTCCTGCGCCGTACCAGGTAGAAGAAGTCGCGGTCGTCGGGAAAGCCCAGGAAACGCGGCGCGGTCTGGTTGCTGCCGCCCTTGCGGTCCACCACCGCCATGCCCTGGATCAGGTGCTGCACCAGCATCTTCCCGTCCTTGTGCGCGTACACCGCCAAGTAAGTATGCTCCAGCGCGTTCATGTCCATGTGCATGGCGTAGCTGCAGCCATAGCCCAGGAACACGCGCGCCATCGCCCGCGGCGTGGCGCTGGAGAAATAGCCGTAGACGAGGAAGCTGCGCGTGCGCGTCTCCACCAGGCACACGCCGGCACGCAGCGTGCGGAAGGCCTCATCCTTGGAGCCGGACCAGTTGCCGGGCCCCCACTGTGTCACCAGCGCGCCCGGCTCGGGCGTGGCGCTGCCGGGGTCGAAGTCCACCAGCGGCACGCCGTTCTGCCGCGCGTGGCGGATGTGCGGCAGCAGCCCGTCGTCCTGCCGGGTCCAGGTCTTCATGCCCACGCTGCCGTCGTCGAGCACGTACACCGTGGCCAGGCCCGGCTGCAGCGTGCTGAACAGCGTGCCCTGCTCGATGAAGCCGTAATGCGAGCCGCGGTTGCGCGTGGCCAGATCGCCATAGTGGAAGGCGCCATGCTCGCGCTTGAAGCCGCCGGTGAACGCCGCCGCCACCAGCTCCGTCAGCGCCGGGCTCACCATGCCGGTGCGCGCCAGCGGCGAGGCGTTGCCGATGCCGTCCGGACCCGGCAGGTCCGGCTTGCGCATCTCCTCCAGCGAGCGCTCCGACCAGCCCAGCCGCGGATGGTCGGTGCCCAGCGCGAAGCCCAGGTCGAACTGCTTGAGGTCGAACGCCACCAGGTAGTCGAGCGCCTCCGCCTCCACCGAGTCGAGCGACGACACGCGGCCGCGGAAACGCTCCGCCACCGGCGGATCCACCGCGCGCGGCAGCACCGCGCTCAGGTAGATCCCCGGCGCATCGTGCACCGGGTACCACTGCCCGGCGTCGAGCCCCTGCACCGCCGGCCCGAGGTCGAGCCCCAGGTCCACCGGCCCCAGCACCGCACCCTGGCCCTCCGCCAGCCGCGCCGGCGGCGGCAGCGTATCGTCGGTCGCACGCCCGGCGGCGGTCTGCGGCGCGCCCGGCGCGGCCTTTTCCAGGAAGGCGTCGCGGTACACCTCGTCGCGCACGAAACTGATGATCTGCTCGCCGCCCCATACATGGTCGCGCAGGAAGCCGGTGACGCGCTCCAGCGGCGTGTAGGTGCCCGCCACCACGTTGCGCAGGAACAGCCGCCCGTCGCACAGCGGCGCGTACGGCAGCCCCGAGCGCCGCGCCTGGTCCAGCGGCGCGGCGGCGCCGGCGGGCCACAGCGCGCACAGGAACTCGTGCCCGCCGGCGGCGAGCTGCAGGCCCTGCGGCACCAGGCGCAGGGTCTGCGCCAGCGGCTGCGGATTCTCCAGGTGATAGGAACGGCTGCCGCCCTTGCCTTGGAGCTGCAGCACGTACCAGGCCCCGATGGCCGGGTTGAGGTCGATCAGGGTGGCGCGGTCGCGCTCGCCCTCGGCCTCGCCCTCCGCCGGCGGCGCGGCCTCCACCGTCAGCACGCTGGACTGCCGCCAGGGCTGCAGATCGAGGATGGTGGTGGCCGGCGGCTGCGCCGCCGCGCCCAGGCAGACCAGGCCCAGCAGGGCCGCGCCGCGGCGCACCGCCCGCAACGCGCTCAGAAGAACATCTCGGCCAGGCGCAGCGCGCCCCGCTTCCACGGCACCCGGTGGGAGACGCCGGTCCTGCCGCGGTACTCGCCGCGGTGCGCCAGGTACCACTCGTAGTTGCGCAGCAACGCCTGCCGGTTCGAATACTGCGGCACGAACCCCAGCTTGCGCTCCAGGCGCTCGGTGGAGACAAAGCTCTCCTGCGCCGCCGTGTCGTAGATCCAGCGGTAGATCGGCGACAGCCGCAGCGCCTCCAGCAGCCGCAAGGCCAGGATCGCCGGGCCCGCCGGAATCCCCACCACGCGCCGGCCATGGCCGGCCCGGTCCAGCACCGCCTGGAAATTCTCCCGCATGGTGCCGAACTCCTTCGCCCCCACGTTGAAGGTATCGTTCACCAGGGCCGCATCCAGCGTGGCGCACCGATAAATCACCGCGCACAGGTCCTCCACATCCAGCAGCTGATACAGGTTGTCGCCGGGACCGAGCACCGGGAAATTCCTGCCCGCGGCGGCCCATTCGTACAACAGCTCGAACACCCCCAACCGCTCCGGCCCGACGAAGCTCTTCGGCCGCAGCACCGGCACACAATACCCCGCTTCGCGGGACTCGCGGCAATACCCTTCCGCCGCGATCTTCGCCTCGCCGTAGGGACCCACCCCGTGCAACGCATCCGCCTCGCGCAGCGGGTGATGGTCCGGGATGCCGTACACCGAGGTGGACGAAATGAAGATCACCCGCGCGGCACCGTTGCGGAAGGCGCTCTCCAGCACCACGCGGGTGCCCTCGGCGTCGGTGGAGCGGATCTCCTCCGGCGTGCTCAGCGGCAGTGCCGCGGCGGCGTGGACCACGATGCCCACATCGCGCATCGCCGCATCCACCGTCGCGCGGTCACGCACGTCCCCCAGCACTGTGTCGACCCGCTTCTGCTCCGGGTAGTCGAAAGGCGCGATGTCCAGCGTGCGCACCGCGCAGCCACGCGCCAGCAGGTAGCGGCACAGGTTGATGCCGAGGAAGCCGGAGCCGCCGGTGACCAGCCATACCGGTCGCTGCATGTGGTGGTCCGCCTCCCGGGCTACTCCTGCTGCGTGGACGCCCAGGCGAACACCACCTTCTTGTGTCCGCCGGCGGCGATGTCCACCGTCTGCGACTTGCTCACCCCGCCACTCACCGCCGTCACCTTGTACTTGCCCGCCGGCAGGTCCACCAGGAAGTAGGGTGCGTCGCAGGTCGCGTCCAGCACTGCCTTGCCGTCGGCGCCGGCGATCGTCACCTTCACGTCCGCCGTGTACGCGTCACGCTTGCCGATGTGCGCGGTGAAGGTCAGCGCCAGCGAATGTTTCGACGCCGCCGCCTTCATCGCATCGGACTCGTCGAGCCCGATGCCGCCGCAGATGTAACTCACGTTGCCCGCCTGCTGCGCCGGCGGCAGATAGCGTTCGTCCGCCGACACGCAGGCCATCAGCAACAGGGCTCCCAAAGCCGCGCCAGCGGCGAGCACATTGATTCCGGAACGGTTCTGTTTCATATTGAGCTCCAGCAGGATGGGGTGCGACTTGGCACACGACAGTATGCTAGGGGACGCAGCGGCTCCGCGGGTTGACATGGGTCAAAAGTCCAGCCGGGGCGTGGCGCCCGCAGACCGTTGGTCGGACAGATCACTTGTGAGGCGGGCTTTGGGCCGCAAAATGGGTTTGCGCGATAAAATTACCCATTCGCGCACCAATTTGGATTTGATGCGCGAGGGGGATGATGAAGCTGCGTAAGCTGAACTGCATAGTATTGTTGTGCGCCGTATTTTCGGCCGCGGCCCAGGCGGCGCCGGCGGCCTCCAGCTGCGATGCCCGCCTCAGCGCCGGCATCCCCGCCCGTCCCGTTGACGCGATTTCGGGCACCGAATTCGTGCACAGCCTGGAAGGCCTGGGCGACGATGCCCGCGAAGCCGCCATCCTCGACCAGATCGACGCCGGCAACATCCCGCGCTTCCAGCGCCGGCTGGTGCCGGTGAGCCTGGACGGCGACTCCAAGGTGGTCGTCTGCGTGGTGCCCGACTACCTCGCCATCGGCTCGGACAACGACTACTTCCTCGCCCCGATGCGCCTGGAAACCGCCGTGGCCATCGCCCGCCGCTTCGGCTTCGTGCTGCCCACGCCCAAGATCGTCGACGCCGTCTACGCCCAGTCCAGCGTGCAGCTCCAGCCGCAGCCGCTGCCCGCCAGCGACACCATGCGCACCACCGCCTACTACTGGCAGCACAAGCGCATGGTGCGCCAGCAGCGCGCCGCCGCCGGCATCCCGCTGGGCGCCCTCACCGCCGGCGACAAGAAGGACCTCGTCCTCACCAACCGCCTGTGGACCATGCGCGACCGTGTCGCCATCTACGGCTGGCACCTGCCCGGCGGCCAGGCCATCCAGCCCTTGAGCACCGTCCACGGCTGGCACTACGCCGACTACAGCCACGGCGTGCGCCTGGTCGCCGCCACCGCCTACATCGACGGCGCCGCCAGGCCCATCCTCGACCTGCTGGGGGACACCCGCTCCGCCCCGCTGCTGAGCAACGAAGGTGCCATCCCGCAGCTCCCCCGCCTGCTCGACCTGCTCGGCCGCGGCCTGATCGCCGGCTTATAGACACGGTTTGCGCCGTGGCCGGTTCCGGGCCACCTGGCGCCGCCGCCCGGGTTTTGACGCACGTCAATGTCTGGCGCCGCCGGGCGCGGCATCCTATAAGCTGATGACCGTGTGATCCGCCAGGAGAAGCCGCAATGGACTTGCCGCCGCCGGAGATCGTCTCCCTGCCCTCGCCGCGCACCAGCGGCGGCAAGCCGCTGCTCAACGTGCTCGCCGCGCGCCACAGCACGCGCGAATACAGCAGCCGCGAAATCCCCCTGCAGCTCCAGTCCGACCTGCTGTGGGCTGCCTTCGGCGTCAACCGCCCTAGCGGCGGCCGCACCGCCCCGTCGGCCAGGAACTGGCAGGAAATCGACGTCTACCTCGCCCGCACCGACGGCCTCCATCTCTACGACGCCCCCGCCCACGGCCTGCTCCACATGTTGCGCCATGACCTGCGCGCCGCCACCGGCATGCAGGACTTCGTCGGCACCGCCCCGCTCAACCTTGTCTACGTCGCCAACCTGAGCAAGGTGGACTCCACCGACGCCGTCGAGCGCCGCTTCTATTGCGCCGCCGACGCCGCCTTCATCGCCCAGAACGTCTACCTGTTCTGCGCCTCGGAAGGCCTGGCCTGCGTGGTGCGAGGTGCCGTCAACCGCCGCGAGCTGGCCCAGGCCATGCACCTGAGTCCGCGCCAGCGCGTGATCCTGGCGCAGACAGTGGGGTATCCGGCGGGGCACTGATCAGCTACCGGATGCCGCTGGCGCGAGCCCTCGTCTGCGCAAGCCTCAAATATCCCCCCACCAGACCGGCGGCGGGCGCGATGATGAAATCCGCCAGTTGCAAGAGCAACATGCCTGTCGAGGCTTGCACGGTAGCGATTCCGTACAGCCCCAACCCGACTCAGAGCCAGGCCGCGAGCGCGCCGTTGAGAAGCTCGTTGCGCCGCGCCAGATACGCAGCGACGTAACCGCCCAGCACCGAACACGCCGTACCGACCAGAAACTGCGCCGAAAAGAGGGCAGGGCTGGAATGAATCGCCGCGATCACTGCCGCCTGCGTCTGGTCCTTGGACAGGTGGGCACGATCAATCGTTTTCATAACGGTCATAAGCAAAGGAATCGACGCGATGTTCGTCGCCACGACATCCGTGATGCCGCCCAGCAACACAGCCTTGATCGAAACCTTGGTCATATGTCCCCGTCGATTTGTCGGATTGTGAGATTTACCGGCAATCGGAATTGCCGGTTCCGGGAGCGTAGTGGCGCCGGGCAGAAGGCAGTCCGTCCTGTTACCGCTCAGATCATCCGCCGGCCAGCCTTCCGGTGATCAGTTCGATACCGCCCTTCCAGATGGGGAACAATTCCTCGTTCTCCTCCCACAACTCCTTCAGCTCCGACTCGTCCGACAGCACCTTTTTCAGCGCCGGAACAGCCAGCGAGCGCAAAGGAGCCACCTCGATGCCCTTTTTTTCCTCCAGCCAGGAAATCAATTCGTCTTCGTCCCTGACCAGATCCGGGCCTTGCAGCAGCGCGTCAAGCACAACCGCCGCGACGACGGCTCGCTGAGCCAGGTCGAACTCGACGTACTCGGCGCCGGAAACGTTCACAAACGCCTGGCGCATGTACTCGACGGGCTCCTCTGCCGAAACCAACTCGTCCAGCGCATCGAGTGCAGTATCGTCCTCAAAATATCCAGGCCCCCACGCTCCCATGGTTCCCCCTTCGGCCAACGCCGAGGATTTTGTTGAACGGTCTCCGGCGGCCCGACGATCTATGACGGCGCCTACCGTGTTGGGACGGAAATACTACGTTGGATCGATCCGCAGCGACAGCCGTCGACTCGCGAGGAAATCAAAAATGGGGGACACGTACGCCCGCACCGCGCGTTTCGACGAACACGCGCCTTTGAAATCCAGGCAGTCGCCTCACCCGGCTAGGCTGAAGGCTCCGATCGCGCCACTCGGCGCAACAGCATGCTTACCTCAGCGCCGCCTTGAACCTCCCCGCCAGGCGGACCGGCGTATCGACCCCGTGCTGCTTCGGCACGCATAGCAGCACCCCCACCGGCACCGTGGCGTTGTCCCCCTCGCCGCTGTGCTGGCCGATCTCGATCCTCATCGAGTAGTCGTCGGAGAACACCCAGGAATATTGCTGGTCGGCGACGTTGACCTCCCACGAGGACGCGAACGGCTGGTGCGGATCGATGGCCGGGCCGGGATGCTGCGCGCGGAAGATCTTGCCCTCCGGCGACTGGCCCGGCGGCACGCCGCCCACCAGGTTGGCATTCACACCGTGGTCGGGCTTGCCGTCATCCAGCGACAGCTGCGCACCGTCGTAGGAGACGTCGTTGTAATCGCCGCCGCCGCTCTGGCCCAGCGCGCCGTTGGACAGCACCCACGATTTGCCGCCGATGGTCAGCGTGGGCGGCTGGTCGGGAATCGGGCCCGCGCTGCAGTCCTCGCCCTTCGCCGCGCTGCCCGCGCCGGCAGCCGCGCCGCCGCCGCCTGCGTCCGCGGTCATGCCCGGGCACTCCTCGTCGGACTGCCCGGGCGGGCCGACCTTGAATGCATCCATGTGCTTGAGCAGGAAGCGGCAGTTGGCCAGATCGGTCTTGTCCGGGTCCTTGGCGTCGCACTGCGCCTTGCCGCCGAAAGCCATCGACATCGCCAGCGGCAACAAGGTCATGGCCGAGGTCATCTCGAACTGCGTGTACTCGCGCGTGCTCAGGCCCTGGCTTTCCACCGCCTGCTTCAGCACCGGCCTGGCGTCCAGCGCGGCCACGATCTCGTTGAAGTCCTGGATGTTCCGGCGCTTCTGCGCGGCGGCGTCGCCGCCCTCGGCCGGCGCCTCCTGCGCCGACTTGCGCCTGTTCTCGCACATCATGTCGTGGTACTCGGGCAGCGGCTTGATCTTCGCGTCCGCCGCATGCACCTCGCGGTACACTTTGTCGGTCAGCAGGTAGTGGATGGGGTCGTCGTCGGCCCGTAGCGGCGCAACCGCCGCCAACGCCAGGACCGCGGGAACGAGCAGGGACACCGGGTAGTTTTTGTACATGCGCTTACTCCCCTTGCAAGCCGCCCACTCATGCTACACCAGGCACTGCCGTCACCCCCCGGTAATTACTACGAGCACATCGCCGCCGCGGCGCGGAAACAGGAACCGGCCGCGAACGGATCCCGGCTGGTTGACACCACTCAATAATTCCATAATTATGGAATTATGGAAGTACAGTCCGCTCTTGCCGCCCTGGCGGCACTGGCCCAGGAAACCCGCCTCGCCGTGTTCCGCCACCTGGTCGAGGCCGGTCCCGAAGGGATGACGGTCGGCCGCATCGGCGAAGCGCTGCAGGTGCCGGCGGCGACCCTGTCGTTTCATCTCAAGGAGCTGAGCCACGCGGGTCTCGTCACCGGCCGCCAGGAAAGCCGCTTCATCTGGTATTCGGCCAACTACGAGGCGATGAACGGGCTGATCGCCTACCTCACCGAGAACTGCTGCCGCGGGCAACCGGACGCCTGCGGCGTCGGCTGCACGCCGGCGCCGAAATCCACCGCCGCAAAACGCAAGAAGGTGCCCGCATGAAGCGCTTCCACGTCCACGTTTCGGTCGACGACCTGTCGCAGAACATCCGTTTCTATTCGGCCATGTTCGGTGTCGCGCCCACCGTCGAGAAATCCGACTACGCCAAGTGGATGCTGGACGATCCTCGCATCAACTTCGCCATCTCGCAGCGCGGCGGCACCGCCGGTGTCAATCACCTGGGCTTCCAGGTCGAATCCGCGGAAGACCTCGAAGCGTTGCGGGCGCAGGTCGCCGGCGCCGACATCCAGGCGCGCGACGAAGCCGGCGCCAGCTGCTGCTACGCCAGGTCCGACAAGTATTGGGTCCAGGATCCGCAAGGCGTGGCCTGGGAAACCTTCCACACCCTCGGCGACATCCCCGTGTTCGGCGAGCACGCCGCTCCGGCCAAGCCTGCGTCATCGGGCTGCTGCGTGCCGGAAGCGCCGGTGGATTTCGCCCCCCGGCCCAAGCCGAACGCCTGCTGCGGCTAAGTCCCCACAAATGAACTCCATGCGTCGCTACGTTGCGGAATGTATCGGCACGGCCCTGCTGCTGGCCGTGGTGGTCGGCTCCGGGATCATGGGGGAGCGCCTGGCCAGCGGAAACGTCGCCATCGCCCTGCTTGCGAACTCGATCGCCACCGGCGGCGGCCTGGTCGCCCTCATCCTGGTGTTCGGACCGGTCTCGGGCGCCCATTTCAATCCGGCGGTGAGCCTGGCCCTGGCCGCGAGCAGGCGGCATGCCTGGGCGGATATCCCGGGGTACCTCGTTGCGCAAGTCGCCGGCGGGATCGCGGGGGTGTGGGCGGCGCACGCCATGTTCGGTGAACCGATCCTGCAGGTATCGGACAAGCTGCGGCCTGGTACGGCGCTGATGTTCAGCGAAATCATGGCCACCTTCGGGCTGCTGACCACCATCTTCGGCTGCATCCGCCACCGGCCGACGGCGGTGCCCTATGCCGTCGCCGTCTACATCGTGGCGGCCTATTGGTTCACCGCCTCCACCTCGTTCGCGAACCCGGCGGTGACGGTGGCACGTTCGCTCACCAACACCTTCGCCGGCATCCGGCCGCAGGATGCGCCCGGCTTCATCATCGCCCAGCTGGTCGGGGCCGCGCTGGCAACCGTACTCGACGGCTGGCTGTACAGGCGGGCCGATGCTCCAGTGCCGGCAGCCCACCCTTCCATTCCCTCGTGAACCTCATGTCCACCACTCCTTATCACGTGCTGTTCCTCTGCACGGGCAACTCGGCCCGCTCCATCCTGGCGGAAGCCACCCTGAACCGCCTCTCCCGGGATGGCCACTTCCAGGCTTACTCGGCCGGCAGCTATCCCAAGGGTCAACCCAACCCTCTGGCCCTGCAGTTGCTTCAGGCCGAAGGGATCTCAATCGCGGGACTGCGCAGCAAAAGCTGGGACGAGTTCATGGCGCCAGGCGCGCCGCGGATCGACCTGGTGGTGACGGTGTGCGATGCGGCTGCCGGCGAGCAGTGCCCGCTCTACCCCGGCAAGCCGCTCAAGACGCATTGGGGCGTGCCCGATCCGCATACGGCGGAGCAGTTCCGGCAGGCCTACGACGCCCTGCGGCATCGCATCAAGCTGTTCATGGACCTGCCGCTGGACACGCTGGACCGCGCCGCGCTGCAGCAGCGGCTCGACGAAATCGGACACGCCTGAGCGAAAAACGACGCGGTAAATTGCTACAAGTTCACGGTCGCGGTGTCATCGATGCGCAAGGGAATCCTCTGCCCGGCGCACCATTTCGCAAGCTGCTCGTGAAGCGTGCTCCAATGCTCCTTCGCCCACTCCGGCGCCAGCTTGCGCCACTTCTCCCCGGGCGGGAGATACACGGTGTCGCCCCCCATCGTCATCTCCAGCACGAAGGAGCCCTGCGCGCAGGTGCAGACCAGTTCCTCCTTCCAGCGCGGGGCGAAGGTGAAGACGGGAACCTGGCTGGTCATCGCGGGGGCTTGAACTGCCGGTTGGGCCGGAGTTCGCAACGCATTACGTTGACGCTTCCTGCGCAGCCTCTTCGATAAGCTTCGCTGAAACGCCACGCTTCTTCAAAGCTTCCGCCAGCCTCGCAGCCGGACCGAATGCATGCACTGCCTCGTCACGGCGCAGCCCCTCACTGATGTAGGCCTTGAGCAGCGCCTGGTACCCGGAGAAGCCCTTATGCGGAGCAATCGCCTTCAAGGACTCCACGACATCTTCGGGGATGCGCAGGGTAATGGAGGTCATTGGCCGGTCCTTTTTGAGACGGGCCTTCAGGCGGCTAGGAATCATGGTCTTTGCGCTCTGACGAACGCTGTGCCGTTGAGTTCAAAGCGAACGTCCATATGCTACTCTGGCACATTGTATTTACTTTGTCAATACATGCATGATGGAAGCAGGCCGGGACCGATCTTCACGCTTCCGTGGACATAGAAAACTCCGGTGAAGAGCAGGGTGACCGGCGCATCCTAGGGCCCAGCCGGCCCGTCCCGCCTACTCCCCCAGCGGCCCCTGCTCCTTCGGCTCCTTCTCCGGCATCTCGGTCAGAGTCGCCTCGGTCAGCAGCAGCACGCTCGCCACCGACACCGCGTTCTCCAGCGCCACCCGCGCCACCTTGGTGGGATCGATGATGCCGGCCTCGTACATGTCCACGTACTGCTTGGCCGCGGCGTCGAAGCCGACGTTGCCGGTGCCTTCCAGCATGCGCGCCACCACCACGCCGTTGTCCACCGCCGAGTTGTCGGCGATGGCGCGGGTCGGCACCTCCAGCGCGCGGCGCAGGATCTGCAGGCCGGTGCGCTCGTCGCCCTCGGCCTTGGCCTCCTCCAGCGCCACCGCCGCGGCCGCGCGCAGCAGCGCCAGGCCGCCGCCCGGGATGATGCCCTCGGCCACCGCCGCCTTGGTGGCGGCGATGGCGTCGTCGAGCGCGTCCTTCCTGGCCTTCATCTCGGCTTCGGTCGGCGCGCCCACGCGGATCACCGCCACGCCGCCGGACAGCTTGGCCAGCCGCTCCTGCAGCTTCTCCTTGTCGTAGTCGCTGGTGGCCTTGTCGATCTGCCTGCGAATCTGCTGGATGCGCTTGGCGATGGCCTCATGGTCGCCGCCGCCGCCGATCAGGGTGGTGTTCTCGCGGTCCACGATGACCCGCTCCACCCGCCCCAGGTGCTCGAGCTGCACGTGATCGAGCTGCAGTCCGATGTCCTCGGAGATCACCTGGCCGCCGGTCAGCACGGCGATGTCCTCCAGCATGTCCTTGCGGCGGTCGCCGAAGCCGGGCGCCTTGGCCGCCGCGCAGCGCAGCACCCCGCGCAGGTTGTTCACCACCAGCGTCGCCAGCGCCTCGGCCTCGATGTCGTCGGCCACGAACAGCACCGGCCGGCCGCTCTTGGCCACCAGCTCCAGCAGCGGCAGCAGGTCCTTCACCATGTTCAGCTTGCGGTCGGTGATCAGCACGTAGGCGTCCTGCAGCACCGCCTGCATCTTGTCCGCGTCGGTGACGAAGTAGGGCGAGACGTAGCCGCGGTCGAACTGCATGCCCTCCACCACCTCCAGCACCGTCTCGGTGGTCTTGGACTCCTCCACCGTGATCACGCCGTCGCCGCCCACCTTCTCCATCGCGCTCGCCACCATCTCGCCGATGTCGGGGTCGTTGTGGGCGGAGATGGTCGCCACCTGCGCCTTCTCCTTGCGCTCCTTCACCGGGCGCGACTGCGCCTTGAGCGAGGCCACCGCCGCCTTCAGGCCGCGGTCCAGCCCGCGCTTCAAGTCGATGGCGCTGGCCCCGGCGGTGACGTTGCGGATGCCGTCGGCGAAGATCGCGTGCGCCAGCACGGTCGCCGTGCTGGTGCCATCGCCCACCGCCTCGTTGGTCCTTTCCGCCGCCTGGCGCAGAGTCTGCACCGCCAGATTCTCCTCGGCATCCTCCAGCGACACCGCCTTGGCGATGGTCACGCCGTCGTTGCACACCACCGGCGCGCCCCACTTCTTCTGGATCAGCACCGACTTCGACTTGGGACCCAGCGTGATGCGCACCGCCTCGGCCAGCTTGCCGGCGCCGCGCAGCATCTTCTCGCGCGCCTCGTTGCGGAACAGCAGTCGTGTATGAGCCATGACCTTCTCCTCTGGGGGCCTTCAGCATCGGCAGCCTGCCGCGAAGCGTCATTGACCTGGCTCAATCGCGCGCCATGGCACGGCCGTCGGGGCGGGATTGACGTGGATCAAGGTGGCCTGGCGCGGCACAGACCTAGACTGCCGGCAAGTCCTCAAGCACGGACCCGGCGCATGGACGCATCCCGAACCCGCTGTTCGTTTGGAGTCCGCATGAACCGTTCACCACTCACGAAAGCCGCCGCGGCCTGCGCTGTCGCCGCCGCCGCGCTGCTGCCGTTGCTGGCGGGTGCCGCCGACCACGGCGGCCACGGCCAGGGCGGCGGCCACGCCGCGCCCTCGATGCATGGCTACGGCGGACCGCACCCCTATCACCATGTGCCGCCACCGCCTCATCTGGGCGAGCACTGGGGCGAGGGCCATTGGTACCACGGCGGCCATGACCATCACGACGGCTGGTGGTGGGTGGTCGGCACGGGCTGGTTCTGGTTCCCGACGCCGATCTATCCGTATCCGGATTTCTACGTGCCGGCGGAGGTGGTGACCACCCTGCCGCCCGGCCCGCCGCCGGCCCAGTACTGGTACTACTGCGCCGACCCGCCCGGCTACTATCCTTACATCACGCGCTGCGACGTGCCGTGGCGCCCGGTCACAGTCACGCCGCCGCCGGCGCCGCTGCCCGCGCCGCCGCCGGCCTACTGAACACGGGAGGAGACGCCGATGGACGAGGAAATCATTGAACGTCCTGCCCAGACATCCGGGGCGGCGCCCCACAACTGGGCCGAGCGCGAAGCGATGGTCGCCACCGCCGCCTACCTGCGCGCCCAGAAGCGCGGCTTCGCCCCCGGCCACGAGCTCGAGGACTGGCTCGCCGCCGAGGCCGCAATCGACGGCCGCGACCAAGAGACCTGAGCCCATGCGCTTCCACGACCGCCATCACGCAGGACAGGCACTCGCCGAGGCGCTCAAGCCGCACCTCGAAGGACCCGCCATCGTCTACGCCCTGCCGCGCGGCGGCGTGCCGCTGGCGGTGGAGGTGGCGCGCGCCTGCTCGCTGCCGCTGGACCTGGTCATCCCGCGCAAGATCGGGCATCCGCACCAGCCGGAGTACGCCATCTGCGCCGTCACCGAAACCGGCGAACCGATCTGCAACGAGGACGAGCGCCGCGCGGTTGACCCGCAGTGGCTGGCGCAGCGCATCGAGGCGGAGCGACGGGAAGCGCGCCGCCGCCGCGAGCTGTATTCGGGCGGACAGGCGCGCCGCTCGGCGCGCGGCCGCTGCGCCATCCTGGTCGACGACGGCATCGCCACCGGCCTCACCATGGAAGCCGCCGTCGCCGAGGTGCGCCAGGACAATCCGACGCGGCTGATCGTGGCGGTGCCGGTGGCGCCGCGCGACACCGCCGAGCGCTTCGCCGGCCTGGTCGACCGCTTCGTCGCGGTGCAGATTCCCGAGTTCTACGCCGGCGCCGTCGGCTACTACTACGAGGACTTCCGCCAGCTCAGCGACCGCGACGTGCAGGAAGAGCTGGCGCGGCTGCCCGCCGCCGAACCCCAGCCTGCGGAGGAATGAAACCGTGCCCATCGAGGAGCGCCGCGACCTCGCCCTGACGCTGCCCGACGTCACCGTCTACGGCGACCTCGCGCTGCCGCCGCAGCCGCAGGGTGTGGTGGTGTTCGCCCACGGCAGCGGCAGCAGCCGGCACAGCGAGCGCAACCGCTTCGTCGCCGGGCGCCTGCAGCAGAGCGGCTTCGCCACCCTGCTGTTCGACCTGCTGACGGTGGCCGAGGACCGCGACTACTCGCGCCGCTTCGACATCCCCCTGCTGACCCACCGCCTGCTCGACGCCACCGCCGCGCTGACGCAGCAGCGGCTGCTGCCCGGTTCCCTGCCGCTCGGCCTGTTCGGCGCCAGCACCGGCGCCGCCGCCGCGCTCGCCGCCGCCGCCGGGCTGGGCTCGCGGGTGGCCGCCG
>JARLJS010000290.1 GCA_031291075.1 Nevskia sp. | reverse complement strand
GGCCGCCGAGCTGGTTCGCCTGGGCGTTGCCAAGTCTGCCATCAGCATCACCGCCTTCGGCGACACCAAGCCGCTGGTGCCGACCGCTCCGGGCGTGCGCGAGCCGCAGAACCGTCGCGTCGAAATCGTCCTGAAGTAATCTTCAGCACGCTCTGACTGCGAAAACCCCTGCGCCCCACCGGGTGCAGGGGTTTTTGTTTGCCTGAATGTCAACGCATGAACGACATTGTCGCCTCATCCCGTGACATTTTTGCACCGCATTCAATTAGAATACTGCAGTGCAGCCAACTCCTGACACAGACTCTGGCTTCACGCGGAATCGCGGATCATATAGCGGATGATCTCGTGCAGCCCTGTTGGCGCTGCGTTGGATTCTGTTGTCCTGGGGGGCGACAGACAGAAAAGGAATTCGATTGATGACGCTTCGTAAAGCTCTCCTGGCCGCCTCCGTGCTGGCTCTTCCGGTCGCCGCCTCGGCTCAGCCGATCGATGGCCTCTACATCGCCGGCACCGTTGGCGCGAACGACCTGTCCTCCACCAAGGCGACGCCGAATGGCGGTGGCGCCGGTCATCTTGCTGCCCCGAAGCTGGGCCTGGATGGCTCTGCCAGCGTTGGATACGGCTATGGCAACGGCCTGCGCGGGGAGCTTGAAATCTTCGGCATCAACAACAGCACCAAGGTGAAGAGCAAGGGCCTGACCGGCGGTTCGCAGAACTACACCTACGGCCTGATGGCCAACGGCCTGTATGATTTCTCGGGCTTCTCGGGCTTCACCCCGTATGTCGGCGCAGGCGTCGGCTATGTTGGCCTGCAGGAAAGCAATTTCAGCGTTGTCACTTCCTCGCCGGCCAGCACCTTCTCCGGCAAGAACGGCCCGCGCGGCAGCTTCGCAGCACAGGGCATCGCGGGCGTGGCCGTGCCGGTGGCGCCGCAGCTGGCGCTGACGGTTGATTATCGTCTGCTCGACAAGGTGCAGAACAACACCTTCGGCGGCACCACCTCCACCGGTGGCCGCAGCGAAGTGAAAATCGGCAACGAGCTGAATCAGTCGATCAACCTCGGCCTGCGCTATGCGTTCGGTGCGGCTCCGGCGCCGGTTGCGGCCCCGGCCCCGGCCCCGGCCGCGATGGTGGCCCCGGCCCCGGCGCCGGCCCGCTCCTACCTGGTGTTCTTCGACTGGGACAAGGCTGACCTGACCGCGCGCGCGCAGCAGATCATCGCTGAAGCGGCCAAGAACGCCACCCGCGTTGCCACCACCCGCATCGACGTCGCTGGCCACGCCGACAAGACCGGCACCGCCGCCTACAACCAGACCCTCTCGCTCGCCCGCGCCAACAACGTGGCCGCCGAGCTGGTTCGCCTGGGCGTTGCCAAGTCTGCCATCAGCATCACCGCCTTCGGCGACACCAAGCCG
>JARLJS010000289.1 GCA_031291075.1 Nevskia sp. | reverse complement strand
CGCCGCCGAGGCGGGCGTTGAGCGCGCGCTCGGCCGCCAGCCGGGTGGCCGCGGCGGTGTTGTGCAACGGCGCCAGGCGGGCGCGGGTGGCGCGGTCGTCCTCGCGGCACTCGATGCCGATGACGCCCTGCGCGATCGCCGGCACGAAGCGATCCACCGCGAAGCGTTCGCGGATGCGGCCCTCCAGCCCCAGCCGCAGCAGCCCGGCGCTGGCCAGCAGGATGGCGTCGAACTGGCCCTCGTCAAGCTTGCGCAGGCGGGTGCCGACGTTGCCGCGCAGCTCGCGCACCTGCAGGTCGGGGCGCAGCACCCGCAGCTGCGCCTGCCGGCGCAGGCTGGCGGTGCCGACCAGAGAGCCGGGCGGCAACTCGGCGAGGCCGGCATAGCGGTTGGAGACGAAAGCGTCGCGCGGGTCCTCGCCGGCCAGGTAGGCGGTGAGGCACAGGCCCGGCGGCAGCTGCGACGGCACATCCTTCATCGAGTGCACCGCCAGGTCGGCGCGCGCCTGCAGCAGCGCCGTCTCCAGCTCCTTCACGAACAGCCCCTTGCCGCCGACCGTGGCGAGGCTGCGGTCGAGCAGCTGGTCGCCGGCGGTGGTCATGGGGACGAGCGCCACCTCCAGGCCGGGATGGGCGGCCTGCAGCAGGGCTTTGACATGGTTCGCCTGCCACAGCGCGAGGGGGCTCTCGCGCGTGGCGATACGCAGGGTGTTCAAGTTTCGGGCGGCGCGGATTCTTCTTCGTGCTCCTCTTCGCTGCCGTCGTCGGTGAGGAAGCGGCGCACCTCGGCCAGCCGCCGCCGGCTCACCGGCAGCAGGGTATGGGCGTGGCGCACGCGCAGCCAGTGCTGCGACTCGTCGGTCTTGCCGCGTTCCAGCCCGGCGATGAAGCGGGTTGCCACCAGCGCCTTGCGATGCACCCGCAGGAACCAGGGCGAGAAGTCGTCCTCCAGCGTCTTCAGCGACTCCTCGATCAGCACCTCGCCGTGCAGGTGGCAGACCGTGGTGTACTTCTGGTCGGCGAGAAAGTAGACGATGTCGTCCACCGGCACGCGCACCAGGCCCTCGCGGGTGGTGGCGAGCACGAATTCCCGCTTCGGCCGCGAGCCCGGCGCCACGCCGGCCACCGGCTTCTGCGCGCGCGACAGCTTGCGCACACGCTGCAGCGCCTCGCGCAGCTTCTCCTTGCGCACCGGCTTGAGCAGGTAGGCGTCGGCCTGGGCGTCGAACGCCGACAGGGCGTGCTCCGGGTAGGCGGTGATGAAGATGATGGCCGGCGGCATCTCCTCCTCGGCGATGGCGCGGGCCACCTGCAGGCCGTCGACCATGCCCATGCGCACGTCGAGCAGCACCACGTCCGGCTCCTCCTCGCGGATGATCTCGATCGCGCTCTCGCCGTCCCCCGCTTCGCCGACCACCTCGTAGCCGGGAAACTCGGCAATCAGGCGGCGCAAACGCTCTCTCGCCAGGGGTTCGTCGTCGACAATGACCACTCTCATGCGGCTTCTCCTGCTTCCCCGTTGTGCTGTACGAATGGCAGCCGCAATCGCGCTCGATACAAGGGGCCGTAGTCGCCATGTTCCGGCCCCATGATCAGTTTGGCGCGGTCGCCATAGATCAGCTTAATACGCTGCGCGATATTGTTCACGGCCGTCCCCGTTCCCTGGGTGTGCGGCTGTGCCTCCTCCGGCGGCAGCGGGTTCTCCACGTCTATTACCAGAAAACTGCCTTCCCTGCGGGCTATAACGTACAACATGCCGCGCGCGCGCAGGCGCGACACCCCATGATGCACCGCATTTTCCACCAGCGGCTGCAGGATCAGGCGCGGCAGCTCGGCGTCCATGGCCTCGTCGGTGATTTCCCAGTTCATGGTCAGCTTGCCGCCCAGGCGCACCTCCTCGATGCGCAGATAACCCTTCACCACCTCGATCTCCTCGCGCAGCGTCACCAGCCGCTGGCGCGAATCGAGGCTGACCCGGAACAGGTCGGCCAGGTCGACCACCATCTCCTCCGCCTTGTCCGGCTGCGCGCTGATCAGCTCGGCCAGGCTGTTGAGGGAGTTGAACAGGAAATGCGGCCGGATGCGCGCCTGCAGCGCCAGGTAGCGCGCCTCCAGCTCGGCCCGGGCCTGTTCCTGCCACTGGTGCCGCTCCCAGAAATAGCGCAACAGCAGCAAGGACACAATCCCGCTGATGAGCAGGTTGCGGATGGCGAACGGCCACGGCGTTTCGCCCAGGGGCACCCCCAGGCTCAGGTACTGGTCGAGGTACCAGGCGATCACGCTCAGCGCAAAGGTCACCAGCAGCAGCAGGCCCCAGCAGGTGAAGAACACGATCCCCACCTGCGCCAGCCGCAGCCAGCGCCGCGCCGCGCACAGCACTGCCGCGCTGCACAAAACGATCCACTGCAGGAACAGCGACAGCGAGACGAAGCGCAGCTGCGCCGCTTCGCTGCCGGCGGTGCTGGCGAGCGACAGCACCACCACGATCAGCTCGATCACGGCGGCCAGTTGCACCAGCGCGCGGCCGGTGCAGAAATTGGGGATGAGCGACCCTTCGGACTGGGGTTTGACTTCGTAGCGCTTCATGCACCGCAGCCTAGCCGAAGTCCGGCCTCCGCGCCTATATGTGCGCGAACGGCCTGCGGCGCGGGCGGAAGCCTTACAATTCGTGTCCCGGTCTGACCGTCCCCCGTTCATGAGCCAGCCCAACCCTCCCCAATCCGGCCCCGCCGCCGCCGCCGCCGAGTCCAACCGCAAGCTGTGGGGGGGCCGTTTCGCCGAGTCCACCGACCAGCTGGTGGAAGCCTTCACCGAGTCGGTCAGCTTCGACCGCCGCCTGTGGCGCCAGGACATCGCCGGCAGCCAGGCCCATGCGCGCATGCTGGCCGGGGTCGGGGTGCTGGCCGCGGCCGAGGGCGAGGCCATCGTCGCCGGGCTGCAGGCCATCGGCGAGGACATCGCCGCCGGCCGCTTCCAGTGGCAGCAGGCGCTGGAGGACGTGCACATGAACATCGAGTCGGCGTTGACCGCCCGTATCGGCGACGCCGGCAAGAAGCTGCATACCGGCCGCAGCCGCAACGACCAGGTCGCCACCGACCTGCGGCTGTACACGCGCGACGCCATCGACGAGCTGGCCGACCTGCTGGACGCCCTGGCCGAGGTCCTGCTGCAACTGGCCGAGCGCGAGGCCGACACCGTGATGCCAGGCTTCACCCACCTGCAGATCGCCCAGCCGGTGTCGTTCGGCCACCACATGCTGGCCTGGCGCGAGATGATCGTGCGCGATCGCGCACGCCTGCTCGACGCCCGTAAACGCCTCAACCAGCTTCCCCTCGGCAGCGCCGCCCTGGCCGGTACCGTGTATCCCATCGACCGCGCCTACGTGGCGCAGCAGCTCGGCTTCGAGGCGGTGACCGAGAACTCGCTCGACTCGGTCAGCGACCGCGACTTCGCCGTCGAGTTCTGCGCCGCCTGCAGCCTGCTGATGGTGCACCTGTCGCGCTGGAGCGAGGAGCTGATCCTGTGGAGCAGCCCGCTGTTCGGCTTCGTCAAGCTGCCGGACCGCTTCTGCACCGGCAGTTCGATCATGCCGCAGAAGAAGAACCCGGACGTGCCGGAGCTGGTGCGCGGCAAGACGGGCCGCGTCATCGGCGACCTGCAGGCGCTGCTGGTGCTGATGAAGGGCCAGCCGCTGGCCTACAACCGCGACAACCAGGAGGACAAGCAGCCCCTGTTCGACGCCCACGACACCGTGGCCGCGTCCCTGCGCGTGTTCGCCGCCATGCTGCCCAGCCTGCAGGTCGAGCGCGCCGCCTGCCGCGCCGCGGCGGCGAAGGGCTTTTCCACCGCAACCGACTTGGCCGACTACCTGGTGAACCGGGGATTGCCGTTCCGCGATGCGCACCACGCGGTCGGCTCCGCCGTGGCCTATGCCGCCGGCAAGTCCTGCGACCTGGCCGACCTGACGCTGGACGAGCTGCGCCGCTTCTCGCCGCTGGTGGAGGCGGACGTGTACGAACGCCTCACCCCGGAGGGCTCGCTGGGAGCCCGCAACCACTTCGGCGCCACCGCGCCGCAGCAGGTGCGGGCGGCCATCGCCCGCGCCAGAAACCGCGCTTGAACCGGTCCTGCGCCGTGACGCCGGCGGGCCGGCGCGCATTGTGCGTTCAATCCCTGCAGCCGGGTGGGCCGTCATAAGGAACTAACGGTAAGGAGGGGGTATCGTGTCCCAAGCGACGCAGCGCGGTTCCGGACCGTATCGTGGCCTGTTGCGCAGCTTGCCGCTGCTTGCGCTGGCGGCGGCAGCCGCGCAGGCCGACGGCACCCTCATGCGCTATCCCGCCCTGCACGGCGACAGCCTCGTGTTCGAGGCCTATGGCAACCTGTGGCGGGTGGCGCGCGCGGGCGGCACGGCGCAGCGGCTCACCGCCGACCCCGGCTTCGATCTGATGCCGCGCTACTCGCCGGACGGCCGCTGGATCGCCTTCACCGGCGAGTACCAGCGCAACACCGACGTCTACGTGATGCCGGCGGCCGGCGGCACGGCGCGGCGGCTCACCTTCCACTCCGACACGGTGGACGCGCCGCCCCTGCGGTGGGGGCCGGACAACATGGTGGTGACCTGGACGCCGGACTCGAGGAACATCGTGTTCCTGTCGCGGCGCGAGGCCTTCAACAACTGGTTCGGGCGGCTCTACACGGTGCCGGTGGAAGGCGGCGCGCAGGCGCCGCTGCCGCTGGACCGCGGCGGCATGCTGAGCTATGGCCCCGATGGGCATTCCATCGCCTACAACCGCATCTTCCGTAACTTCCGCACCTGGAAGCGCTATAGCGGGGGCCTGAACCAGAATATCGATCTCTACGACTTCGACACCGGCAAGCTGCAGTCCGTGACCGACTGGTCGGGCACCGAAACCGACCCGATGTGGTACGGCGACACCATCTACTTCCTGTCCGACCACGACGCCAGCCGCCGCGCCAACATCTGGGCCTACGACCTCAAGACCCGCCAGTTCCGCGAGCTCACCCATTTCACCGACTACGACGTCGACTGGCCCAGCCTGGGCCAGGGCGGCGGCAGCGAGGCCGGCATCGTGTTCCAGCAGGGCGGCAGCCTGTACGTGCTCGACCTGCCGGGCGAGCAGATCCACAAGCTGGAGGTGACGGTGCCGGACGACGGCACCCGCACCGGGCCGGATTTCGTCGACGCGTCCAAACAAATCCGCGCATTCGCCCTGGCGCCGAACGGCAAGCGCGCGGCGTTCGAGGCGCGCGGCGACATCTACAGCGTGCCGGAAAGGTACGGCAACACCCGCAACCTCACCGCCAGCAGTGGCGCCAACGAGCGTTACCCGAGCTGGTCGCCCGACGGCAGGAGCGTCGCCTACGTCACCGACGCCGGTGGACAGGAGCAGGTGGCGGTGCGCCCGGCCGACGGCGGGCCGGAGAAAGTGCTGACCCGTTTCAAGACGGGCTACTTCTACCAGCCGGTGTGGGCACCCGATTCCGACCGGCTGATTTTCTCCGACAACGAGCGCCGCCTGTGGCTGGTGAGCGCCAACGGCGGCGAGCCGCTGCAGGTGGCGCAGGACAAGTACCAGGAGATGCACGACTACGCCTGGTCGCCCGACGGCCGCTGGCTGGCCTACAGCATCACCGAGGCCAACCAGCTGCGCGGCCTGTGGCTGTACCGCATTGACGGCGCGGTCCCCAGCCGGCTCAGCGACGGCTTGAGCGACGACCACGAGCCGGTGTTCGATCCCCAGGGCAAGTACCTGTACTTCATCTCCGCACGCCACGAGAACCCGGCGCTGTCCGAATCCGAGTTCAATATCGCCACGCTCAAGACCACCGGCGTGTATGTCGCCACGCTGTCCGCCGTCGAGCCCTCGCCGTTCGCGCCGAAGTCGGACGAGGGCCGGGCGGAACCTGCCAAGGAGGCGCACAAGCAAGAGGACGGAGACGACAAGGACCACAAGGATGGCAAGGACGGCAAGGGCGGCAAGGAGTGGAAAGCCGGATCGATCAAGCCGATCCGCATCGATCTGCCCGGGCTGCTGGCGCGCGCGCTGCCGTTGCCGATCGAGGCGGCGGATTACGACGGCCTCGCCGCTTCACGCGGCCACGTTTTCTATCTGACCACGCCGATCCAGATGATCGAGGGCGCGCTGGCCGGCGAGAAGGCCCGCATCCACGTGTTCGACCTGGACAAGCGCCAGGACAAGGTGGTGGTCGACGACGTGGTGCCGGACAAGGGCTACGACCTGTCGGCCGACGGCAGCCGGGTGCTGTACCAGAAGGACAAGACCGGCTACTACATCGCCGAGGCCAAGGCGGACGGCGGCAAGCCGGCCTCCGACGGGGACGATGATGCCGGCGCCCGGCTGCTCGATCTCAAGCACATGCGCGCCCAGGTCGATCCACGCCAGGAATGGCGGGAGATGTACGACCAGGCCTGGCGCCTGCAACGCAGCTTCTTTTACAACACGAACATGAACGGGGTGGACTGGGATGCCGCCGGCGCCCGCTACCGCGCGCTGCTGCCGCTCGCCGGCAGCCGCCAGGACCTGAGCTACCTGATCGGCGAGATGCTGGGCGAGCTCGACAACTCCCACACCTACGTCGGCAATCCCGATGGCGACGGCGACAGGGTCGGCACCGGCCTGCTCGGCGTCGACTTCGCGCTCGACGCCGCCGCCGGCCGCTACCGCATCGCCAGGATCTATCCCGGCGACAATACCCGCGACGACTACCGCTCGCCGCTGACCGAGCCGGGCGTCGAGGTCCACCCGGGCGACTACCTGCTGGCGGTGGACGGCCGCGAGCTGCGCGCGCCCACCGATCCCTACAGCCTGTTCGTCGACAGGGTCGACGGTACCGTCACGCTGAGCGTGGCCGCCACCCCGGACGGCCAGCGCCGCGAGGTGGTGGTGAAGCCGGTGCAAAGCGAGCTCAAGCTGCGCCTCAAGGACTGGATCGATGGCAACCGTGCCAAGGTCGAGCGGGCTTCCGGCGGTAGGATCGGCTACATCTACCTGTCCGACATGGGCGGGCTGGGCATGGAACAGTTCGTGCGCCAGTTCTACCCGCAGCTGCGCAAGCAGGGCCTGATCATCGACGACCGCTGGAACGGCGGCGGCTTCATCGACCAGATCGTGCTGGAGCGGCTGCGCCGGGTGCTGGTGGGGATGGACACGGACCGCCAGCACAACACCCTGCCCACGCCGCAGCAGGTCTTCAACGGTTACATGGCCACGCTGATCAACGAGTACTCGGCCTCCGACGGCGACATCTTTCCGTTCTATTTCCGCAAGTACGGCCTCGGCCCACTGATCGGCAAGCGTACCTGGGGCGGCGTGCGCGGCATCCGCGGCGACTGGCCGCTGCTCGACGGCGGCTACATCACCATTCCGGAGGACGCCACCTACGGGCTCGACAGCCAGTGGGTGATCGAGAACAAGGGCGTCACGCCCGACGTCGAGGTGCAGACCGAGCCCGCCGACATGCTCGCCGGCAAGGACGCCCAGCTGCAGGCCGCGGTGGACTACCTGCTGAAGCAGATCGCCGGGCATCCGAAAACACTGCCGCCGGCGCCTGAGCTGCTGCCGGCCTATCCGCCGGCGGGGCACGAGTAAGGCGCCGGCGTGCACATCTACCTGTCGCCGCACCACGACGACGTCTGCTTCTCGCTGGCCAACCTGGCCGGCCGCCAGGGCGGCCACCTGGTGAACCTGTACACGCGGAGCCGCTTCGTCGAGGCCAAGCTGGAGCTGCCGGCCGACGAGGCGGCGCGGGTCGAAACGGTCAGCCGGCTGCGGTGCCAGGAGGACGAGCACTTCGCCGGGGCGGCGCACCTGGTCAGGCACGACCTGGGGCTGAGCGAGCCGGAGCTGGTGGGCCGCAGATCGTTCGATCTCGCCGATCTGGAGGGCGATGTGGCCGCTTTGTCGGCGCGCCTGCCGCCCTATCTCGAGACGATCATGTCCGGCGCCGGCCAGTCGGAGCCGGTCAATGTCTATTGCCCGATGGGTATCGGCGGACATCGCAACCACGTCATGACCATGCTGGCCATACGTGACGCCCGCGCTGTGTTACATCGGCGCTGCAGCCTGTTTTTGTACGAGGACCTGCATTACGCCCGCGTGCCCCGGGCACGTCAGGTCGGCCTTTGGCGGGCCATGCAGGCCTTCGCCGGCAACCGCATGTCGCCGCTGGTGATGCCGCTTGCTCCGGCCGAGGTGGAGCGCAAGATGCAATGGATCAGTCTCTATGCAAGCCAGTTCGGCAAACCGCCAGACGTTGCCGACTTTACCCCGGCTTCCGGCCTGGCGCCCGGCGTTCACGAAATCGTCTGGCGCGTGATTCCGGTGGTGCAGATGCGGATCAGTTACACGTTCGGCGCGCAGCGCTGACGATCACCGGCGCAGCGCCCGCCGCTCACTGCGGCCGCGCCGGCTGCTCGAAATACCCGCCCGGACGCTGCTTGCGCACCAGCAGGTTCCTGACTTCCCATTCCGCTTTCGCGTCGAGCGGTTTCAGATAACGCACCTCGCCGCCGGCCTGCACCGCCACCGGCACGCCATCCTGGAACAGCACGCGGTTGCCGGGCAGGCGCGGCACCTTCTCTCCCGGGGTGAGGATGCCGACCAGGTTGAGCGGATCGGCGGCGGAGATGGAGACGTGCTCGCCGCTCTCCTGCGCGTCCGCCACCTTGCGCAGCAGCGCGGCGGCGTCGGGTAGGGCGAACTGCTCGCCGGAGAAGCCGGCGACGAAACGACCGCCGCGGATCTCGCCGCGCGCTTCCAGCCGGCGGTAGACGTAGAACAGCTCGCGCCAGGGCGGCAGGCCCTCTTCCCGTTCCAGCAGCTTGCGGAACACCACGCCGTAGCGGCGCAGCAGCACGCGGGCGATATGCTCGACGTGCGGCTCGGCCAGTGCGCCGGGGTCGGCCTCGCGGCGCGGGCGGCGGGTGAGGGACCAGCGGCCGGCCTGGTCGAGGTCGGCCTCGGCGCGGTGCAGGCGGCGGCGCAGGCGGTTGCGCTTCTCCGCCGGCGTCACCAGACCGCGCAGGCCGGCGAAGGAGTCGCAGTTGACCAGGCCGTGGCTGACCAGCTCGCCCAGCGCCAGCTCCAGCTCGGCGCGGATCAGGCCGGTGTCGTGCTGCAGGTCGCTGAAGAACGAGGCGCCGAGCGCGCGCAGGCTGTCCAGCACCTTCTGCGCCTTGGGTGACAGCGGCGGCGCTTCAGCCGGCAGGCCGCCGGCTTCCTGCCAGTGCGGCAGGGCTTGGCGTTCGCATAGCAGGATCGGCGTAGTGCGCACGGGGCCGGACTTGCGCTTGGCCTCGTCCGTGCCCGGCGTGGCCGGGCGGTACCAGACCACGCGGCCGGCGGCGCAGAGCTTGTCGAGCATCGCCGGCAGGTACTGCTGCACGCGCGCCGGCAGCAGGTCCTCTTCCCAGGCCGCGGCCGGCAGGGCGCAGCCTTCGAGCTGGCGCAGAGCGATCAGCAGGCCCTCGTCGCCCTCGCGGCGCTCGTCTCCGGCGAGACGGTGCCAGCGGAACAGGAAGCGCAGGAACTGCGCCGGTGCGGCCGCCTGTACCGCGGCGCGCTGGCGGTCGCGGGTGTAGCGGTGGATGCGGGCGAGCAGGCGGCGCTCGCACCACTCGACCACGGAGTGGTCGTCCCGGCCAGGGATTGGCCGGGACCCAGTGACAAGGATGTCTTTCCGATCGTCGCGGCCGGGCTTGGGCGTGGTGGTAAAGGCGCCGCGCATCACCGCGCCTTCGGTCTCCAGGCCCAGCAGCGCCGCGCGCACCTCGTCGTTTTCCAGGTCCAGCGGGGCGGCCAGCTGGGTCTCGGTCACCGGGCCCAGCAATTCCAGGCGGCTGCGCAGGATTTCGCGCAGGGCATCGCCGGCGGCGGGCTGCGCGGCGGACACGGCGCGGATCTCCGGAACGGGGCGCAGGCCGGGGAACAGGGCCAGGAACTCGTGCAGCCGTTCGGCCGCCACCCACACCGGCTGGCGGTTGCCCAGGTGCAGCGACGTTACGCGCTGCTGCCGCTGCAGCTCGGGCAGCCAGGCGTCGCCGGCCAGGGCCAGCTCGTCGCGGGTGAGGAAGCCGTGCATCACCAAAGCGTCGTGCAGTTCGTCGGCGCTGCCGATGTCGGGCCAGGCCTCGGCCCGCACCTGCTCGATCGCCTTGGCGTCCAGCCGGCCCAGGTCGGCGGCGCTGCGCGCGTCGGCCAGCGGCTGCATCCTCACCGCCATGGTGCGGCGCTCCTCGGCGGCGCCATCGTCGAGGAAGGCATAGGGGCGGGCGTTGAGGATGGCGTGCGCCAGCGGCGAGGGCGCCGTCAGGTCGCGCGCGACGATCTGCACCGCGCCGGCCTCGATCCGCCGCAGCAGATGCTCCAGGCCGTCGATGTCCATGGTGATGTGCAGGCAGTCGTCGATGGTCTGCCTGACCAGCGGGTGATCGGGCACTTCGCGCTCGCCGCTCAGGTTCTCGGCGCAGGCGAGCTGGTCGGGGAACACCACGCTGAGCAGGTCTTCGGCGTCGGAGCGCTGGAACTGCGGCGGTGCGCGCTTGCCGTTGATCATGCGCTTCACCGCCAGCGCGATGCTGGCGTTCCACCGCCAGCGGGTGCCGAACATGGGCGCGTCGAGCAGGGCCTGGATCAGGAGATGGCGCACGCTGGCGGACTTGAGGTAATCCTTCACGTCGGCAAGCTCGAAGCTGTGGGTGGCGCCCAGCGACAGCACGATGCTGTCCTCCAGCGCGCTGGCCTGCAGCTCGAAGTTGAACTTGCGGCAGAAACGCTTGCGCAAGGCCAGGCCCCAGGCCTTGTTGATGCGCGAGCCGAGCGGCGAGTGGATCACCAGGTGGGTGTCGCCCACCTCGTCGAAGAAGCGCTCGAACACGATGCAGTCCTCGGTCGGCAGCACCCCCAGCGCCGCCTGCGAGGCGGCCAGGTATTCCGCCATCTGGCGCGCGGCGGCCGGCTGCAGGTGCAGCTCCTGCGTCAGCCAGCGTTCGCACTCCGCCTCGCCCCCCGTCCCGTCCTCCAGCAGCCGCGCCTCGGCCTGGCGGTTGAGCCGCGTCACCGCCTGGGACAGCTCGTCGCTGCGGCCGGGGCGCTCGCCCAGCCAGAACGGGATGGTCGGCGGCTGCCCCCTGGCGTCCTCGACGTAGACCTTGCCGGTCTCGATCTTGGCGATGCGGTACGAGGTGTTGCCGAGCTGGAAGATGTCGCCGGGAATGCTCTCGAAGGCGAAGTCCTCGTTGAGCGTGCCGATACGGTGGCCCTCCGGCACCAGCGTCACCTCGTAGTCGAACTGGTCGGGGATCACGCCGGCGTTGGTCACCGCGGTGAGGCGCGCGCCGCGGCGCGCGCGCAGCACGCGGTTGACCGCATCGTAGTGCAGGTAGGCGCCGCGGCGGCCGCGGCGGGTGGTGTAGCCGTCGGCCAGCATCTGCACCACCTGCTCGAACTCCGACAGCCCCAACTCGCGGTAGGGCTGCGCGCTGCGCAGGCTGCGGTACAGCTCGTCCAGGCTCCACTCGCGGCAGCCGACCTCGGCCACGATCTGCTGCGCCAGCACGTCCAGCGGCTTCTGCGGCGCGCGGATGCGGTCCAGCTCGCCGCGCTCGACCGCGTCGAGCAGGGCGGTGCACTCCACCAGGTCGTCCAGCGACAGCGGGAACAGCCGGCCCTTGGGGATGGCGCCGATGGCATGGCCGGCGCGACCGACGCGTTGCAGGAAGGCGCTGATCGAAGCCGGCGAGCCGAGCTGGCAGACCAGGTCGATCTGGCCGATGTCGATGCCCAGTTCCAGCGAGCTGGTGGCGACCAGCGCCTTGAGCTGGCCCGCCTTCAGGCGCTGCTCGGCGCGCAGGCGATGCTCCTTCGACAGGCTGCCGTGATGGGCGGAGACGTGCTCCTCGCCGATGCGCTCGGCCAGGTGCCGCGCGGCGCGTTCGGCCAGGCGCCGCTGGTTGACGAAGATCAGGGTGGTGCGGTGCTGCCGGGTCAGCTCCGCCAGGCGGTCGTAGATCTCGCTCCACACCTCGTTGGGCATCACGGCGGTCAGCGGCGAGCGCGGCAGCTCCAGCGCCAGGTCGCGCTCGCGGATGTGGCCGGCGTCGACCACGTCGATCGCCTCGTCGCGCTCGCCCAGCAGGTAGCGCGCCATCTCCCCGATCGGCTTCACCGTGGCGGACAGGCCGATGCGCAGCGGCGGACTGGCGCACAGCGCCTGCAGCCGCTCCAGCGTCAGCATCAGGTGCGCGCCACGCTTGGAGCCCGCTACCGCATGCAGCTCGTCGACGATCACGCTGCGGGTGGAGCGCAGCATGCGGCGGCCGGAGTCGGAGCTGAGCAGGATGAACAGCGACTCCGGCGTGGTCACCAGGATGTGCGGCGGCTGGCGGCGCATGCGCTCGCGCTCCACCGTGCTGGTGTCGCCGGTGCGCACCGCCACGCGGATGTCGAGCTCGGGGCCGCCCAGCTCGCGCAGCCGTTCACGGATGCCGGCCAGCGGCTCCTGCAGGTTCTTCTCGATGTCGTTGGACAGGGCCTTGAGCGGCGACACGTACAGCACGTGTACCTCGTCGCCCAGCCTGCCTTGCAGCCCCGCCACCACCAGGTCGTTGATCGCCGACAGGAAGGCGGCGAGCGTTTTGCCGGAGCCGGTGGGCGCCGTCACCAGCACGTGACGGTGCTGCGAGGTGAGCGCCCAGGTGCGCGCCTGCACCTCGGTGGGCCGGCCGAAGCGCCCGCTCAGCCAGCCGCTCACCGCCGGGTGGAAGGCCCCGTCCGCCAGTGCCGCACCGGCGCCGAAATCCAGTCGCTTTTGCATGCTTCATTATGCATCAACTGCACGGATGTGCAGTTGATTGATCCACCTCAGAAAAAAGTTTGGGGGAAATTCTCTTAGACCAAAGTCGTAGGTGTTCGCAGTAGCGAAAATCCTGATTACCAGTAAAGTGCCTAGGCATGCCTAATGCCATCATGCGCGACGGCGCAGCGCTGCACTACCTCAGTTTCGGCCGTGGTCCCGACACCTGTGTGCTGCTCCACGGCTTCGCCATGCGCGCGGCCATGTGGGTGCCGCTGGTGGCGCCGCTGGCGCGGCGGGTCCGCTTCGTCATCCCCGACCTGCGCGGCTTCGGCGGCTCCCACACCCTGCCCCTGGCCCGGTCCAGCATCCTCGACCAGCACGCCGACGACCTGCACGACCTGCTGCTCGCCCTGGACCTGGACGACGTCTACCTCGGTGGGTTGTCGATGGGCGCCTGCACCGCCCTGCAGTACCAGCGCCACTACGGCTTCGACCGCGTCCGCGCCTACCTGCACATGGACCAGGCGCCGTGCGTGCTCAACGGCGCCGACTGGCGCCACGGCGTGCTGGGCGAGGCGCAGGAGGACCAGTTCGCCATCTGGCTGCACCTGATGGAGGCGCTGGAAAACGAGGGTCGCCACAAGCCCTACCGCGAGCTGCCGCGGGTGCTACGCAAGGCCCTGTGGCGGGCGCTGGCCCAGTTCACCGAGTTCGCCTTCCACCGCCGCGGTTTCGTCGGCGTGGCCGGCCTGTCGCGCCACGAATTACTGATGCGCTACGTCGCCCCCACCGAGAACTGGCCGATCTACCTCGACTGCCTGCGGTCGTACATGGAGGACGACTACGACTGGCGCCCGAGCCTGCCACGGCTACGCGTGCCGATGACGGTGCTGATCGGCATGCAATCGCGCATCTATCCCGCCGCCGGCCAGTACCGCATCGCGCAGTACGTGCCGCACGCGCGGCTGGTGCCGATCGACGGCTGCGGGCACGTGGTGCCGTTCGAGGCGCCCCTGCGCTTCCTGCGCGAGCTGGAGCGCTTCTTGGCGCCGGTGCCGGCGCTGCCGCGCACGCACGTCGCCGGGCAGCTGGCTGCCTGAGCCGCGGCGGCGGCCATGGGCCGTCCGCTCAATAAATCTTTACAAAGCCTTCGCACGGCCTGAACGGCAGCAGCGCAGCATCCACCCCGCTCCCCCGGCCAAGTCCGGGACTCTCACGACGACGGAGGTGGACCATGACGCAGACGAATGGCACCGGCACGAGCCGGCAAGGCTGGACAGGCTGGCTGTTGCGCACCGCGGTGGTAGGCGGCGCGGTGGGCCTGGGCATGGCGGCGATGGCGGCGATCAGCGCGCCGCAGGCGCCGGCCGACGACTCCATGTCGATGATGCAGCAGCATCACGAGCGCATGCAGCAGCATCTCGATCAGGCGCTGACCGAGATCGACGCCAGCGACGCGCAGAGGCAGCAGATCGACACCCTGTTCAAGGACGCGATGACGGCCGAGCACGCCGACATGCAGAAATTCCACCAGAACATGGGCAAGCTCAAGACCCTGCTCACCGCCGTCGACATCGACGAGGCGGCGGTGACCCAGTTGCGCGGTGAGCAGGACCAGCTGCTGCTGGCGACCAGCCAGCGCGTCACCGACACCCTGATGCAGGCGGCCAAGGTGTTGACGCCGGCGCAGCGCCAGCAGCTCGGCGCGCACATCGACAAGATGATGGCCTCCGGTCATCATCACATGATGGCGTTTCACCCCATGGGCGGCTGAAGCCGCGCGCTGACGACACCGACGGCCGCCGTCCCTCGGGACGGCGGCCTTGCGCGTTTTCGACGGGCAAGCGATGACGAAAGCGACAGCGAACGGCGGCAACAAGAGCGTGCTGATCGTCGACGACGACGAGCGCCTGTGCGGCATGCTGGCGCAATACCTGGGGCAGCACGGCTATCACGTGAGCCGCTGTCATACCGCGCAGGCTGGCCTGGCCGAGCAGCGCCGGCTGCGGCCGGACGCGATCATCCTCGACCTGATGCTGCCGGACGGCGACGGGCTGGAGGTCTGCACCCGCCTCCGCGCCAGCTGCGCCGTGCCGATCATCATGCTCACCGCGCGCGGCGACTGCACTGACCGGGTCATCGGCCTGGAGCTGGGCGCAGACGACTACCTGCCCAAGCCGTTCGAGCCGCGCGAGCTGCTGGCGCGACTGCGCACGGTGCTGCGCCGCGGCGCGGCGCCGGCCAGTCCGGTGCTGCGCTTCGGCCGGCTGGAGATCGACCGCGAGGCGCGGCAGGTGCGGGTCGACGGGCGGCAGCGCGCGCTGACCGGCTACCAGTTCGACATCCTGCTGGCTCTTGCCGAGCGCGCCGGGCGCGTGGTCACCCGCAACCAGCTGCTCGACGCGGTGGCCGGCCGCGGCGCGGATACCTTCGACCGCACCATCGACGTACATATCTCCGGCATCCGCGCCGCCGTCGAGGACGATCCCAAGCATCCGAAACGCATCCTCACCCTGCGCGGCGTCGGCTACCTGCTCGCGCGCTCGCAGGACGAGGAAGCAGCGCCGTGATCCACCGCCTGCATGTCCGCATCTACCTGACCACGCTGCTGTCGCTGCTGGCGGTGGTGGTGGTTACGGCGCTGCTGTGGGGCCTGATCACGCAACGCATGATGGAGTCCCAGCACGAGAGCCTGGCCGCCGCCCTGGCCGGCCGCACGCTGCCGCCGCCCGGCGCGGCGCGCGATATGGTGACCGCCGGCCTGCACGGCTACCTGTCGCAGCAGGTGGCGGGCCTGGAGCTGCGCGACCGCGACGGCGCGCTGATCGGCAGCGCCGGCACCTTGGCTGGCGGCAGCGCCGAAGGCACGGGCGCGCACGGCACGCTGAGCCTGCACCGCATCCAGCTGCGCGACGGCCGCACGCTGTTGATCGAGCTGCGGCCCGGGCGCATGCGATTCCATTGGCATAGCCTGGTCATCGTTGTCTGGATCGCGCTGGGGGTGGCCGTGGCCACCTACCCGTTGGCGCGTCGCCTGACGCGGCGCCTGGAGGCGCTGGCCGGTACGGTGGACCGCTTCGGCGGCGGCGACCTAGCGGTACGCGCCGACGCCGGCGGCCGCGACGAGGTTTCGGTGCTGGCGCAGAGCTTCAATCGCATGGCCGACCGTGTCGCCTCGCTGCTGCAGGCGCACCGCCGCCTGCTGGCCAATGCTTCGCACGAGCTGCGCTCGCCGCTGGCGCGCATCCGTATGGCGCTGGAACTGCACGGCGGCGCGGCCGATGCACAGTGGCTGGAGGGCGTGCGCCGCGACTGCGCCGAGATCGACGCGCAGATCGAGGAAATCCTGCTGGCCAGCAAGCTGGAGACGGTGCAGACCCGGCCCGCCGCCGAGCCGTTGGACCTGGCCGCGCTGGTGGCCGAAGAATGCGCGCGGTTACTGGTGCCGTTCGAGCTGGAGCCGGCGCCGCTGCGCGGCGATGCGCGCCTGCTGCGCAGGCTGCTGCGCAACCTCCTCGACAACGCGCTCAAGCATGGCGGCGGGGAAGTGCAGGCGCGCGTGTCGATCGCTGCCGACGGCGCGCGGGTGCTGCAGGTCGGCGACCGCGGCCCCGGCATTGCCGCCGCGGACCGCGAGCGCGTGTTCGAGCCGTTCTACCGGCCCGCCGGAGCCAGGGAAACCGGCAGCGGCTGGGGTCTGGGCCTGGCGCTGGTGAGGCAGATTGCGGAGCACCATGGCGGCAGCGTGGCGTGCCTGGCACGCGAGGGCGGCGGCTGCGTGTTCGAGGTGAGGCTGCCGGAGCGGGCGGCGCCGGCAACGGCTTGAAGCAGTCCTCTCAGACCCGGTCGACGGCTGCTGCGGTCACGTGCTGCCTTTCGAGGCGCCCTTGCGCTTCCTGCGCGAGCTGGACCGCTTCCTGGCGGCGGTGCCGGCACCGCGGCCGCCCGAACGCGTCGCCAGCCAGTCGGCGGCGTAGGTCCAGGTGGCGGCCGGCGCCCCTCTGCCGGCAAACACGCCAGCGTGGCCGCCGGGCGCCACCATGTAACGCTTGTCGTGGGATGCCACGATCTCCAACAGCTTGCGCGCCGATTCCTCCGTGACAATGCGGTCGCCCGATCCGGCGATGGCCAGGATCGCACACTGGATCTGGTCGAGCCGCGCCTGCCGTCCCCGTCCCATCTGGAGGCGCCCCTGCGCGAGCTGGTTGTCGATGCCCACCTGCACCACCAGGTCCTGCACGATGCCGCCCGGGTAGTCGTGCATGCGGTTGAACCAGCGCGACATGGTGCGGTGCTCGGTGACGTAGGCGCGGTCCCACAGGTTCATCACCAGGTCCAGGTAGCTCTGCAGCGTGCCGCGCGGGTTGGTCAGCTTGAACGCCAGTGATGATGCCCAGCCGGGGATGTTCAGCCGCTGCGGATCGATATTGTGGATGCGGAACGGCGTCAGGCTGCGCACCAGGTGCGCGGTGCGGTTCATCGCCGCCACCACCCGCCCGCCGAAACCGGTCTGGTGCGAGTCGATCGGGCTGGCGATGGTGACGATGTTGCGCAGCTGCGGATCCAGCGACCAGCCGGCGTAGATCAGGCAGAACAGGCCGCCCAGGCAGTAGCCGAGCAGGCTCAGCTCCTGCTCGCCGCTATCCTTGCGCACCGCGGCCAGGGCTTCCGGCAGCATGCGCGTGGTGTAGTCGGCCAGGCCCAGGTGCGAGTGGTCGAGCTCCGGGCTGCCGAAATCCAGCAGGTAGACGCGGAAGCCGCGCGCCAGCAGGAAGCGCACCAGGCTGCGGTTTGGCAGCAGGTCGAAGTTGAGGGGATCCGCCGCCAGCGGCGGCACCAGCACCACCGGCACCCGGTGGCGCCGCAGCCGCACCGGGCGCAGCTCGTCGCCGACCTGGATGGTGGCTTCGGTCAGCGGCGGATAGCGCCGCACCGACAGCAGTCCCTTGCGGTGGATCACCTCGTAGGGCGTGCGGTTCGCCACCACGAACTTTTCCGTGTCCAGCAGCGCTTCCGCCCCCACCCGGACCCACTGCAGCGTGCGCCGGGCGAGCAGCAGCGCCCGGTCGGACCAGTGCCGGGCCATGCCCGCATCCTGTTCCATCAGCCGTTTTGGGCGAGATAGGTGTAACCGGAAAGTCCCGCTTCCAGCTCGGCCAGCAGTGCGCTGCGCTGCGCCGCCGGCAGCTCGGAGTTGGCGAACTTGCGGCGGTAGGCCTGGCCCAGCTCCTCCGGGGCGAAGTGCACGTAGCGCAGCAGGTCCTCGGTACGGTCGCCGTTCTCGGCGCCCTCCAGCCTCCAGGAGGTGCCGTCGGCGTCGATGCTGACGTTGACCGCATTGGTGTCGCCGAACAGGTTGTGCATGTCGCCCAGGATTTCCTGGTAGGCGCCGACCATGAAGAAGCCCAGCAGGTAGGGCTCGCCGGAACGCAGCGGGTGCGCCGGCAGGGTCGGCTCCAGGCCGCCGTGATCGACGTACTGATCGATGCGGCCGTCGGAGTCGCAGGTCAGGTCGCACAGCGTGGTGCGCAGCTCCGGGCGCTCGTCCAGCCGGTGGATCGGCAGGATGGGGAATACCTGGTCGATGGCCCAGGCGTCCGGCACCGACTGGAACACCGAGAAATTGCAGAAATACTTCTCCGCCAGCTTCTCGCGCAGCTCGTCCTGGGCTTCGCGGTGGGAACGGATGGACGGGTCCAGGCCCGGCGCCAGCGCGCGGCACACGGCGAAGTAGGTCTTCTCGGCGTAGGCGCGCTGCGGCAGGGTGAGCACGCCGTGGGTGTATTGCGCCTGCGCTTCGCCCAGGCAGGTCACGGCGTCATGCAGGCATTCCAGCGGGCGCGCGCCCGCCTCGCCCAGCAGGTCGTACAGCTCGTGCAGGATCGGCGGGTCCTCCGCGGTCGGCGGCTGCGGCGCGATGGCCGGCGCCGATTCGTGGTCGATCACCTCGGTGATCAGCACGGCGTGGTGCGCGGTGAGGGCACGGCCGGATTCGCTGATCAAGGCGGGTTCGGGCTGGCCGGCGGCCCCGCAGACTTCCTGCAGGGTGCGCACGATGTTGCGGGCGTACTCGCGCTGGCTGTAGTTCATCGAGCAGTACGAGCGCGAGCGCGTGCCCTCGTAGTCCACGCCCAGGCCGCCGCCCACGTCCAGGGTGTCCACCGGCGCGCCCAGGGCGCGCAACTCGGTGTAGAAGCGGGCGGCTTCCTTCATGCCGCGCTGGATGTCCTGCACGTTGGCGATCTGCGAACCGAGGTGGAAGTGGATCATGCGCAGGGTGTCCAGCGCGCCGGCGTGGCGCAGCCGGGCCAGCGCTTCCAGCACCTGCGCGCAGGACAGGCCGAACTTGGATTTCTCGCCGCCGGTGTTCTGCCACTTGCCGGCGCCGATCGAAGCTAGTCGCACGCGCAGCCCGATCAGGGGCGCGACGGCCAGGTTCTTCGACTCCTCCAGCACCAGGTCCAGCTCGCCGGGCTTCTCCACCACGATGTAGACGCGATGGCCGAGTTTCTGTCCGATCAGCGCGCGCCGGATGTAGGCGCGGTCCTTGTAACCGTTGCAGACGATGATGCTGCCGGCCGGGGCCACGCCCAGCACCGCCGCCAGCTCGGGCTTGCTGCCCGCTTCCAGGCCGACCCGCGCACCGCCGTGGCGCACGATGGATTCCACCACTTCGCGCTGCTGGTTGACCTTGATCGGGTAGACCGCGGTATACCCGCCCTTGTAGTCGTACTCGGCGATGACCGTGGTGAAGGCGCCGGTGAGGGCATCGACGCGGTCCTTGAGGATGTCGGTGAAGCGCACCAGCACCGGCAGGTCCAGGCCCTCGCGCGGCAGGCGCTGGGCCAGTTCGTACAGGTCGATCTCCACCGGCGAGCGGTCGCGGTACGGCCGCACCTTGAGATGGCCGTCGGCGCCCACGCCGAAATAGCCCTCGCCCCATTGCGGGATGTTGTACAGCGCCGCGGCGCCGGCGGCGGTCCACGCGGGTTTGGTCACTTGATCGTTCATCCTTAACCTGCTGCCCTTATACTGCGCGCCTTAATACAGGAATATGAACAGGAGTTCCACCATGTCTCTCGATCAGAGCTGGTTCAGCGAAGCCGTAGAACGCACGGGGACGGCATTTTCGCTCAAGCTGGGCGAGCGCGTACACGCCGAGCAGACCCCGTACCAGAAGATCGAGATCTACCGCACGGAAAGCTTCGGCTACCTGATGACCATCGACGGCTGCACCATGGTCTCGACCCGCGACAACTTCCTGTACCACGAGATGATGTCGCACCCGGCGCTCAACTCCCATCCCAACCCGCAGGACGTGGTGGTGGTGGGCGGTGGCGACTGCGGCACCCTGCGCGAGGTGCTCAAGCATCCGGAAGTGCGGCGCGCCGTGCAGGTGGAGATCGACGAGCGCGTCACGCGCCTGTCCGAGCAGTATTTCCCCGAACTGTGCGTGGCCAACGGCGATCCGCGCGCCACCCTGTTCTTCGGCGACGGCATCGCCTGGATGAAGCAGGCGCCGGCCGCCAGCCTGGACCTGATCATCATCGACTCCACCGATCCGGTCGGCCCGGCCGAGGGCCTGTTCGGGCTCAAGTTCTACGTCGATTGCCTGAAGGCGCTGCGGCCCGGTGGCCTGCTGGTACAGCAGTCCGAATCACCCCTGCTGCACCTGGAGCTGATCGCCGAGATGCACCGCTTCATGCGCGAAGCCGGCTTCGCCCAGACCCGGCTGCTGCACTTCCCGCAGCCGATCTACCCCTCCGGCTGGTGGTCGGGCTCGGTGGCCCAGAAGACCGCGGGGCCCCTGGCGGAACGACTGGACGAGGCGATGATCGCCGCGCTCGGCACCAAGTATTACAACGCCGACACCCACAAGGCGGCGTTCGCCCTGCCGAATTTCGTCAAGCAGGCTTTGGGCTAGGCCCTCTCTCAGGGGTTCTGCTTGCAGTGCTCGTCGACGTACTTCTGTGTCAGGTCGACCAGCTTCTGCCGCTCCTCCGCGCTGTACTCGTGCTTGTTGCCGATGGCGTCGGTCTCGGTGATGCTGGCCGCGTTCTGATAGTTCGCCAGCTGCTCGGTTTTGGACTTGCAGTCGGCAGCGGGGCCGGAAGCGGTCTGGGTCGCGCCTGAACTGCCGCCGCCACCGGGCTGGGCCTGGGCGCCTTGTGCGTTGGGCTGCTGCGACGTTTCCAGGCGTTGGGCGTTGGCGACGCCGGGCTGGTCGCCGTAATGGACGTGGCCGTCCTTGTCGACCCAGCGGTACATGTTCGGTTGGGCGGTCACCGCCGCCGCCAGCAGCAGCCCCGCCGCTGCCAGGCCAGCCTTCACCACCGTTCCGCGCATAGGAGCTCCTTTTCGAAGACCAGTTGCGGCGTTGCGCCCAGGGAACCTAGACCGCGCCGACGCCGGACTCGCCGGTGCGGATGCGCACCGCCTGGCCCAGATCGTAGATGAAAATCTTGCCGTCGCCGATCTGGCCGGTACGAGCGGCTTTCAGGATGGCGTCAGCGGCTTTGTCCACCATCTCCGGGGCCAGCGCCACCTCGATCTTGATCTTGGGCAGCAAGTCCACCGTGTATTCAGCGCCGCGATACAGCTCGGTGTGGCCCTTCTGGCGGCCGAAGCCGCGGACTTCCGTCACCGTCATGCCCTGCACCCCGGTTTCGGCGAGCGCTTCGCGGACTGCGTCCAGGCGGAACGGCTTGATGATGGCGATCAGCATTTTCATGTGCTTGGCTTTCCTCCCGCGATTGGCAGAGTCTAACACCCTCGAATTGGGCTCCAGATTACCCGGTGGGGGCGGCGGCGTCTGTGCGGCGGTTCGCGTGCCGCAGTGGATGCCGCCCACAAAAAGGGCGGGCCGTTGCCGGCCCGCCCTGTTCCCGCTCCCCTTGGCGGGGAGGCGTACTGCGGCTGCTTAGTAGTTGTAGGCCTTTTCGCCGTGGTCGGCGAGGTCCAGACCTTCTTCCTGGTCGGCGTCGGTCGAACGGATGCCGATGGTCATCTTCAGCACCAGCAGGATCACGAAGGCGACGGAACCGGACCACACCAGGGTGATGCCGATGTCCCACAGCTGCGACACGATCTGCGCGCCGGCATCGAAGTCAGCGACCTTGTTGGCCACGTAGTCGTACACGCCCTGGCCGCCGAACTTCGGGTTGACGAAGATGCCGGTGCCGAGCGAGCCGATGATGCCGCCCACGCAGTGCACGCCGAAGGTGTCGAGCGCGTCGTCGTAGCCGAGCATGGCCTTGACCTTGGTGGAGGCCAGCAGGCACACCACGCCGGCCACGCCGCAGGTGATCAGCGCGCCCATCGGGCCCACGTAACCGGCCGCGGGGGTGATCGCCACCAGGCCGGCGACGATGCCGGAGCACACGCCCAGCAGGCTGGGCTTGCCCTTCAGCACCCACTCGGTGATGGCCCAGGTGCAGCCGGCGACGGCGGTGCCGAACAGGGTGTTGAAGAAGGCCAGGCCGGCGGCGCCGGTCGCTTCCAGGGCGGAACCGGCGTTGAAGCCGAACCAGCCCATCCACAGCATGCCGGTGCCGATGGCGGTCATGGTCACGCTATGCGGGGCCATATGCACCTTGCCCAGGCCGGCGCGCTTGCCCAGCATCAGGGCGGCGACCAGCGCGGCGATGCCGGAGTTGATGTGCACCACCGTGCCGCCGGCGAAGTCCAGCGCGCCCTTCTGGAAGATGAAGCCGGCGTGGCTGTTGGCGATGTCGCCAGCCTTGGCGTCGGTGTACGCATCCGGGCCGTCCCAGTACCACACCATGTGGGCCACCGGCAGGTAGGCGAAGGTGAACCACAGAATGCTGAAGATCATCGCCGCGCTGAACTTGAAGCGCTCGGCGTAGCCGCCGGCGATCAGGGCCACGGTGATGGCGGCGAAGGTCAGCTGGAACATGCAGTACACGTAGTCCGGCAGGTACTGGCCCTTGCTGAAGGTGGCGGCGACCGCGGTGGTGGGGTCGTCGCCGGCCATGAACAGCTTGTCAAGCGAGCCTAGGAAGGGTTGGTACCAGTGGCCGTCGTGCCCGGCGGTGAACGCCACGCTGTAGCCGTACACCACCCACAACACCGAGATGACGCAGAAGATGGAGAAGCTCTGCATGGTGGTGGACAGCGAGTTCTTGGTGCGCACCATGCCCATGTAGAACAGCGCCAGGCCGGGTACGGTCATGAACAGCACGAAGGCGGTGGAAGTCATCATCCACGCCACGTCGCCCTTGTTGCAGTCGAAGCCCTTGTCACCACACTTGGGGGTGGGTGGGGTGGCGGCTGCCGCGGCGGGTGCCGCAGCTGCCGGGGCGGCGGCAGGAGCGGTGGCAGCGGGAGTAGCGGGTGCCGGCGCCGGCGGTTCATCCGCCAGCGCCACGCTACCGAACGCGCCGAGCATCGCGAACAGCAGCACACGAACGAGGTTGGTCAGGGAAAGCATTTTTTTGAACTCCTTGGACTTATAACGCGTCTTTGCCGGTCTCGCCGGTGCGGATGCGGATGGCCTGGTCGAGGGTGAACACGAACACCTTGCCGTCGCCGATCTTGCCGGTGTGTGCGGCCTTGGTGATGACTTCGATGGCGGGGTCGAGTTTGTCGTCGGTGACGGCGACCTCGATCTTGACCTTGGGCAGAAAGTCGACAACGTACTCCGCACCGCGGTACAGCTCGGTGTGGCCTTTCTGCCGCCCGAAACCCTTGACTTCGGTGACGGTGATGCCGGCTATGCCGATCTCCGATAGCGCTTCACGCACCTCGTCAAGCTTGAACGGCTTGATGATGGCTGTGATCAATTTCATGTATGAAAACTCCTTCATTCCTGCAGCGGTTGAAACGTCTGACGCCCGCCGCCTGGAACCCCCAACGGCGTGACTAGCCGGTAGAAGCATGGAATGTGCCATCGACCCCCCGCGACGCCCGACCGGCGTGGCCCGTGCGCCCGCTGCCGTGGTTGGCTAGACTCGCAGCAAAACGGAGGCAAGCGATGCTGGACCCCAAACAACTCGAAGACCTTGCGGCGCGCCTGTCGCGGGTGCTGCCGCCCGGCCTGAAGGGGCTGCGGAGCGAGCTCGAGGACAACTTCCGGGCGGTGCTGCGCGCCAGCCTCGACCGGCTGGAGCTGGTCAGCCGCGAGCGCTTCGACGTCCAGGCCGAGCTGCTGGCCCGCACCCAGGCCCGGCTGGCCAACCTGGAGAAGCGCCTCAAGACGCTGGAGCAACAGCGCGGAACCACCGAGCGCGCGGGCTAGACCGGCGCCCATGGGCCTTGCCACGGTCCTCAGCCGGGCGCAGAACGGCCTCTCCGCCGATCCGGTCAGCGTCGAAGTCCATCTGGCGCCCGGCCTGCCCGGCCTGTCGATCGTCGGCCTGCCGGAAGCGGCCGTGCGCGAATCGCGCGACCGCGTGCGCGCCGCCATCCTCAACAGCGGCTACCAGTTCCCCAACCGCCGCGTCACGGTCAATCTGGCGCCCGCCGACCTGCCCAAGGACGGCGGCCGCTTTGACCTGCCGATCGCACTCGGCATCCTCGCCGCTTCGGACCAGATCCCGGCGCAGGCCCTGGACGGCCTCGAGGTGCTGGGGGAGCTGTCGCTCAGCGGCGAGATTCGCGCCGTCCGCGGAGTGCTGCCGGCAGCCATCAAATGCTCCAAAATGGGGCGCATCCTGCTCGTTCCGGAGGCAAATGCCGAAGAAGCAGCGGTCGCAAGGCACTGCGCGATCGCCGTTGCGAACCAACTTGGTGCACTTTGCTCCATTTTGCATGGCGAGGGCTTGGCCATCCTGCCCCGGCGCGAGCCGGCCCCGGCGCAGGCCAGCGCGCCGGATCTTGCCGATGTCCGCGGCCAGTTCCAGGCGCGCCGCGCGCTCGAGATCGCCGCGGCGGGTGCCCACTCGCTGCTCATGTCATGTCTAATTAAAGTAAAACATTTTCTGCCCACGCCAACACCTGAATGCTCATATTCGAGCTACTTGTGCAGCTTGTTTTTTTGAAGCTCGACTACCACGAGCGACACTAATTGATCGGGCGAGATGTTCAATGCATTCGCCAGACAGAATATTGTCTTCAGCGTGGGCGAGCTTGAACCGCGTTCGAGCAGCGAGATGTAGTGGCGTTGCAGGTCCGCATCAAAGGCGAGCGTCTCTTGCGTCTTCCCGATCTCAAGCCGCAGCGACCGCAACACCTTCCCGAAGGCAATCTCTGGCCGCACCCTGAATCTGCCCAAACACTCTTATGAGAGGGCAAAACAGTGGGGTCTTGAGCAGCAACTGTCTGTTCACTATACTGAACTTCCGTACACGATACTGAACATGCGCCGAAGGGCGCGACCGATGCGAGGTCGCGCCCTTCTTGTGAATTCACAGCTAACTGGCTTTGGCGGGATGATTGAACCCAATAAGGATTAGAGATGCCAACCGTTTTTGTGAAGACGAAGCTTGACTACAAAATTGTTAGACGCATCTGGGACAAAGCTTCGGCGGAAACACGGGACGAATGGGCCGCAGACGCAATGCATCCTTACGCTCAGATGTTTCGGATGACCTTGAACGAGTACGACGAAAGGGAGCGTAATGCTTCGTTAATGGGTCTAAAGGAAGGATACTTTTCCCCCTACAACGCTTTCAAGATTACATTCGACCAGCAAACGGGAACTATTCATACCCAATTCGACGGCGTTATTAAACTGCCGATTAGCAACGATGCTGATGCCGCGCTAAAGGCATGGCCGAAGAGTAAGCCTACAGTGATTTGGCTCAGCGGCCCTGCCTTTTTCGACGATAGAACCATAGACTTCGCGCCCATTTCCTTCCCCTGCACTATTTCCAGAAGCAAGCCCAAGGACGCCTCTTTCTGACCGTCCTGGGGAACCGCATCGGAATGGAAGACAAGCCGCGGGACGTAAACGACGATTTTCATACTCGATTGCCCGAACTGCTACAAAATTCGCAGTTTTAGTGGGAATACGTAAATGGGAAACAAATGTCTATTTTGCAGCTGAGCAAGATCAACATTGGCGTGGTTCTAGAAGACTGGAATCCAGACGACAACTGGGAGCAGATTGACAATTCTTCTCTCGCCGATGAGGGGCAATTGGAGTTGTGGCTTGCCCGCACTGAGAAGCTGATTGCCTTCAAGTTCGGCGCAGATGTTGCTCTGTTCAGTATTGAGGCAGATGACGAAGCCGGTGATCGAACGCTGGAAGCAGTGCAAAACCATCTCCGCGCAAAGCTCCAAGGCATCCCTGCCTTTGGCCTCAATGAAGACCGGCTATCCGATGTTGTCAATCTAATCACTTCCGACGATCTGCACAACACCTTAGACGGCGATGAGCAGGAACATGGATGGCACCTTGAGACCGAGACATACGAGGCCTCCGGTGAAAGCAGCAATTACGGCAACCTGCCTTGTGAAGATGCCCGATATGCCGGCGGCTTTTACCTGTCAGTTGTGAGGTTCACCGACCAAAGCCGGATCAACGATCAGGAGTTCTTGCAGATCGAGTTGGATGCTGGCCCAAATACCTTCAATGTCGAGGTGGTGCAGGGTATTTCGGAAATAGACCATGAGTATTTTGTCGGCGTCTGGAAAGCGGGCGTGGACGGCGAAGACAATTCTTAGGGGCATGTATGTTACCTGCGTCCGAATATCTGCTTTGCTTTTCAGACGCGGGGGATTACACGATCAAGGTCCGCTTTCCTCCTGAACGGAAGGATGCTTTCGTCAGGCCGCTCAAGGCGAGCGCAGAGGAAATCGGACACCTTCTTG